>JBKJJX010000356.1:0-7358 GCA_046597825.1 Bacteroidota bacterium | reverse complement strand
GTTCCGCGATCATAAAAGAGGACCCCGGAATTTGAACCGGTCAAGCTTGACGAGAGGAAGGACGATCCCGCATTGTTTGAAAGATATGATGTCGAGCCGCCATACGTTCCGTACAGGATGGCGTTCGGGTCATCTTTTGCGATATCAACTCCCCACGTGGAGCCCGTAGAGGCAATTGATGTCCAGGAGACTCCAATATTAGAAGTTTTTGTAACCCCACCTGATCCCCAGGCGGTTGCAAAGCCCTCGGTGTTCCGGTGACGGGAGACTGCGATCATTGGAATTTCTGAACCCGAAGTCGTATAGATCGAAGTCCAAGTCTTGCCATAATCGAGTGATCGCCACATCTGTCCGGTCCCACTTCCGGTCACACCATCCCCGATATACCAGGTGTTTGTATTTTCGGGTACGATAACAATATCACATGGGCTGCGGAAAGTCGTGCGCGCCAGAGTATCCCACGTCGCCCCAAAATTTGAGGAGATGTACAAGACGCCATCAGGCCCGCTACCAGTTCCTTCCGCTGCGAAGATAAGCGTATCAGGATGATTGGGATCTATTTCGAGCGGCATCCCATACGATGTAAAATTTTTGACAAGCGTAGATGTCCACGTCGCTCCGCGATCGGTAGAACGCTTTACGCCCTTACCTCCGCCTGAGTTTGCGGCAACCCAGACGTTCGAATCGCGAGGTGAAATGTAGAATGACCACGTTGAACCACCCTGGGTGATTGATGCGCGTTGTGTCCATGTTTCACCGCGGTCAGCACTCATCCATATGGCGGCACCCATGACGACAAAAATACGGTTTCGATTCCACGGGTCAATCATAAACGTGTTCCCGATGGAACCGGCGTTGAATTTCTGAGCCCAACTGTAATTCACTGTTGTTCCTTGCGGCAGTTGCCACGTCACGCCGCCATCTGTCGTTCGCATGACTGCATTATTTTTTTCGCCGCAGACCCAGCCGCGCATATCATCATAAAAGAACATGTCGTTGAGTTTAGCGTACATGGGATGCATAGCCCACGTATAATTTCTTCCGCCATCGTCGCTGTATCGAATAAACCCGCCACCTCCGGCAAATATCACATTTGAATTGCGGATTGCAACACCGTTCACATCAACCTTAGAATCCGTTTTGAAATACAGGGATGACCATGTTGATCCGCCGTTGTTACTGGTGTACACGAAACCCTCACTGCCGGTAACATAGACTATCTGCCCCTTGGCGCGCACTGACAAGATATCCGCGTTCCATCCCGATCCGGAAACGCTGGTCCAGCTCGCTCCGCCATTCACTGTTTTCAATAATGTCCCTGCCATTCCTGCAACGTAGCCTGTCATCGAATCGGTAAATGAAACCGACGTCAGTGTCTGCGTGGTTGTCGAGGATTGCGAAGTCCACGTCATGCCGCCATCGTTCGAGATTGAGATCGATCCGTTTGCTCCAACAACCCAGCCTTTCTGTGCGTTCACAAATTGAACTGAACGCAATCCATTTCCACCGTTCAACGTTCGCGTTAACCATGAAGAGCCGCCGTTCTGGGAGAAGTACAACACTCCGTTATCTCCTACTATCCACACGTCGCTGCCGTAAGTGTAGACGCCGCGATGTGTGTTTGCACCCTGAGGATACGTTCCCCATGTGACACCTCCATCAAATGAGTGGAACACGTTACCGCCGTTGCCGACTGCCCAGACATCCAGGCCGTTTGAGGAGTGGACGCTGTAAAAACCGTCTGCACTCATCTGTGCGATGGTGACAAAAAACATCATGCAAACCATGAAAATTTTGTTCATGGATCTCCTTGGGTGTTGTTAATTAGTTCGAGGTGATGGAAAAAATTCTTGCTATCGTTTCAACTTCTGCCAGTCCCACGAGGGGTTTGCGAGTTATTGTACCAGAACACTTTGTAATCGTTATCCGTGCAACATCAATTTTGGTAGGGCGGATTGAAACCGGTGTACCGTCAGGGCTGAGAGGGCCCGTGTTGGAAACGGAACCGACTTCAATGCCGCTATAATATAACAGAATCTTGGAATTTTGCACCAGAATATTTTTTTCTGGTGCACTCGTAATATTGTAGAGGATGAATTGTTTTGCTTCAATCGGAGTTCGCCACCGCAGCTCGATGGTAGCGCCATCACCCTCGTTAGCGATCCAGATAACAGAATCGCCTCCAACGCGGGCCTGACGGTCGACAACATTGCGAGCCGGGTACAAAATACCATTTTTGTCCCGGAATTCTGAGCTTGCGGTCACATCTGCAGAGGGGGCAGCATTAAACCATTCAGAAATTGTACCGTTCGGTGGAACTTCGAGCATAGAGTGTCCGATGTGGCAACCTACGCATTTCGTTCCGGAGCCCAAACGATCGAAGTTCATCCCTGCAACGTGCGCAAACCTCCCGTCCGTAGTTTCCAGTACTTTGCCATCCTTATCAATTATTTGTTCGAAGAGCGGAACCTCGGCGGGAATGTCCTGCTCGTGCACACCTCCCATGTAAAACACAGGCGTCGATTTTAGCAAGATGCTGGGATCGGGGGCAGTCGAATTTTGCCGTTGGGGATTCATAAAAAACTGTAGGGTTAAATCCCGCCCGATGCGCGGTGCATCAGGCATCGGTTCGTCGACTTTTCCGTTTGTGAAAATATTCATGCAATCAAACCGGAAATAATCATTCCGTCCGTACGTTTCGGGATCTTCAGTTGGCGGAAGATCAGAAACAGGAGAAATCATTTGCTCCTTCATGACGGGTGGTAATTTTCTGGCGGCGATAATCTGCGGTTCTAATTCCAACGTGCCCGGCAAATCGATGATCTTCTTTAATCCCTTTCCGTCCAGATATGACGTGTAGATTCCATAATCTTTACCATCTAACGAATAGGAAAATAGAATTGTGTTTGAAGAAAGTTCAACGGGATCGGTCGCAAACGGCGGACTGATTGCAGTCCGAAGGCGAAGTGATTCATCCGACTTAACACCAATGATGTAGTGTTCGTAATCGGCGCCGGGTTTGAACCATCGGATTCCAAATCCGCCGGCGGATGGTGCAAGAGACGTTTGTGGAGAGAACACGCTGAGCAATCGCCCGTCATGCAGTAACGCAGGTTTATACGTTTGCAATCCGTACCGCGTCCGCGCGAAGCCAGCGTATAATTTCAATCTGGTCCCGTCCGGACGAATGGTGATTGCCTGCCAGATGTTTCCGATATCATCGGTCAGCGATGTCGCATCTTCACGCGAGAGATTATTTTTTGTTTTGTTGCTCGGTCTGTCAATATTGACCCACCAACGCGCATACACAATTTGTCCGGTCACGGGATCAATTGTTGGCTCTTCCCCTCCACTTCGTTCGGATGTAATGCGGTGCACGTTGCTTCCGTCTGCATTCACGATGTACAGATTGCTGGTCCGGACTTGCGCAACCATCGCCATCGATGGATACCGCGTGCTGGCAAAGACTATCTTGCCTTCAGGAAGATAACAGGGATCGAAATCGTCGTAGGTGACGAAAAGCTTTTGCGCTGCTCCGAATTGAGTGAGCGAGAGGTTCCTATCTGAAAAAGTAATTTGTCTGAATCCGGATCCGTCGATTCCGATTTCAAATATTCTCCAACTACTATCGGCATGCTGAATGCCGGAGAACAGTATTTTTTTACCATCCCACGACACGCAAGGATCGGCAACGTCAATCAGCTTCGTTGAATCGACAAGCGTACGGAGTTTTCCTGAACTTTCCCGAATCATCAACCTCCCTCCGACGACTGCAGTACGGAATTCGGGGCCGAACCCCGGGACATTACCGCTTACAGTTTGTGGAAGAGGATTCCGGCTTACAAAAACAATTCGCGGAAAGGAATGAGCTGCTTCAATGCGAGAAAACTTTTCCGATTGAATGAGAGTAAGAAAGATGGAAAATAAGATTGTACATTTTCGATGATTCATTGTTCGCGCCTATTCTCAACAATTACGTTGCCTGTTTCATTCGAACATTCACCATAACTTCATTGAAGTGCGTGTTGATCTAGTTTCAACGAACCCTGCCGCACCATCAGCTCCAGACGTTCGATACGTTTTTCCATTGGTGGATGAGTGTTGAACAATCGCAAAGCCCATTCTTCGGTGAGAGGACTTACCGTAAACAGGTGTGCAGCCAGGGGACTGGCAGGCGCGGGCCGGATATACTTTTTCTTTTCCATCGTTCGTATTGCATTTGCCATAGCAAGGGGATTGCCGGAAAGAGTTGCAGCATATTGATCCGCCTCGTACTCACGTGAGCGGCTTACCAGAATTCGGATCAGATAGGCTGCGACAGGAGCGATAAGAATTCTCAGTCTGTCCGTATTCGTTTTCACAAATTCTCTGAAGCCGGAAGTGTGTGCTTGCTTTGACATTGATTCATGATGCCCCATTCCCAATCCGAACAGAGCGGCAAATGTTGCGGCAAAACTTCCCACCAGCGCATCTCCATTCTTGATATGGATGAGTTCATGAGCTATTACGCCACGCAGTTCCTCCGGCTCAATGCTTTTCAATATCCCTTCGGTAAAAGCAATGGACGCCGTGCGCCTGCCTTTCCCGGTCGAGAATGCATTGGGCGTTTCGCCGGGTATCATATAAATCTTTGGGCGCGGCATGTTGATTTTCTTGCTTACTTCCTCCACGGCGGCAAACAACGTCGGACTATGATAGACAGTCAACAATTCGGCGCCACACATTTTCAAGACAACCTTGTCGCTAAACCAGTAGACAGCACCGAAGAGGGAGAACGAGATAATAAAACCAAAGAGCATAGCTTCCTCCCCAAGCAACATTACTGCCGCAACCACACCCGAAACGAGTATTCCGGCAAAAAGGAAGAGTCTGACAAACTTCATCGAACAACCGACGTTGCAATAATGTTGCCGTGGAGGGAACGATACGACGGAGCGCCGGCCGTCTATTACACTTTGGAATCTAAGAAAAAATTTTCCTTAACGCACTGGCTGCGCGAGGGTAAAGAAAGGAGTAGTTTGCTGCTTTAAGCCGGGCCGGAACAACCGGTTGTCCGGTTAATATCATTTGAGACATTTCACCTAAGACTATCTTCAGAACAAAACCGGGTACAGGCAAAAACGATGGACGATGCATTGCACGGCCAAGCTCGCTGCTGAATTCTTTCATTCGAATCAACTCAGGTGCAACAACATTTACAGCGCCCGCAACAGAAGCATTCTCCATAACAAAAAGCGCGACGGCTACGACATCATCCCGATGAATCCACGGAAACCATTGTCTGCCCGATCCGACCGGGCCGCCAACAAACATTTTGAATGGCAACGACATTCTCTCAAGCGCTCCGCCCCCTTCGTCGAGAACAACTCCCAGCCGAAGCACAACTACGCGTACGCCCAATTGTTCCGCTGCACGAGCTTCCTGTTCCCATCGCTTGCAGACTTCAGCTAGAAAATCATTTCCTGCCGGATGAGTTTCATCCACTTCACCTTCTTCAACCGGTCCGTAATAGCCAACCGCAGATGCGTTAATGAAAACTGCAGGCTTCTTCCTTGCATGTTTAATTGCCGCGACCAATGTCCGTGTTGCATCAATTCTGCTGCTCAGAATGTTTTCTTTCTGTTTAGATGTCCAACGCTTGCCGCCAATCGACTCGCCGGCAAAATTCATTACAGCATCCGCTCCATCAAGCTCCGAAGTCCACCCGCCGGGTGACTTTCCGTCCCATTCTACTGCTCTGACATTCGGATACGTTTTGTTTATAGAAGAGGGATGTCGAGTAAGAATTACAACCTCATGCCCCTTCGACGCCAATGCGCTAACGAGTTCACTGCCAATGAAGCCGCTGCCGCCGGTGAGAATGATTTTCATGTTTTTGAGATGGTGATAGGATGAAATCAAGTTTTTTTCAAAAATAAAGCGCCGAGAGGTGGCAATGAAAGAACGACCGAATAGTCGCGGTTGTGAGAGGCTACATCCTCAGCACGGACTTCCCCGGAGTTGCCGACGTTGCTTCCTCCATAGGCCAGGGCATCCGTGTTCAAGATTTCTTTGTACGCTCCACCGTGTCTCACGCCGAGCCGGACGCCATGGCGCGGAACCGGAGTGAAATTGAATGCAGCAACAACCGATTCATTCCCGTCCAGCGATTTACGCTCGAATGAAATAATGCTTTGTGCTGCATCCGAAAAATCAATCCACTCAAAACCGGCGGGAGAAAAATCAACTTCATGCAAAGCAGGCTCTTTGGAATACACGCCGTTCAAATCCTGCACCAGCTTGAAGATTCCCTGATGATATTCAAAGTCAAAGAGCGCCCAATCGAGTTGTTTATCAAAATTCCATTCTGTCCACTGCGCAAACTCAGCGCCCATGAACAACAACTTCTTTCCGGGAAACGCATACATGAGCGCGTACAGCAGCCGGAGATTTGCGAACTTCTGCCACACATCGCCGGGCATTTTATCGAGCAACGAACCCTTGCCGTGAACAACTTCATCATGCGAGAGAGGAAGAAGAAACCGCTCACTCCACGCATACCACGCCGCAAATGTGAGCTTGTCGTGATGATGAGCGCGATGTATGGGATCCTTTGAAAAATACTCGAGCATGTCGTGCATCCAGCCCATATTCCATTTCAGATCGAAACCGAGCCCCTGATGTTCGAGCGGATGTGTAACGCCCGGCCACGAAGTGGATTCCTCCGCAATCGTGAGAGTGCCGGGATGATATTTGTGAACTACACTGTTTAGATGTTTCAGGAATTCCACCGCCCCAAGATTCTCGCGCCCGCCATATTGGTTCGGCTCCCAATCTCCTTCTTTGCGCGAATAATCAAGGTAGAGCATCGAAGCAACGGCATCAATCCGCAACCCGTCAATGTGATATTTCTCCAGCCAGAACAATGCATTGGCGATGAGAAAATTCTTTACTTCGCTTCGACCGTAGTTGAAAATATATGTTCCCCAATCGCGATGCTCGCCTTTGCGCGGATCTTCATGTTCGTACACATGCGTGCCATCGAAGAGTGCAAGGGCATGAATGTCTTTCGGAAAATGCGCAGGCACCCAGTCCAGCAAAACTCCAACGCCTTGTTGGTGACAATAATCGACGAAGTACATGAACTCTTGCGGTGTTCCAAATCTACTCGTCGGCGCGTAGTAGCCTGTTACCTGATACCCCCACGATCCGTCGTATGGATATTCCATCACCGGCATCAGCTCGATGTGTGTGAAGCCGGCTTTCTTTACGTACGCGACGAGTTGCTCTGCCAGCTCGCGATAGCTCAACCACTCGCCGTCTTTGTCCAACTTCCATGAGGCGAGATGAACTTCATACACCGACATTGGTTTGGCGCT
>JBKJJX010000328.1:0-5316 GCA_046597825.1 Bacteroidota bacterium | reverse complement strand
CTTCATCCAGCAAGAGAATTGTCAGGATTGCGCCTTCTGCCGACCCGATATCCATACAAGAGGCTGCGAAATCATCCAAGCAACGAGCAAAGCTTTTCGAAATCTTACGAGAGGATGGTGAGATTAATTCCTCTTCTCTCGCGAAAAAAACCGGCCTCAAAAATATCAACGTTATCCTGAACGAACTGGCAGCAAAAGGATTGATCGAACTGGAGGAAGTTCTTCCCGCATCAAAAACAAAGCTCCCCACAAAAGACGTTGTCCTTATTGAGCGAATCGATCCCGAAATTCTCCGGTCAACACTTCAGCAATTGTCGCCTCGAAAAAAGAAGGCACGTCAGCTTCTGGAAGCAATACTATGGCTGCAGTCGCAGAACGTGAACGAAGTATTTCTACCAGACCTGCTGAAGAAGTCCGGAACGACAACGGCGGCAGTGAAAGACTTCAAATCCTCGGGCTTGCTTACGATTGAAAAGCGGGAAGTCAAAACGCAACAGGAGTTCGGAACCGAAGAGCAGACTCTTTCCATCTCCCTCAATGAAACTCAGCGGGAGGTTTTACAACGCGTGAGCAATGCGTTAGATCAACGACAGAACAAGACTTTTTTGCTGCACGGTGTCACGGGAAGCGGCAAAACTCAGGTCTATATCGAAGTAATACGCAAGACTTTGGATGCAGGCCGGACTGCAATTGTGCTCGTGCCTGAAATTTCTCTGACTCCTCAGATTGTACGGCGTTTCAAAAGCCACTTTGGGGAATCGGTTGCAGTCGTTCACAGCCGGATGTCGGCAAACGAACGGCATGAGGTATGGCAGAGAGCGCGGCGTGGTGATTACAAAGTCGTTATCGGTCCGAGGTCGGCAGTGTTCGCTCCGCTTGTCAATCTTGGTTTGATTGTGGTAGATGAAGAGCACGAACCTTCGTACAAACAGTTCGATGCGACGCCGCGATACAATGCGCGGGATGTCGCAATCATGCGCGGAAAATTCAACAACGCGGTTGTTCTTCTCGGATCGGCAACGCCTTCGGCGGAATCGTATTTCAATGCAATCACGGGAAAATACGATTTGCTTGAAATGCCGGTGCGTGTCGAAGCCATTACGATGCCGGTGATTACCATCGTCGACATGATCGGAGAACGCAAGCGGGAATATTCCGAGCGCAAAGCAAAAACTACCGACGACTTCGGTTATCCGCTCGCCGGCGCCGGCGAACAGTTGCGGGAATTTCAACAATCATCGTTTTCTCCTCTTCTTCGCGAAAAAATAGAAGACCGCCTCTCGAAGAAAGAAGGAATCATTCTTTTGCAGAATCGCCGAGGATTTGCGCCGTTCATCGAGTGCGCGGATTGCGGCAACACGCTGATGTGCCCCAACTGCAACGTAACTCTGACGTACCATCTCGCACGAAAACATTTACGCTGCCATTACTGCGGACTCACAATGAAACCGCCTGTGGAGTGTCCGCACTGCAAGAGCATGCATTTGCAACAGCGCGGCGCGGGCACGCAACGCGTGGAACAGGAACTCGCAACATTATTTCCAAAGGCGAAAGTCTTGCGGATGGATATGGACACAACAACGCGCAAGGGATCCCATCAGCGCTTGCTGCAAAAGTTCGGCGATGGCGAAGCGGATATTCTTCTCGGAACGCAAATGGTTGCAAAGGGTTTGGATTTCGCACGCGTCTCACTAGTGGGCGTCATCTCCGCCGACACACAAATGCTGTTGCCGGATTTCAGATCGTCCGAGCGAACATTTCAATTGCTGACGCAGGTTGCAGGCAGAGCCGGACGAAGCACACTCAAGGGCGAGGTCGTTATTCAAACACATCAACCCAAACATTATACACTTCAGCACGTCGTCGATCATGATTTCACAAAATTCTTCGAGACTGAATTGGAGGAGCGACGCGAATTGAATTACCCGCCGTTCTCGCGTCTTGCACTTGTGGAGTTTAAAGGAAAGAATGAGAACGGCGTCAAGATGGAGGCCGAGCGCTTTGCCCGCATTTTGCGTTCAATACTTGGAACGTTCACTGTGCTTGGCCCTTCACCTGCAGTTATCAGCAAAATCAACAATCAATATCGCTGGCACATCATCATCAAGAGCTCCAAGACCAGCGATCCGGCGGGAGTGGAATTGCGCTACGCGATTCGCAAAACGCTTGCCGAGCTCTGCAGAAGAAAATCTGCCATAAAGCTGACGGTGGATATTGATCCGGTTGGATTGATGTAAGTATGATAATCCGCCATTCGCCGACGTGCGTCCGCCGTTCACCTATTTCCTCCTAACCTTTCCGGTTGGCCGGCGTACATTGATGCAACAAAACAATGGAGGATGTATGGAAATGGTTTCGCAACGGCACAGCAACGGAAGATGGATTGTCGGCGGCGCATTGATGGTTATCGGCATTCTTCTTCTCCTGATGAACATTGGAACTATTGAACGGTTCCACATTTGGAAATTCGCCCCGCTCATTCTCGTGGTGCTGGGAATTCAAAAAATGACACAACCATTTCACCGCGCCGAAGGCTTCTGGCTCATCGGCCTTGGAATATGGCTTGAGGTTTCGATACTGCGTGTGTTCGGTGTCGGTTTTCATTATACATGGCCGGCCGTACTGATTCTGTTGGGAATTTTCTGGATGTGGCAATCTGTTGAGCGCGATGCACGCAGGAAAAATGCCGAAGCACAATTACATTCTACTACACTTTAACCAGGACTCGTATGGAAACCAAATCAGGATTTCGAATAACACCGCAAATAGTTATGGGCTTGATCATCATCGCCGTGGGTGTAATCTTCACGCTCGACAATCTGGATATGATCTACGCCCGCGATTATTTACGTTATTGGCCGGCGCTCTTAATCGTGTACGGCGTGGTGAGAATACTTCAACCGAATTGCCGCGGCGGCAAGTTTTGGGGATTCGTGCTTGTGTTTGTGGGCAGCGCAATGCTCATCGACCGGCTGGATATTTTTTATTTCCGCTTGTGGGATTTCTGGCCGCTGCTGTTGGTTGCAGTCGGAGCAATGATGATACTTCGGACCGGCCGCTACCGGCGCGGGAATGCTGATGACACTGTCGGAAAAGAAGAACCATCCGATAGCGGCTCGATTGTGAATGCCTCCGCGTTTCTCGGCGGTTCGCGACGCAATGTTCATACGGCAGATTTTCGGGGCGGAGAATTGACTGCTGTCATGGGTGGATGCGATATTGATTTGCGGAATGCGTCGATTGCCAGCAGTCCCGCTGTGTTTGATGTGTTCGCGTTCTGGGGCGGCATCGAAATTAAAGTCCCGCAGACATGGTCAGTCTCATTCGAAGGAACCCCCATTCTCGGCGGTTACGATGACAAAACATTCCGCCAGACTGCTGATGCCGGACAACGACTCATCATCCGCGGAACGATTGTTATGGGCGGGGTTGAAGTAAGTAATTAATTGGTCAGGACTCCTTGCACCCACTCTTCGCACAACGGGAACGATTTGTATTGTACATGGCAGTCTGGGCAGTCATTGCCGGACTGCTATGTCTTTTGCTGGTGGTGATGGACGCCGTGACATGGGGCGAAGCAGTCGCGCTGATCCCTCCGATGTCGCTCGTGTATTCGTTCATGTGTCTTGCTTCCCTTTATCTCTGTCGTTCGTTTCCGCTGCAAGAAACCCCGTTTCTGAAAGTCATCGCCGTTGTTGGATCATCGTCATTCCTCTCTGCTGCCTTATGGTTGGCGCTCGGCAAAGGCATCGCCATTGTTCTGACACGCATCGATGCGTTCCCCGGACTCAGCACGAAGTACGACGCCAATATCCCGCTGCTCTTCGGCATCGGCGTGATGCTGTTTGTTCTCGGAATTGTTATTCACTATCTGCTGCTCGCGTTTGACACGGCCCGGGGAGCCGAGCGGCGTGCACTTGAATTGCAGGTGCTTGCACGCGAGGCGGAGCTGAAGGCGCTTCGTTCGCAAATACAGCCCCATTTTCTGTTTAACAGCCTGAACTCCATCAGCGCTCTCACAGCAAGCGATGCGCCGGCAGCGAGAGCCATGTCGCTCCGGCTTGCAGAGTTTTTTCGCAAGACTCTCAAGCTCGGACAGCAGCTCATTCCTCTTGCAGAGGAATTTGAACTCGCGGAAAAATTTCTTTCGATAGAACAAATACGTTTCGGGGCGCGGCTGCAATTCGAAAAGATCATTCAGGAGGGATGTGAACAGGTGCCCGTTCCATCACTCATTCTTCAACCCATAATGGAAAATGCCGTTGCCCACGGTGTAGCCCACCTCATTGAAGGCGGAACGATTTCATTCTCCGCAAAAAAGAACGGTTCGTATTTGATGCTCTCGGTTTCGAATCCATGTGATCCCGACAAACCCGCGAGTAAAGGCAATGGCGTCGGGCTCTCAAACATAAAACGCAGGCTCGATGCGTTGTACGGATCGAATGTGAATGTTGCGATCGAGCAGAATGTTCGTTTCTATCGCGTCGAGCTGATGTTCCCTCTCTCTCCTTCATCTCAAAAGCAATGACAACCGCCGGACGGACATACAATGCGGTGATTGTCGATGACGAGCCGCTCGCCCGGCAAATCGTGCGCGAATATCTTTCGAGTCATTCCGATATTCACATCTCGGCTGAATGTGCAAACGGATTTGAAGCAGTGAAAGTCGTGACGGAATCGAGGCCGGATATTTTGTTTCTCGACATTCAAATGCCGAAGCTGAACGGCTTTGAAGTGCTGGAGTTGATCGAACATAATCTGGCTGTCGTGTTTACAACAGCATATGATGAATTTGCCGTGCGGGCGTTTGAAGTCCATGCCGCAGACTACTTACTGAAGCCCTTCAGCAAGCAACGTTTTGATGAAGCCCTTCAGCAAGCGAAAAACAAATCTGGGACCGCAGAAGAAGAAACGCTGAACGCACTTGTGGACGTCTCGCACTCAACACATAAGCCGCTGGAACGAATTCTTATCCGGGATGGATCAAAAGTCCACATCATTCCCGCCGAGCAGATCGATTACATTGAGGCACAGGATGATTACGTTGCAGTTAAATCGACAGGGAAATCGCACCTTAAACAGACGACACTTTCCAAATTAGAAGAAGGGCTTGCCTCGGAAAAATTCATTCGCATACACCGGTCATATATTTTGAACATCGACCGGCTCGCCAAAATCGAGCTGTATGCTAAAGACAGCCGCGTTGCAATCCTTACCGATGGCACAAAGTTGCAGGTGAGCAGAGCGGGTTACGCAAAACTGAAACAGTTTTTATAATAGTGACCTGAACATAATTCCGATGTTTTTCCAATGGGT
>JBKJJX010000299.1:0-13723 GCA_046597825.1 Bacteroidota bacterium | reverse complement strand
ATGAACATCTGCCTGAACGCCCGCGATGCAATGCCTCTTGGGGGAGCGCTTCGCATTGAGGCTTCCATGTATTTGCCAAAGGAGGATGAGCCACTTTTCGCCGGGTTTGATCAACCGCGGGAATTTGTCCGCTTACGTGTGTCTGATTCGGGAACGGGAATCCCTACACACATCAAGGACCGGATTTTTGATCCATTCTTTACAACCAAAGAACGGGGAAAAGGAACGGGTCTCGGGCTTTCGATCGTTTACAATATTGTAAAGAGCTACAAAGGACTCATAACGGTTGACAGTGAAGGCGCACGCGGTACCGTATTCGACTTGTATATGCCAGTAGCCGAAAGTGAAGTCACTGAACGGACTTCCCTACGTAAGATCGATTCGACCTTGCCGAACCATGAACTTATTCTTCTTGTAGATGATGAACCCATGATGCAGGAACTGGGGAGCGAGATGCTTCGTGAACAAGGATATCGCGTTATCGTTGCCCGCGACGGGGTCGAAGCTGTTGAGATGTATAAGATGCGGGCAAAGGAAATTGACCTTGTTATTCTCGATCTACTTATGCCCCGTCTCGACGGTGGGCAGACATATTTGGAGCTCAAGAAGATTAACAAAAACGTCAAAGCATTTTTCTGCACGGGCTATTCTCCCGAAGAAGTCCTTGGCCCGTTGCTGGCGAAAGAGTCACTCACCGCATTGCACAAGCCCTTCCGTCCGGAAGAATTTATTCAAACTGTCCGCGACATTCTCTCTTCAAACTGATTTCGTATTCTCTCACAACCCATGAAGGTGGCCCGGGGTCTTCCGAGCCACTTTTTTATTTTCGATGATTGTAGATTTCGGCCATCCTTTTCTACAATTGTGGTTTGTTTTCCGATTTTCTGTTTGCGTATTCTGCGCTTTTGTGTGATTAACGGCCCTTTATATATGGCATTGGGATTGGAACGATGTGAGAATCGCATGTCATGTATTTGGAGGGTCGATGCAAAGAGTATTAACCGTTTTTCTGATTGTGCTCTCAACTGTTTGTTATTCGAAGCAAAACGAGTCCGACAACTCCGCCGAAGTCAAACAGCCAATCAAGAAGGAAGAAGCAAAATCTTCCGAAGCAGATACCAGCCGTATGATGTGGCCGGATGAGCAATGGAGCGATAGCCGCAATGTATTCGGGGTCCAGGGAGTTCAATTGTCGCTTGGATACATTGCAGATAATTTTTCAAATTTTACCGGCGGCTTGAAACAAACCGGTTCGTATCTCCACAATATTGATTTAGCCGTAGCTCTTGATGCCGGGAAGTTAATGGATTGGAAAGGCGGATCGTTCTTTGTCCAGGCAATTACAAATAATGGTGGTGGCTTAAGCAGACATATCGGGGTAGCCCAGCAAATCAGCAATGTTGATGGACCAAAAGTGGCCAAACTCTATCAGGCCTGGATACAGCAGAATTTTATGGATGGTGACATATCGCTGTTGGCAGGGTTATACGATCTGAATAGCGAATTCTACCGAACGCAGGCGTCAGGCTACTTGCTGAACCGGTCGTTCAGAATCGGAAAGGAATTATCTCAGACTGGAATTAATGGCCCATCTATTTTTCCAAATACTTCCGCGGCCCTTAGGGTAAAATTGCGTGCATCGGATTCGTGGGCATTTCAGTTTGCAATTCTTGATGCGGTGCCTGGCACAGCGAGTGCGCCGTTAACGCCTTCACTTTTTATGAGCCGCGATGATGGAGCGTTGAGTGTAAATGAAGTAGCATTTTCGTGGCGAGGGTTAGGTGAAAGAACAATCGGGCGCGGAACATACACTCTGGGTTTATGGTTTTATACTGCCTCCTTTAGTGAAATTCAGGCAATGGCAAATTCGGGTCGGTCATCGCGTTCGACCGGCGACAATGGACTTTACATGCTGGCAGAGCAGAACGTTTTTTCTGAAGCAAACGATCCTGCACAAGGACTTGCACTGTTTGCCCGACTTGGTTTTGCAAACGGGAGGATCAACCAATTCGATTACAATTGGAGCTTTGGTGGAGCATATACCGGTTTGTTTGCCGGCAGGGATTCAGACGTTTTCAGCTTTGGAGCGACGTATGTAAGTGTTTCCTCTGAGTACAGGCAGGCAAAGCATATCGCGAATGACCCGATCGCAAGTGGGGAAATGGTAATCGAATTTACGTATCGTGCCCGCTTAACAAGCTGGCTGGATATCCAACCTGATATTCAGCGAATCATTTATCCGGGAACAAGTTTGGTCGTTGAGAATGCAACCGTATTCGGCTCACGCATTCAAGTTGGTTTCTAATCAGGATTCCACAGAGGTGTGGTTAAAAATCAATCGGTAACCCCGCCATGTGCACAATAATGCGCAACTTCACACGCGCTCCTTTCTAAAAAAGCCTTGGTTTGCTCTAGTTTCAACCTTCGCTGAATAATTTATAAGAAGACACATGGCATATGCTTTGCCCCAATCAATGTGGAACAGGTGTAACCACAAGAATGGGGAGGGCTATTTGACGTTCAAAAAATGTACGCTTTGCAAAAAAGAATGGTCAACCGGGGAAGAGTTTCTGGCGGACAAGGATGTACGTCTTGAAGGCTACAAGTGGAACCGGGATCAGGTAATGGCAGGATTGCCATCGGCAGGAATGCTGGTGTTTACACACTCACCATCGGTCTGCGGCACTTCGATTGCAATTTCACCAACAGTATTCAAGCGCAGTCCACGTGCAGAATCCCATGTCCCACGGTCGTAACCTAAAAGACACAAATCTACCCGTGAGTTCTGAAGAGCGCATGGCGTTCCTTGAGAAGGAAAGTCTGCGGAGAGTAAACGATCTCGATCTTCTGGCTTTGATGCAGGATGTGTACGCACTCTCGGGTCCGGGTTGCAAAAAATCCGAAATCATTTCTTCCTCCCGCGAGCATGTTGGGCGTCTTGATTTATTCCGCGCAATGGCGTTTGTCATGGGTGATGGAAAAGATCTTGATTTCCGAATCGAAGACTGTACGCCCTCCAAGCTTCAGCAATTTTTTGAAACGGAGATTGACCTTCGTAAAGCCGATGGCAAATGGGATTATGCGCTGCAGATAAGCCACGGAATCGTCGTCCCGGGCGTATCGGCAGGAGACGCGTTGGTCTTCCACACAATCGCGACACGGCAAAGAATTCATGGAATGTTTGTCGGTCTTCTGAAGGCTTCAATTGCTTTACCCTCAGGCGCCGGACTTAACCTCCTTTCAACAGTTCTGTCTGTTACTGCCAACGCTTTGGAGAATTGCTATTTATTCAGGAAGATGGAAGAACTCGTGCAGAAAGGCGCAAGTGAATTGAAGAATGCCCGCCTTGAGTCTGAGTCCGCCAAAGTTGCCAAAAAGCAGTTTCTCGCAAATATGAGCCACGAAATCCGCACGCCGATGAATGGAATTCTGGGCCTTGCAGAGTTACTCCTCGAATCCGATCTGATACCCGAACAACGCGATTACGTTGAAACAATCCACTCGAGCGGGGAAGCACTGCTAACGATTATTAGCGATATACTTGATTTCTCAAGAATCGAAGCGAAAGAACTGCAACTTCAGATTACTGATGTAAATGTCCGGCAGATATTTGACGATACTGTCACGCTCGTATCGCACAAAGCGCGGGAGAAAAATATTGAACTCTTCAAAACCGTAGATGAGGAAATTCCCGAAGTGTTGCAGGGCGATCCGAAACGACTGCGACAGATTCTTGCACACCTTGCGGGCAACGCGGTCAAGTTTACGGAAGAAGGGACAATTGCTCTTAGGTGTTGTGTGGAAAAACTTACGCAGACGCATATAACTCTTCGTTTCGAAGTGAGTGACACGGGAATTGGGATTTCAGAAATCGACTCTGGAAAGCTTTTTCAATCATTCACCCAGGTGGATGGCTCATCGACTAGAAAATATGGTGGCAGCGGACTTGGCATTGCTATGTGCAAGGGACTTGCCGAGCTCATGGGCGGTGGGATGACCGTAGAAAGTGTGCAGGGGAAAGGGAGTACATTTTGTTTTACAGCAGTGTTCGCAGTTCACTCATCGGAATCCATTACGGAAAGCATTATCCCCTTCACGGAGCGTGAAAACCTTGAATTGCTCGGGAATGTGAAAATTCTGCTCGTCGAAGATGATCCCGTGAATCAAAAGGTTGCGTTGCGGATGCTTGAAAAGCTTGGAGTTACTGTTTCTGTTGCGGTGGATGGATGGGAGGCGGTGGAAGCTGCCAGCCGCACAGAATTTGATATTGTGTTAATGGATTGCATGATGCCCAGACTTGATGGGTTCGAAGCGACAAAAAGAATCCGGGAATTGAGCATCAGGCAGCCAATGATCATAGCGATGACTGCGGGAATCCTGCAAAGTGAAAAGGATCTTTGCTTTGCGGTGGGTATGGATGATTATTTAGCGAAACCCGTAAAATTCAATACTCTCTCAGCCAAAATCCGAAAGTGGACGATCAGGGATCAAGATCCGTCGATGAAAAAATCCACCAACGAAACAACAGCGGAGAAGAAGTCAGAAGTTGTTCAAGACGAGTTTATTCTTTTGCTGGATCAAGGGCGGCTGGATGAATTACGCGGTTTGAGTGGGGGAGATGACACGTTACTTCGTGAACTGGCGGAGATGTTCCTTACAGATGGTCCTGTAAGGATAGCCGCCCTGCGTGACGCACTACAGGGTGCGGATTCATATTCCCTCTCTCAAATCGCCCATACATTAAAAGGCAGTGCGCGCAATATTGGGGCAATGAAGTTTGCGGAGATATGTCAGATTCTCGAACACTCCGTAAATGATACAGTGCCTGCTCAGCGGGATAAACTTATTGATGCCATCGAACAAGAATTCATGGAAGTAAAAACTAAGTTTGAACGATCCACAACGGTTGAAGGAAGAGAATGAAAATCCTTACTGCAGATGATGATGCCGGTACACGAAAAGTATTGACGAAAACGTTGCAATCGCTCGGCCACGAGGTGGTGGAAACGCAGGATGGACGCGAGGCGTTGCTGGAGTTTCGATTACATCACTTCAATCTGGTGATTTCGGATTGGATAATGCCCGGATTTGACGGCCTTGAACTTACCCGGCTCATTCGCCGCGAGAATCGGTCGAGATACACCTACATCATTATGCTTACTTCGCTCGAAGGGAAGGGGAGGTATCTCGAGGGAATGCAGGCTGGAGCCGATGACTTCATCAACAAGCCGTTCGATAAGGATACGCTAGCAGCCCGCCTGCGCGTGGCAGAAAGAATTCTCAGTCTTCAGCAGGAAGTGAAACAACTCGAAGGCTTGCTGCCAATCTGCTCATACTGTAAAAAAATAAAAGACGACGAACAAAAGTGGCAACAGATGGAGACATATATTTCGCATCGAACAGAAGCAAATTTTTCACACGGCATCTGTCCCGATTGCTACACGAAACATATGCTTCCACAACTCGAAGAGCTCAGGAATGCGAAGAAGCTTGCCTAAATTCCTCGCTCACCTGAGTAATAATAGCCAGCAGTTAAGGCTCATATCACCTGAGTCTACGCCTAATCCCCCAAAACACTCTCTTTGATATTGGCACTTCAGTTGCAAGTGTTACATGTGTGCGGAGATCAGAAAACGAATTGAATCTGCACCGTCAACAACATTACATAGAGAGATGCCAATGATGATGCCGCTAAAACAAAAACTCTGGGAAGAATACTCTCGCACGAAATCGCCTGAAGTGAAGCAACAACTTGCTGTTGAATATACAGGCGTCGTCAGATTTGTCGTCAGCAAATTTCCGAACTTTACAAAGCAGTCTGCCGGTGTGATTGATGACGGCGATTTGAAACAGTTGGGTATGATTGGATTGCTGGATTCGATTGAACGCTTTGATCCATCAAGGGGAGTGAAGTTCGAAACCTACGCGATTACTCGTGTTCGCGGCACAGTCCAGGACGAGTTGCGTAAGCTCGATTGGGTACCCCGCTCCGTTCGGGAGAAGGTAAGGGCAATCGATAAAGTAAAGCAGAAAATTGAATGCGATCAATCGTTCGCCGGGTCTGCCAAAACTATAGCATCGGAGCTTTCGATGTCGGTTGATGAGTACCTTGATGTGCTTCACGAAACGCAGATTGCCCGGCCCGAAGCGGGAGGTGTACCGCAAACAGAAGAACTCGAACATCTCACCAACGGCGACCAGGATATCTCCGAAACGATAGCAGACCAGGAAGTGAAATGCCTCGTTTCACAAATGGTGGAAAATCTTCCCCCGCAAGACCGTCTTATTATCTCGCTCTACTACTACGAAGAATTGACCTTTAAAGAAATTGCAAACGTTTTGAATCTTTCTGAATCCCGTGTCTTTCAAAAGCATGCAGCCATTCTTGAACGTATTCGTGAACAAGCGAGCCAATTCGCATGACAAACTCCTACTCCTTGCAACAAGGCATCAACCCCATTCTGCTGATGACAAAACCTGTCTGGCGCGAATATATCAGCGTCAAGGCAAGCCTGTTTGAGGAGCTTGAAAATCTTCCGGAAAATGAAACGCTCGTCCTCGCGCTCCATTACTACGAAGGATTGTCTTTCGCTGAAATCGGACGGCTGCTGGATATCGAAGAATGGGACGCAATTGTTCTACACACGCAGGCATGCACAAAACTCCAGTCAAAATTGGATGACATTCACTAAGCCCGGGAGCGTGAATGCCGTCTGCAAGTTTTTATTCGCGATAAAGTTCAAACAATCTTACCGTACACAGCACTTCAGAAAAAATCCGATTCGCCTCTTAACACTCAACAATTTTTGGATCACGCAATCTATATGGGCGTTAACGGCCGACCGCTGAACGCAGAGCAGCGCATCTACTAAGAAAGCTTGCCGGCTGGTTGATCGCGCCCGCGTTTCATTTTCTCTATTATCACTCCGAAGATACATGGAGGAAGAACACGTTTCTTGGTTTTGACATACTGCAATGCCCGCTCGATCTCCAGTTGTATCAGGAACTCATACTCGGTTCTTTATTTCGCTTCACTTCTGGACTTGATTGGAGCGCCGCCGGAAATTCCCGTCGTTGGCATTGATATCCACCTGACAGATGAGGCGCGACGCTTGAATCACAAGCGGATCAGATTGTTTGAGGGAGACTCAGTTGATCCGGAGACGCTCGGTAGAGCAACTCAAAATCTGAATCAGCAGGGAGGTTTAGTGATTCTAGATTCTGATCATAGTCAACGACATGTGCTGGCGGAACTCGACTTGTATAGTCAGTTCGTTGCTGTAGGTTCGTATCTGGTTGTAGAAGATACCAACATCAACGGCAATCCGGTTTTCCATTCTTTCGGGCCGGGGCCGTATGAAGCCGTGGGTGAGTTTCTGAAGAAGAACAATAATTTTGTGAGGGACGAAGCGCTTTGGAAGCGAAAAGAGTTTTCATTTCATCGGGGAGGATGGCTGCGACGGATCAGGTAACGACAGGTTTTCCGCGTGAGATATAAGGACTATCTGCAAGAAAAAAACGCCAGTTGTGTTCTTTGCCTTGCGTAATTCCTACCCGGGTTGATCTGCGGACATTGTATTTCGTTGGTCCAATCTCTTCAGCAATCCAAATCCGGTCGCCACATAAATCCTCTCCGTTTTCTTCGCGTCCGATATCAAATGCTTCGCAGAGTTTGGCCGGGCCGCTGCACAGATTCTGTGTGTCACGCTCTGTGACCAGTCGGATATCCCGACGGCGGGCCATATGCCTGAGGCCTTCCAACGGTTCAACAGCACGAAGCAGCACTGCGTGTCCTACTCCTTCTTCTTCCGTAACAACATTGCAGCAGAAATGCATGCCATACGTGAAATACACATACAAATGTCCGCCGGCCTTAAACATCACTTCGTTCCGTTTGGTCATCCCTTTGAAGGCATGGCTTGCCGGATCCTTCCCACCTAAATACGCTTCGACTTCAACAATCCGGCCGGCTAAAAAATGTTTTCCATAACGACGCACTAAAAGTTTCCCAATCAACTCCTTTGCCACTGTCAGCGTGCTGCGGAGGTAAAATTCACGAGCCAATTTTGCTGAACGTAAACCTGTCATTGACTGAGTAGTCGCGTGTCAAAACACATTGTAGGTGAATCCGATCGCAATCGTTTCTTTGACCTGCGTTTTTGGAAAGGGTGCTATGTTCAACAGCTGCACACCAACATTGGCTGTGATGTATTTGTTGACTGACATTGTCAATTTCGTGTCACTGCGGATATCAATATGATCAATGGTTTTGAATGGAGCGAATAATTCAAGTTTGGACGTGAAGAGAATATTATCATCAATTTTCCATTCGACGTCGGTAACGGATTCGATTCCACCCTCAATTTTAGATTTTTCCAGTCCGGGAGTTGTTGGGTCGTCAGTATAAATAGCGGCGAACTGATCGGCAAAAGTTTCGCGTAATGCGAGGCCGAGTCTCGTCTTTATTTCCTTTGTTGCCTGTATTCCCGCGCCCACACTTTCCGTAACATATGCAGGGTCAAAAAATTTCGATACAGGCATTTCAATATTATTGTCGTACTTATATCCTTTCGCAAACTGGGATTTGAATGTAACGGCAGCATACGGATTCACGCATTGATTCATTTTGTACGACAGAATTGATTCGAGATCAATTTTATCATCCGTTTTGCGCAGGTTGCCATCACCGAGGCGGGCCTGTCCGAATGCGAACTTGTAGTTATTGGTCCACGTAGTCTTCTCCTGCTCGTTGATGGAATTCCCGTCGGCAGTAGTCGTCCATGCAAGAGCATTGTCACCTCCGGCTGACCAGTTTGTATATGCGATCTGTGACAGAGTCAACGCCGCAACCATCCCATGCTTCCATCCATAGTGCGGAACCTTCGCTGTGTCCGTCTGGGAATAGGCGTGGATCGAAAAGAACGCAAGACCTAGTAGAATAATTCTTTTCATAGCAATTCCTTTCATGAAGTTTGTTGAAAATCGGTTTGGTCGCCAGGTCTGGCGAGTCCTGTTACATACCGACACAGGAGAATTAGCCGGATTTTGGCTGCGCCAAAAGAACACCAAATCAACACGAAAAGTTTCGCCATCTCAGCGTGCTCGTAACGCGTCGCGTATTTCCGTGAGAAGAACTTCTTCCTTTGTTGGAATAGGTGGCAGAGTTGGTGCCGCCGCTTCGGCCCGTTTCATTTTGTTCACAGCCTTTACGATCAAAAACATTACAAAAGCAACAACTATGAAATCAAGGGTCACAGTCAGGAATTGTCCTATGCTGATTGCAACCTCAGGGTTCGTTACCGTCCCGGCTGCATCCATTTGCGCACCCCGCAGGACTATCTTCCATTTACTAAAGTCGATGCCGGACGTAACGAGACCAATAATCGGTGCAACGACTCCTTCTGTAAAAGCTGATACAACTTTACCGAAGGCAGCACCCATAACAAATGCAATAGCGATATCGACAAGGTTGCCTTTCACCGCAAACGATTTAAATTCTGACATCATTGACATGATGATCTCCTTTTGGTTGTGGTCGGATAATGAAGATTCTGGAATCCCGGGTGGTATTAAAGGAACGGGACAGCAGTGTGGCGTGAGTGAAGAATCAAAAAAAAATGCCTCCACCAAAAGGGTGGAGGCACGTGTGGAACCGCACTTATTTGGTTCGGAAGAATTCGATGCGGCGGTTTTTCTGACGACCCTCTGCAGTCTTATTGTCTGCAATCGGGTTGGCAGGACCGTAACCTTTCGCTTTAATCCGGTCAGCCGGGATACCTTTCCCTACCAACCATGCTTTGACAGCATCTGCGCGTCGTTGCGAGAGTTTCGCATTCAATTTGTTGCTGCCGACATTATCAGTATATCCGCGAATCTCAACCTGAATCTCTTTGTTTTGTTCGAGCGTGTTAAATGCATCTCCAAGGATTTCTTCAGACGCCGGCTCGATGTCCGCCTTGCCGGTCTTGAACACTATACCTTCGAGTACGATTGCCTTTCCTACTTCAACTTTCAATTCCCGCTTTTTCGGAATGTCATCACTCGGATCCAGAGGATTGGTATTGTTAGCAACTTCTTGTCCGTCGCTCACCGTGCCGCCATCTGTATCAAGCTTATTCGGATCTGTCTTGTATTTGTTGACTTCATCGCCATCGGAGAGTCCATCAACATCTGTATCCGTTTTGTTTG
Organism: Bacteroidota bacterium; assembly: GCA_046597825.1. GTDB lineage: Bacteria > Bacteroidota > Ignavibacteria > UBA10030 > UBA6906 > CAADGV01. Next base: position 3,535 of record JBKJJX010000299.1, on the reverse strand, counting down.
GATTCGTCTTGTGCTGATTGACTTCCGCTCCGTCGCTCAGCCCGTCGCCGTCCGTGTCTGCGTTCAACGGATTTGTGTTGTACTTTGTAACTTCATCGCCATCACTTAATCCATCTCCGTCTGTATCGGCTTTGTTAGGATCCGTATGATAGACGTTCACTTCTTCGCCATCTTTCAGACCATCGCCGTCACTGTCCGCCTTGAGGGGATTTGATTTGTACGTAAGTACTTCGGCGCCATCGCTCAATCCATCGCCGTCTGTATCCGGATTGTGCTTGTCGGTGCCGAGCTGTTTCTCTTCACGATTGGTCAGGCCGTCACCATCCGGGTCTGCGCTTCCGCTTTCACCTGCGACTGTCAGTCCGATGAGGGCGCTCCAGTAGGCATCTTTTTTCGGAGCGTTCGCCTGAGAATTGACGGTAATTGTATTGATCTTATCGTTAAACGCGTAATTATATCCGCCACTGATTTCGAAGGATGTATGATCATCCAGGGCAAACTGAAGTCCGAGTCCTCCCGGCGCGTAGAGCGACCATCCCTTTGTCTTTACCAAAGGATCTGCATTTCCGGGTTGTTCCTCCATGCTGTAGTGCACTGCACCGATTCCAGCATACAAATATGGATTCCAACTCTTAAACGAGAATGGGCTGAACAACAAACGGAAATCGATCGGTATCAACTGGCTAACAGCTTTGGTGCCATCGCCATTACCTCTTGTATCTCCGGCCCGATTCGTTCCCGTCATGCGGCCAAGTCCGGCGCCAAGTTCGGCCTGAACGCCATTCACAATGCCTGCGCGCAGAAAAGCCCGGGCGTAGAAGTTAGCGTCCTTGTTTGATAGATCGTCAGTTGCTCCGACAATTCCCCCGAACCCGATTCCCCCGCCCAGCCCGATATCCTTGAATTGGGATGATGCCGGTATTGCAAGTACGCACGCTAGGAAAAATATGCTCAATACGGAACATTTTTTCATCGTGAGTTCCTTTCTAATGATGGATGATGATTTGTGGATGATATTGCCGATGAGTAGAACAACATTCATTGCAAATTCGTTCTGGTAAGACACGCTGAAAGCTGGTTGATGTTGCACTCTAAAACATCGTCTCCATTCTCCAACTCGTAACTACTCGGTAAGACGGGCACAATTTATCGAATTACACCAAATTCTCCAAATTATTTTTGCTTAACAGGTAGGGAAGGCGGTCAGGATTTTCGATCTTTAGAAAAGGAGGAGACGATACGATCAATCTCATCAGCAGAAATCCCTGCTCCATAGGCAGGCGGCTTTACGTATTGGCTCGGATCTCCGTGTGAGGAATTCTCTTCCAATTTCTTCCAAACAGGTGAGTTCCCGGCTTTGAGTACAATCCGTTTTTCTATCTCATCCATCCATGAATGAGGAGATGATTGTTGCGGCTGGGAAACATATGTAGAGGTGGATTGTCCTTCTTCGGGGTTAATGGGATTTGTCTCAAAGGCGAGTCGCTTATAATTCATCAGGTGTCGCGCAGTAACATTGTCAGAAATAATCGAGCCGCCCCATGTGCCGGGACCGAGCGTCATCGATGGATCAAGTCCGTTTGTATACCCGACGGCTCCAAGCGCAGATTGGGTATTGACGAGAATACGGAATGCCGGCTTCTCTAATGCGAACTTCATGATAATATCCTGATCCTTCGAATGGATAACCATCGTGTGTCCGACTCCACCGAATTCCAGCAATTCAATACAACGATGACACGCCTCTCGCCATCCATCTTCTGTGTAGAACGAAAGAACAGGGGAGAGCTTTTCCCGCGACAACGGATACTCCCGTCCAACGCCCTGCATTTCTGCGATCAAGACGGTGGTGCTCGCGGGAACGTTGATGCCCGCCTTCTGTGCAATGAAGACAGGAGATTTACCAACCATGTCGGGATTAATTGCGCCACGTTCGCCAAACATAAGCTTGGCAAGACGGTCCTTTTCTTCTCCTGCCACAAAATACGCTCCGCGTTTCTTGCACTCTTCAACCACGGCATTCTTGATGGGCGCGTCGCATACAAGCGCCGATTCCGATGAGCAAAGAACTCCGTAATCGAACTGCTTTCCCGAAATGATATCAGCGACAGCCTTCTTCACATTTGCCGTTCGCTCGATGAATGCCGGGACATTGCCGGATCCGACACCGTACGCCGGTTTGCCTGAACTATATGCTGCTTTCACCATCGGGTTGCTGCCGGTGGCGAGAATGACCGCAGTCAGCTTGTGGCGCATCAACTCGTTTGTTCCTTCAATCGTTGGGCTTGCGAGACATGCCATAAGATTCTTCGGAGCGCCCGCTCTTTCGGCTGCATCGCGGATAACGTTCATCGCTTCGTTCGTGCAATGAACTGCGCGCGGGTGCGGACTTGCAACGCATCCGTTCCGTGCCTTAACGGAGATAATAGCTTTGAACATTACAGTCGAAGTCGGATTGGTGGATGGTATTAATGCGGCGACAACACCCATCGGCTCAGCAATCGTCAACACTTTCTTTTCCTTATTCTCTTCGATCACGCCGACAGTCTTCAAATCCTTGATGGACTCCCACACGCGCCGCGTGGCGAATTCATTTTTCTTCTGCTTGTCTTCAGGTTTTCCGAATCCCGTTTCATCCGACGCCATGCGTCCGAGTCGGGCAGCCTCTGCAAAGCCGGCGTCCGCCATGGCTTTCACAATCTTGTCCACTTGCTCTTGCGAGTAGTTTTTGAATTCGAGCTGTGCCGCTTTCGCCTTTACAAGCGCATCGCGGACTTCTTGAATTGAGGCGAGGTCTTTATCGAGAGGCATAGTGATTTCCTTAAAAAACGAAAGTGAAACTCGCAAATGGAATAGGACTAAAAACGGCTGTGCTTCCAATAACTAGCGGCCAGCAAATGTCAAACACCGATGATGGGCCGCAAACCCGCATTCCAACAAACATAATCGCGCCGGTCAAGCCCTTTTTGTTGACCGGGACCAATATTTCAGCAATCAATATATTGCCGCCGCCGCTGTTGCTTCTATGGAGATTCAAATCAGTTCCAAATTGCAAGAATGTTGGAAACGAATTCGGTTGTGAGGAATTCTTTATTACCGGGATAAGCTGCGCTATGTTTACGTGTCCCCGCTGGCGCTCGTTACCGAATGAAGCCGCCACGTTGATGGAGACAAGTTGCGATTGATAAGTTGACGAAAACCCCAGTAATCTATCGAAGAATCCTACGTCCGCTCCGAAAGACAATCCATAAAAACTCCCGGAACGTTCCAATACTTGCAATTTTGTCCCAAGAGACCAGTAAATGCTTTTGCTTCCACCAACTGGCAAAACATACGATGCGTTAAAATGGAGATACTTTGTCGGCGCGTAACCCGCTTGCAGGAGAAATATCTCAAAATCTCCAATCGAAAACTTTCCTTCCGGCATTGTCCGGCCGGTGGACATCATGAACAGCCTGTTCTGAGCCGGGTCATATATTTCTTTGGAAAGCGAAACTTCTGCTGAATCGAGCTCTTGTCCTTTGCTTGTTTCAGC
>JBKJJX010000034.1:0-14063 GCA_046597825.1 Bacteroidota bacterium | reverse complement strand
AACCAACAACGGTACAAGCTGGACTTCCGTCAACACCGGTTTTACGCCTGTCAGTGCCTTTTCCCTTGTCTTCAGTGGTGCGAATCTCTTTGCCGGAACTAATGCCGGGGTCTTTCTCTCAACCAACAGCGGCACAACTTGGAGTGCTGTCAGCACCGGTTTGACGCCCTCCTTTATTCCATCTCTCCTCGTCAGTGGCACTAATCTCTTTGCTGGGACTGATAGCGAGGGCGTCTGGCGTCGTCCGCTTTCGGAGATGATTACATCAGTTGAGAGAATATCAAATGACTTGCCAACCTACTTCGGTCTGGCACAGAACTATCCTAATCCGTTTAACCCATCAACAACCATTTCATTCTCTCTTCCTGCAAAGTCGTTTGTATCGCTGAGTATATTTGATGCTCTGGGCAGAGAAGTATCGAGCCTCGTTGCAGAAGAGTTGTCTGCCGGAACGTATTCACAAAAATGGAATGCCCGCCAGACAGACGGCGGGCAGGCCTCAGGTTTGGCAAGCGGTGTGTACTTCTATCGTTTGCAGGCGGGTAGCTTTGTCGAAACGAAGAAACTGCTGTTGATTAGATAACGAGTCGAGGTTCGAAACCTGTACGAGTTGTAGACCAAATTCGATTTTCCTGTTAACGGATTCCTTTTCTTCCCCACACACAATCCCGCCCACCTATTCGGGACGGGAGTCCCGAGCTACGACCAGAATCGTAGTTCGAGTCTCCTGACTCGACAACCTGAGAAGGAACAACGCGGCGAACGGAGTGGGTACATCATGAGATGGGAATTCACTCGACAACGCGGGCAGGTGAATTAAAGGTCGCCTTCAAATGCTCAAACGGTCGCAGCCGGGCGCTCGTGCTTTTTCGATGTCCTCTTCGCGCCGCGGCGTGGCTTTACCAATTCGCTATAGCGTTGAGGCTTGCCGTTGATGATGATGACGTCTCCCTCTCCGAATGAAAGGTTCGCATGGTTCGGGATGCTATCGGCAATAGCGGGATTCTTGACGATGTGTTTCATCAAATCAGCCCAACGGTCCACATGAGGCTGAATGCTTTTGGCGTGTTTAACTTTCTTTGCCTGGTTCGCTCTCCATAAACGCCTTCTTGTATTGTTGCCAATTGTACGAAATCCCTTCCGGGAGATTATCTATCGTAGCGGGAGGTAAAGAATCTGTCCCTCCCATTCCTTTGGAAGGCTGCATTCGGCAATGAGAATCAAATCTTCAATTGCAATAAGAATTGGAACCGTGCGACTGATTTCAATTACCCCCGGCACCGGCTTGCGTGCCCTGATTCTTTCGTATGCATACTTTGAAACAGTTGAAACGTCATGCGTCAGCAGAAGTCGGACTTCTCTTGCCGACCATTCCAGAACTTCAACATCGTCTGCGCCGGATAAGCCGACATCCTGCACTCGGACCACATCAATGTCCGGTCTGCGGCGATGAAGCCCGCGCAAGATGTCGTTGTTCAGATTTTCGTCGGCGAGAAAGCGAAGCATACGCTACAGAGGCTTGCGCGATGAGCGGGCAAGAAGGCGGTCACGAATTCCATTGGGGTCAAATGCGGACTCATTCTTTTTTCGTACATCACGAGCAATGGCGTTTCTCGAGTGCAGATACTCATCAACCTCCGCGCGTCGCCGCAGGTAATAGCTCATTACAGCATAGACGTCGGCTAAGTCGAGAGAAGGATACTGTTGCACAATTTCCTCCGCTGTCTCTCCATCAGCGAACGCGGTAACAACGGTATCTAACGTTACTCGCGTTGCGCCGACACGGATGATTCCATCTGCATCTTTATGAAGCGGTACAGGTGAATCTGTAATGAGGAGTGTCATGATTTCTGCCCCTGTTGTTCTTGGGTTCAATATAAATCAAAAGATAAAATAGCGCAAATGAGAATTTGCACCTGATGTCCGACATAGAATTTCTCACGCTCTACGAGTCGTAGACAAAGGCGCAGAGGCGCAAAAGGGGAGAATAAAAACGAAAACAGCTATAAGATTAACAGGCTTGTTCCATCCTCGGAAGTCGAGAAATTGATACAGAAATAAAACCCAGCCAGACACCGTGACAGCACCAGCAATATCGCACGAAATGTTTTGATGTCCTGCACGCCATATTGTTCATTAAGGCAGGCGGGCGTGACGAGAAAAGAGCGGATTATTCGATTGAAGAAGATTGTGTCGAAGAGGCAGGAGCTTGCGCAGTCCGCACCTGCACCCCGCGCCGCGCATCATGAATCTGTTGGATGAGTTGCTTTGTTGAAGCTTCCGATTTGTTAAGAAACGTGCCGGGATAAAATCCAATCCACACAATAAAAATAACAACTGGTACAAGAACAGCCCACTCGCGCAGATTCAGGTCCTTTACGGTTTCGTTCGCGGGATTTACCACTTTCCCGAAAAACATCCGTTGATAACTCCAGAGCAGATACACTGCGGCGAGAATGACACCTGTTGCCGCAAAAATCGCAAACCAATGACTGCCGAGTGATTGAGACTTGAAAGAGCCGAGCAGAATCAGGAACTCTCCAATAAATCCATTCAGGCCCGGCAGGCCCACCGATGAAAGCATCGCGATCATAAAGAACGTTGCATAGACGGGCATTGGCTTTGCAAGTCCGCCAAAATCCTTAATCAAGCGCGTGTGCCGACGGTCGTAAATCATCCCTACCAGCAAGAACAATGCGCCCGTCGAAAGTCCGTGGTTGATCATCTGAATGATGCTGCCCTGCATCCCCTCCTCGTTCAACGCAAAAATTCCAAGCACAACAAATCCAAGATGCGACACGGAAGAGTAAGCGACAAGCTTCTTCATGTCCGGCTGGACGATTGAGACGAGCGCGCCATAAATTATTCCAATCACCGCGAGCGCTGCGATATACGGAAGGAAATCGAACGTTGCGTACGGAAACAACGGGAGGCAAAATCGCACCAGCCCGTACGTTCCCATCTTCAACAACACGCCGGCGAGAATAACAGAACCGGCGGTGGGCGCTTGCACGTGGGCATCAGGCAACCATGTGTGCAACGGAAACAACGGAACTTTGATGCAGAAACTAAGCGCAAACGCGGCAAACATCCACCATTGAATGTTCATCGGAATGGAAGGCGCAGTCTTGTACAACTCGAGCAAGTTCGTCGTGAACTGGCCGCTAACGTGCTGCGCATACGAGCCCAGCCAGATAATCGCAACGAGCATCAGCAGACTGCCGAACATTGTGTAGAGGAAAAATTTTACGGCCGCATAGATCCGTTCTTGTCCGCCCCAGATTCCGATAATGAAGTACATCGGGATGAGCATTGCTTCCCAGAACACGTAGAAGAGAAACATATCCAGTGACATGAAGACGCCGAGCGATCCGACTTCCAGCAACAGCATCAACGAGACGTACCACTTCAATTTATTCTGCACCGATTCCCACGAAGCAAGCAATGCGATGGGAGTAAGAAATGCTGTAAGGGCAACCAGTAGCATCGACATTCCGTCAACGCCCAGATGATACGATGTATGGAGAGAAGGAATCCAATCGTATTTCTCCACGAACTGCATGTTCGGGTTTGCGCCATCGAATTTGAGAAACAACATCACAGAAGCGATGAATCCCAGCGCCGACCCTGCAATGCCCACTGTCTTTATCAGTGATTTCGAATTCTCGTTCAGAGACGCAACGGCAAGCGCTGTCACGAACGGTATGAGAAGAATAAGAGAGAGAATATGTGTTTCGTTCATAAAGAGAATTTATTTCGCAATGAGAAAACCCAGGATCACGACAACGCCAAGCACAAATACAAGCACATAACTCTGGACAATACCCGTCTGCACTTTACGCGCAACGCCGCTAAACATACCAATTGCTTTCGGGATGCCGTTCACAATGCCGTCCACAATCTTCACGTCAAAGATTCTCCACAAAAAAGCATCCGACGTTCTAAAGACAGGCGTTACGATTGCCACGTCATAGGCTTCATCAATTTTATATTTGTTGAGAAGAAGATTATATGCCTTGGGGTTATTTGCCGCCAGCTTTTCAGGGACTTCTCTTGATTTGAGATACCACTTCCGCGCAAGCCAGATCCCGAAGAGAGCAACCGAGACGGACACTATCATCAAAACATATTCAATGGGCTGATCACCGGAAGGAGCGTGAAGCATTTTGTCGTTTGCACGTTCGAAAATCGGATCAAGCCAATGCTCGATTTGATTGCTTCCCCCCAGACTGTACGGCACTCCGACGAAGCCGCCGACTACTGACAAGATGCAGAGAATGATCAGCGGAATCGTCATGAACTTCGGAGATTCATGCGGATGAACAGCGTGATCGCCTTTGGATGAGAACCGTTCTGTTCCTTCGAACGTGAGCGTTGTAAGCCTGGACATGTAAAACGCCGTAAGTCCCGCACCAATTAATCCGACTGCCCACAAAACATAATTCCCCCCGGCAAATGCCTTCCAGAGAATTTCATCCTTACTGAAGAATCCGGATAAAGGAAAGATGCCGGCGATGGCGAACATCGCAATAAAGAAGGTCCAATACGTGACAGGCAAATATTTCTTCAACCCGCCCATCTTGCGTATGTCTTGTTCCTCATGCATTGCGTGGATAACCGAACCTGAACCAAGGAACAGGAGCGCCTTGAAGAAAGCATGTGTCATTACGTGAAAGATGCCAGCCGTAAAAGCGCCGACGCCAAGAGCAAGAAACATATAGCCGAGCTGACTAACGGTTGAGTACGCGAGAACTTTCTTGATATCATTCTGCACCAATCCGATTGTTGCTGCAAACAACGCAGTGGCAGCGCCGATAATTGCAATGACGATCATCGTCGTTGGCGCGAGTGCGAACAAGACCGAGCAACGCGCTACCATATACACTCCTGCCGTGACCATCGTTGCGGCGTGAATGAGCGCCGACACCGGCGTGGGACCCGCCATTGCATCAGGCAGCCAGACGAACAACGGAATTTGTGCCGACTTTCCTGTCGCTCCAAGGAACAACGCCAACGTCATCCACATGATTGTCGTATTGCCGACAGAAAGAGTTGACGCCTGAACGAAGACATCATTAAACGTCAACGTACCGAACATCTCAAAAATCAAAAACATGCCGATGAGAAAACCAAAATCACCGATACGGTTAACGATGAACGCTTTCTTCGCCGCATCGCCCGTTGTTCCCTTCTCAAATTTTCTATCGTACCAGAATCCGATTAACAGATACGAGCAGAGTCCGACTCCCTCCCATCCGAGAAACAGCAGCAGAAAATTATCCGCCATGATCAGATTCAGCATCGCAAAGATGAAAAGATTCAGATACGCGAAGAAGCGCCAGAATCCTTTATCGCCGTGCATGTACCCGATTGAATAAATGTGGATCAGAAATCCAACGCCGGTTACAATTAACATCATCAGAATCGAAAGCTGATCGACCTGATAGGCTACATTCACGTGCAAGCTGCCGGCTGAAATCCATTTGAAGTATTCAACGCTGTGGGAACGATTCTCTGCGGGTGAACCGAGCAAAGCGAAGAACATCATGCAGGCGATAACGAAACTGATGCCAACAGTCGCGCTGCCGATGATGCCGACAAGTACTTCGGACTTATGGCCGGGCGAGCGCTTCAGAATTACGCGGCCAAGGATTCCATTGACGAGAAATCCCAGTAGGGGGAGAAATACAGCGAGGCCGATTAGTTGATAGGGCATGCGACAATTACCATTTCAGAATATTTATTTCGTCGATGTTCACAGTTTGTTTGTTGCGGAACAGCGAGATGACAATCGCCAGACCAACAGCAGCCTCGGCGGCGGCAACAGCCATAACAAAGAAGACAAGAAGCTGGCCGGTCTGGTCACCGAGATATGAGGAGAAAGCAGCGAGGGTCAGGTTCACCGAGTTGAGCATCAGTTCAATGCACATAAAAATGACGATGACATTGCGGCGGGTCAAAACGCCTGCGACGCCGATCGTGAACAGCATCGCGCTTAAGCCCAGATATGCGTACAGATCAACAAACATGTGTGTGCGAAAATTTATTGAACACGTTTCTTTGCAAGAATAACTGCGCCCACTACTGCAACCAGCAGCAAGAAGGATGTTACCTCAAACGGAAGAAGGAATTTGCCGAACATCGCGCTCCCTACTGCCTCGACAGTTCCGAGACGGCCTGCGTCGGCATGAAGTTCGCGGTAAGCGCCAGTCTGATTTTTGAACAGCAGGATGTACACCATCTCCGCCACAAAACCAGCCAGCAGCGCAAGGCCGATCGATTGCCCGAAATTGATTCGTTGTGCTTTCCGATCTTCATCACCCAAATTCAGAAGCATAATCACGAAAACCACAAGCACCATAATGGCACCCGTGTAGACGACGATCTGAATTACTGCAAGGAATTGTTGTTGGAGAAGAAGATATAAGGATGCGATACAGAAGAAATTTGCAACAAGCAGAAGCGCACTCATCAGCGGATTACGCTGAAGAATCATAGCAAGCGCCGTCCCGACGGCAACGGAGCCGAAGAGATAAAACAAAACTGATTCAATAGTCATGGAATTCTAGACGGAGTGAAGAACATAAAAATTCAACGGGGTCAAGATAAAAGATAATCGAGTTAGAAGCAACGAATTGACTCTCGAAGCACAATGCTCTACATTGGAACACGATGGAAAACAAATCCGCAATTGAACGGGCGAGAGAATACGGGATAGATATTTCGCTGCTCGAAGAAAGTTTGCAGCGAACGATGTCCGAACGCTTCGATACTCTGGTTGCAATGGCGGATTTGTACGAGGAAGGTGTAAAATTCCGCGCTCACATTTACGGAGGCCAAATTGTCAGTGACACGATTTCAGGATATCCTGAAGAGGCTACAGGAGAATGAAGTTGAGTTTGTTGTGATTGGCGGTGTTGCTGCTATCCTCCACGGCTCCGCTTATCTTACAAGAGATGTAGATATTTGTTACAATCGCTCCTCACAAAACCTTGAACGACTTTCGAAAGCCTTAAACGATATTCATCCTCGACTACGCGGAGCTCCAGCGGACTTGCCTTTTCATCTTGACCCTCCTACCATAAAAGCCGGCCTAAACTTTACGCTCGTTACGGACTATGGCGATTTGGATTTGCTCGGCGAGGTTGGCGGGATAGGATTTTACGAAAAGGTTCGCGCAAGATCCGTCAGAGGCGAAATACATGATGTAAATTGCCTAGTTATAGATATCGATGGATTGATTACATCGAAGAAATTTGCCGGTAGAAAAAAAGATGAGCCGGTGATTCTGGAGCTGGAAGCGATTCAGGAACTCTTAAAGCAGAAGAAGAAGTAAATCCTTAGTTGAAGTAGTAGTAGATGCCAACTTGCGGCAGCGGCAGAATTGTTCCGTCACTGAAAAATGTGAACATGCCTTCCGCGAGAAAATGCAGTCCGCCGCTCATCACCCACTCACCGCCAACTCCAAGACCTCCGCGTGTCGGAGCGGTCATCTCATTCTTTCCATCCGCACCCGAGTAATAATACCCAACGCCACCGACAACAAAAAACCGTGTACCGCTTCCTCTCGCCAGGTCATACTCCACCTCGGCACCGATTGCAGAGCGAAGTTTGCCGTCCACCTTGATGATGCCGCCCGTGATCTGATAACTTATCGGCGCAGGAAGATGATGCCGGAACGAAAGTCCAAGACCGCCGGAAGCCCCGCCGAAAAATCCAAGCCCGAATACGTTTTCACGAAAGCTCGTACTCTGATTCGAAGGCATCACAACCTGAGCCTGCGAAAGTGAGAATGCAATCAGTAGAAGCACAGCCAGATTAATAAATCTCATGTAGTCTCCCAAGAGTTCAATGCTAAGTAAAGAGTTTTTCCTGACTTCTCCAAGACCCGGCCTCTACCCTTCCCTCACCCACCGCATCACTTCACGCATGCCCGGCCTTTTGCCTGTCGCGAGAATCGCAACTCTGAAAATCCTCCCCGCCGCAATCATCATACCGTATGTTGAGAAGAGGAGAATAATTATGGTACTGATAATCTCAATAAGAGAAGGCATCTTAATCATCAGACGCAGAACCATAAAGGTCGGAGTGAATATTGGAATAAAAGAAAGAACCTTGACCCATCCCGCATTCGGCTGAAGAATAATCGGCATGACAAGCGCAATCGGCAGAACGAGAAACAGAACCAAATAACTATTGATCTGCTGCGCTTCCTGCTCTGTCGTTACGGGCGAACCGAATGCAATGAATATTGCCGAGTAAAACAAATATCCCAGCACCGAATAGATGATCACCAGAAGAAGCTGCTGTGCCGGCGGGAAACTCATGGTACCGAAATTCGCCAGTGCAGCGATTGCGATCAGCGCCCAAAAACTAATCTGCGTAAGCCCCAATGCGCATAAACCAAGAAGCTTCCCGCTCATCAACTCCACTGGCCTGCATGAGGAGACCAGAACCTCGACAATGCGGTTCGACTTTTCATCCAGCAAACTCCGCACAAGCAATTGCCCGGATGTGATAAACAGATTGAACAACATCATCAGCGGAATGAACGCGGAGAAAAATGTCTGCATAAAATCCGTTCGCTCGTTGGCCCCGGATTTTGAAACCTTGACAGTTCTGACGTCGAACGGCGCCCGCAATATCTTTGCAACACCCGGATCAAGACCTTTCTCCGCAATCTTTTTGTCCTGCAGCACGGCTTTGAGATTCGACTGGAGCCGGCTGACGAAACGAATATCGCCGGCGTCGCGAGACCGGTATTCGACAACACTATCCTGCAAGATTCCCGGAGTGAGGATAACATATCCTTCGATATCGTCTTTAAGAACTTTTTTGTCCGCATCTGCAGTTGCTTCAGCAAGATTAACATTTGCGCCGCTCGCAAGCGGGCGTATCAGGTAATTGGGATTGCCGTTCGATAAACGATATCTCTCCATTCTCGCCGTCAACGTTTCGCCAATGTGATCGGACGTGGCATCGACGATGCCAATTACTTTCGTTGACTCATCTTCCTTCCCCGCAAGCAAACCGGGAAGAATACTTGTGAGCGCAATAATTATAGGCATAAGAAACAGGCTGATGATGAACGCCTTGCTTCTAACTTTTTCAAGATATTCCCATCTTGCGACAACAAATGTTTTGTTCATACAGCCACCGCCGGTTTATCTCCAACAGTCTGAATGAAAATAGATTGAAGGGACGGCTCACGCAATTCAAATTTTGTTATCTCAAGGCGGCCGACGATCTGCGATAACAATGTTTGCGGATTGAATGATTCATCGAGCTGCAATTCAGCAGAGTTTTCGTACATGATTACATTGTGCACGCCGGACAGTAAACGGAGGAATGCGCCATCGCCCTCGTATTCAATGTGCACGGAATTCGAACCGTAACGCTTTTTCACTTCCCTCACCGGGCCTTCAAGAACAACCCGACCGTGGTCGATAAGGCAAATCTCATCGCTCAGTCTTTCCGCCTGATCCATTTGGTGTGTGGAGAAGATGACAGCTTTATTGCGCTGTTTGAGTTCGAGAAAAATATCTTTGAAAAGGATTTGATTGACCGGATCGAGCCCGGCGAACGGCTCATCGAGGATAACGAGCTGCGGATCGTGAATGATGGATGCGATGAACTGGATTTTTTGCTGATTGCCCTTGGAAAGTTCCTCGACGCGTTTGTCTTTGTACGCAAGAAGTTCGAAGCGTTCGAGCCACAGCAATGTTTCCGCGGCCGCTTTCGCCGAATCCATTCCGCGTAGACGGGCGAAATAAAGTATTGTTGCCGTGAGTTTGCTTTTTTTGTACAGCCCCCGCTCCTCCGGAAGATAACCGACCAGATTCCGGACTTCCTCCGAGAATGGATTCCCGTTATACAAAATCTCGCCGAGGTCAGGCTGGAGAATATTCAGCACCATGCGGATAGTTGTTGTCTTTCCGGCGCCGTTACGACCGAGCAATCCGAAGATTTGTCCACTCCCAACTTCGAACGAAACGCCGTCGACTGCGCGAATGGTTGCAAAATCTTTCCTCAGGTTTCGAACTTGTAACATTTTGGTAAGTCAAGTTTGGTAAGTCGTACCAGAAATTAAAATCACGCCACTCCGAAAAACAACTACGGAGTAAGCCGATAAATCATTCTGGCGAATGGAATTGTTTCGCGAACGTGGTCGAGCCCGCAAATCCACGAGACGGTACGCTCAACGCCGAGCCCGAATCCCGAATGAGGTACAGATCCGAAACGGCGCAAATCAAGGTACCACTCGAATGCGGCCTGTGGAAGGTTGTGTTCTTTGATTCTTTCGAGAAGCAAATCAAGGTTATCCTCACGCTGGCTACCGCCGATGATCTCGCCATATCCTTCCGGTGCAAGTACATCAACCGCAAGTGCCACTTTTGGATTCTGAGGATCGCGCTTCATGTAAAATGCTTTTATCGCCGACGGATATCGATGGACCATGACGGGGCGGTCGAACTGCTCGGACACAACTGTCTCGTCAGTTCCACCAAGATCATTCCCCCATTCAAATGGCAAGCCTTTCTTGTGGAGAATTTCGACTGCCTCATCGTACGTAATTCGAGGAAGCGGCTTCCGGACTTTTTCGAGGACCGACGTATTGCGTTCCAAAACTTTCAATTCAGGTTGCCGGTTCTTAAGAACGGACTGAACTATATGAACCAGAAAATCTTCCGCCAAATCCATGTTGTCGTTCAGGTCGTTGAACGCGACTTCAGGTTCCACCATCCAAAACTCAGTCAAATGGCGCCGCGTCTTTGATTTTTCGGCGCGAAAGGTCGGGCCGAACACATAGACTTTCCCCATTGCCATTGCGCCGGCTTCGCCGTACAACTGCCCTGATTGAGTGAGATATGCTTTCCCAAGATCGAAGTAATCGGTTTCAAATAGTGTGGAAGTTCCTTCGCATGCAGCAGGAGTAAAAATCGGTGCGTCCATTAAAACAAAACTACGGCTGTCAAAAAATTCTCGTATCGAGCGGATTATCTCATGACGGATGCGAAGGATTGCATGCTGCCTGCTGGAGCGAAGCCACAAATGCCGTCGATCCATGAGAAACTCAACTCCATGTTCTTTTGGAGTTATCGGATACTCGTGAGCAATTGAAATAATCTGAATGTCTGTCACGTCGAGTTCATAGCCGCCGGGCGCACGGTCCTCCTTCCGGACTTTCCCTTTCATAACGAACGAGGATTCCTGCGTCAGCTCATCTATACGATTGAAGACCTCTTCACTGACTGCGGATTTCACGACAACGCCTTGAACGATCCCGGTCCCATCACGCATGATCGGAAATTTTATTTTGCCGCTTGATCGCTTGTTATACAGCCAGCCTTGCAGCGTTACTTCTTCGCCAACATGCTTTGATAAATCCTCGATGTAGTTCTTCGTTGCCATAGCAGTATTTAACTTCCTTTGGAGATTATTGACAGATACGTGGGAATAAACTTGATCGAATATAGGAAAGAAGCCCGTTAGGTTCAACGAAACGGACAACCCTTGCACGCAACAAACTTAACTCATCGCCAGCATTCTTTGAATGTGAGCGAGAGCCTTCTCCATCAGAATCGGATCCATGATTATCTCGGGAGATCTGTTCTTCATGCAGAGATACAACTTTTCCATTGTGTTGAGTTTCATGTAGGGACATTCATTGCATGCACAGTTCGCATCAGGGGGAGCAGGGATCAATTCTTTGTCAGGCGCCGTCTTGTGCATCTGATGGAGAATTCCGGCTTCCGTAGCCACGATGAACTTTTTGCTCGCACTTTCTTTTACCCGTTTCAGTAACATGCTCGTTGAGCCAATGAAGTCTGCACGCTGCAATACTGCCTCTTCACATTCGGGATGGGCTATCAGTTCCGCGCCGGGATGTTCGATTTGAAGCTGGATTATCTTACGGAGGTTAAACACTTCATGCACAATGCATGAGCCCTCCCACAGCAACATATCTCTACCCGTTTTCTTGATAAGATAACGTCCAAGATTTTTATCCGGCGCAAAGAAGATCGGCTTGTCGGGAGGAATCTGATTAATAATTTTCTCGGCGTTGCTCGACGTACAAATTATGTCGCTCGCTGCCTTTACCTCTGCAGAGCAATTGATATATGTAATCGACACATGATCGGGATGCGCTGCCCTGAATGCTTTGAAGGCAGGTCCGGGGCATCCTTCCGCCAGGGAGCAGCCGGCATTCAGGTCCGGCAGAAGAACCTGTTTGTGCGGGTTCAGGATCTTGGCAGTTTCTGCCATAAAGTGGACGCCGGCAAACACGATGACATCTGCCGATGTTTGCGCTGCTTTTCGTGATAACTCAAGACTATCTCCAATCACGTCCGCAACATCCTGAATCTCACTCTCCTGATAGTAGTGAGCAAGGATCACTGCGTTCAGTTCTTTCTTTAACTTTGCAATCTCGGTCTGATAGTCAATACGGGTTGCTGATTCGAACATGAATTTCCTCTCCTTTCAAACTTCTCTATACAATATAACGATTTCGAGTTCCGATTGAAGCAACGTGGCGTGATTTTACCGCTGGGGTGGTTGGATCTGCTGATTCAGCACGAGAGAAGGAGGATGGCAATATTACTTGGTGGAGTCTTCTTTATTGGGCAGCTCCTCAAATTCCGCATCTTGCACATTTTTGAAATCCATTTTCTGGGATGATGAGGCTGGCTTGGTAAAACCATACTTGGTACGACGTGTTTGATTCTGAGATGGCTGACTCATGCTTCTGAAAATAATTCCGGCAATCTTGGACACCAGCCACAGAATTCCTATGATGAAAAAGAATCTGATCATTGAATGTTCGTTTCTCCTGCTCACTTCTGAATAATGGGATTATAATATTCGACTGCACTATGTGTTTGTCTGAAAATCGCACGCGCTAAATCGTCGAAATGTTCCTTGTTCGTTACGAAATCAAGCTCTGTGGAATTGACTATCAGCAATGGCGTTGAGCGATACCGAAAAAAGAAATAATTGTACGCCTCATTCAAATCCTTGATGTATGTCTCCTGCATCTGCGCCTCGAAATCCCTTCCTCTCAACCTGATATTCTCCATCAGCCGCGGAACACTCGATTGGAGGTACACAACAAGGTCGGGAGACGGGATGTTATGCTGGATGCTGCTGATGAGTGTTTCGTAGAGTTTTAGTTCCTCATCCTGCAGATTGAGATACGCAAAGATCTTATCCTTCTCAAATATATAATCCGTCACGAGAAAGCGGTGAAACAAATCCGCCTGTCCAAGTTCCCGCTGCTGCTTATAGCGGGTCAGCAGAAAAAATATCTGCGTTTGAAAGGCATAACGCTCAGGATCTTTATAAAAATCTTTCAGAAACGGATTCTCTGCAAACTGTTCGAGCACAACCTTTGCTTGTAGCGGTTCTCCCAACATCTTCGTCAGTGTTGTTTTGCCCGCACCAATCACTCCCTCCACCGCAATATACCGGAGTTCACTCTGTTGTATCAGTTCTTCCAGGGATTCTTTTGGGTTCGACAAACAAACTCCTGTTGAGTCTACAAAATTATTTTGTGCGACGTCTTCGTGACACGGCTTGTGTCTCTGCACGCATCCGCTAATTCGGTTATTGTCAGTCCGTGAATCGGGTGGACAATATCCGGAGCAATTTCACGCAGTGGCACGAGCACAAATTTTCTAAAATCCATTTCGGCATGCGGGACTTTGACGTTATCATCATGGTGGACGAGTCCATCATACAGTAAAATATCAATATCGATTTCACGCGGTCCCCATTTCTGAGAAGCGGTCCGTCCGACAAGCCTTTCAATCGCCTTCAGTTCGGGCAATAGCTCCGGAGGCAAGAAACCGGTTTCTATCTCCAATGCCGCGTTGAGAAATTTTGGCTGATCTTCTTTACCTACAGGGTCCGTCTCGTAGAGCGATGAAACCCAAACGATTCTCGTATCGGGAAGCTTCTTTATCTCACCAACGGCTTTGTTTAAAAACTTCTGCCGCTCGCCGACGTTCGATCCCAGCCCAAGGAATACGGTGTACATTCTCATCGATGACGCGATATCTCCA
>JBKJJX010000279.1:0-3942 GCA_046597825.1 Bacteroidota bacterium | reverse complement strand
CACTGTATCGGAAACGATCTCATCGTGCGTCGGCAACGGCCGCCTGCCGACCGCATTGTACACGAAATCAGGAGTCGTCGCCGGCACGCCATACGAGATGATGAGTTTCTCGGGAGAGTAGAACATCTCGGGATTGTGATAAAATTGTTCGTTGACAATCTCTTCCACCGAATCATCATCCTCTTCTTCAACTGCGGATTTCAGATCAGGCGTCCCCTCGACAAATTTCTTGATGTCCTGTTCAAACGAACCGCGGAACGTCATGATGTCCACCTTCTCACCATCGGGACCCACGATATGCACTTCATGTGAAACCAGTGTGTCTGTTCCCTGCCAGACAGGAATTTCCATTGGGGGTGGCGGGGATTCGGGTGGCTCAGATTTTCCACCGGTTGGTTCGGAAACAATTGAAGTACCACCGCCCGGCGGGTAGGATGTCGTCTGGCGTATTGAATCGCGTGGAAGTTTCAGCGGCAAAGTATAATCGTATTTCTCTTCAAAGTACTCGGCAACAGCGCAATAATCGAGCATGAAGTAGTTCTGTTTCTCGTATTCCGTGTGCCCGACCTTGAACGTATAACGCCGGGTCCCTCTTCCCTTTATCTGAATGTACTCTGTCGGAGAGAATATCGGGCGCATCAATCCGATGTTCAGAAGATCACGACAATTGTAACCCGTCGAAAGCATGTCAACTGAAACAGCAATCCGCTCAGGTCGTTTGTTGTCGCGAAATTCTTTAGCAATCGAAGCAGCATTCTTAATCCGCGAAGTGATGGTGACTGCAATACCGGGTTGCAGTTGGTTGAAGAGTTTGGTGAGATTCGTTGCATGCGTTTGGTTCACGGCAATCACAATCGACTTTCCGATGGCGCCGGTCGGGTCTTTCTGCGCCTCTTTCAAAAACGTCTCACACATCAGTCGGTTGCGGTCAGGCGTAAAGATCCTCCGCTCAAGATCCTGAATCTTGAAACTCTCCTCCTGTTCGTTCACATAGACAGCCCATCCTGATTCGGCAAGCGCCTTTGTCGTGATGTCCGACCGGAGATCGAAAATCTTCGGCAAGCAGAGGAACGGACCTTCCGGGCCTTTGACAGCGTCAATGATGTCGTAGCGATAGGTTGGAAAGCCGGGTTTGCATCCGAAGTAATGATACGTGTCGCGAAGTTGTCGGGCTTCGAATGCCTTCGGGTTCTCCGCTTCAAGCTGCTCGACGTTGATATTTTTTAGATATGCTTTCGGTGTTGCAGTCAGCCCGATACGCGTTGCCTGAAAGAACTGCACCACCTCACGGGCGTCGCCATAAATAGACCGATGCGCCTCATCGTTGATAACCAAATCGAAATAGAACGGCGTGAACTCTTCGCGATAGCGGCGATGAGTCATCAGCGATTGAATCGTCGCAACAACAACTGAAGCTCCCAACAACTCCCCGGTGCGTCGCGCCGTCTTGAAGATGACAGGCTTGAACTCGGGAAGGACAACCGCAAAATCTTCCATCGTCTGCCTCGCAAGTTCGATCCGGTCCACAATGAACAAGACACGCTCGGCATTGCGGGTCACCAGAAACCGCCTGATGAGCGCGGCACAGAGCAAAGTTTTTCCTGTGCCGGTCGCCATTTCAAGAAGGAACTTCCGTTGACAGTTCAAGTCAAACAACTTCGCAATCTCATCCATTGCCTTGATTTGATAGTGGCGTAGCGTCAGGTCGGGCTTTTGCGGACGAAGATACTCACGTGTGATGATTTCGGTTTGTAGTGCACGAGGAGGTTGTAAATTCTTGAGGCGGAGACGTTCGAGGTCTTCGCGAGAAGGAAGTCGCTCAATACGATAAGCATCGCGCTGGTCTGCCCGTTCAAAATTCCAGAACCAATGCTCACGCCCATTAGAAAGAATAATGAAGGGGGCCTTCAGGTTCTCAGCGTAACCTCGCGCCTGTTCTTTCGCATCATAGGGGTCAACATCTTCGCGCTTTGCCTCAAGCACACAAAGGATTCGCCCCAGACTATCCTTCAGCAAATAGTCCACTCGGCCGCTCTTGGAATGCAACTCGAAGAGAACTTGCTTGTCGTCGAGTAAATCCCATTCGCTGAACTCAAGAGCTTTGTCGATAAGGACGCGGGAAAAGGCTTCGTTGTGGCGGGCTGTCATTCTACAATCGTATCAACTATCAATGCATGTCCATTCCTGTTGTTGGTGATAAGGTAGAACGGATGTGGCTCAAAGGCAAATTCTCGTCATCGCCCCGACAACAAAAAAGCCCTGATTGAAATATTCCGATCAGGGCTTTGGAGAGCGACCATACGATGCTCAAATTAGCGATATGCTTCGCTGCGGTGCCTGAGTCTCACTACATCAATAATTCTCTCTGCATCATAGACGCTGTATACAATTCTGTAATCACCAACACGGACGCGCCACACGTTTTCCTCGCCGGCTAATTTACGACATCCGACGGGACGAGGCCCATCCGAAAGTTGTTCGATCTTCTGCATCAAACGCCCGACGATTGAACTGTTAAGTCTTTCAAGTTCCTTAACCGCTGAACGTGCAAACGTGACCGAATACTTAGTCACGGAGCTTTCCTTTTCGCTGCAAGCGTTTTTTCACTGAAGAAAGAGACTCCCGGGGTTCTTCAACGCGAATACGTGCAACAAGGCTATCGTGGAAGTCTTCCCAAAGATCACCATGCTTCTTCAAGTCAATCTGGACTGCGGTGCGTCGACCCTTCGCATCGGTGACGTAATGAATGCCATTCATAGTACCCTCTCCATAAGAATTCTCAGATTTTATATTATGTGTTAAAGATACCAACAAACTTTTTTTGTGGCAACCGCCGCAAGTGTCTAAGTTTTCAGTTCGGGCAACCTGTATTAGCCGGTTATCGCAGGAACAAAACCGCCACCCCCGCAACCGCCATTAACGCTCCAAGGATTGCGCGCCACGTCAGTCTTTCTTTGTAGATGTATCTCACCAGTGGAAGCATCAAAACCGGGACGAGCGCCATGATCGTTGCTGCGATGCCGACCTTTGTGTGCTGGATGGCAATAAGACTGAATGAAATTCCAAGAAACGGCCCGAACACGGAACCGATCGCAGTCAGCACAAACGCCTTGCGTTCGTTAACGTACATGCGGATCGGGTTGGTATAACGACGGGTGAGCAACGCGAGAGGAAGGAGAAATACCAACGCGGCAATAATGCGAACAGCCGTTGCAACAAATCCGTTTACTGCAGATTCCTGATATGCCATCTTCGCAACGACGAGTCCAGCCCCCTGCCCTGCCGCGCCAAGCACTGCATAGACAAGTCCCGCAGTGGTCAGCGTGATCCGTTGCTTCGCATCGGCGCTGCGGTCGAACACGACGGCGCTGATGCCTGCAAGTGTTATTCCTATTCCGATGATGCCGACCGTGGAGATGGTCTCATCCAGAATAAAAAACGCAAGCAACGCTGCAATGGCCGGAGCCAGCGCCATGATGAGCATCGTAACGCGGGCGCCGATTTCCTGGAAGGCCTTGAACAGAAACGTGTCCCCGAGCGTTAATCCGATGACGCCGCTCAGACTGAAATAGAACACTTGTCTGCCGGAGAGATTGATATCCAATTGCAGGACGAAGATCAGCACCATCAAATAGATCGTCGCAAGAATCAGCCGCGTAATATTCACCTGGACCGATCCACTGAGGCGCGTGGCGGACGCAAATGCAATCGCGCTGCCGGACCAGAGGAAGGCCGTGAGAAGGGCGCTTAGTTCACCGAGGAATGGCATGAGTGAGAAAAAAGATGTGAAAAAAACCTCATCCCCCGACCCCTTCTCCTGTGAGGTGTTCAGACCGGAGAGAGAGGTAACGGATGTTCGGGGACATGGGAGACACATTCTGGTTGTGGAATATCGTTGTTGAGATCAATTTGTGCAATAAGCTCATGACAAAAAAAGATGTT
>JBKJJX010000108.1:0-8546 GCA_046597825.1 Bacteroidota bacterium | reverse complement strand
GGCGTATATAGTAATATCCGAGCAGAAGGAAAACGGTGCTGGTAGAATTCAGAAGCGCATTCAGAAGCGGAAGGCTCGTTAACGACATCGAGATCGGAAAGGATGCGAGTAGGCACTAATTAAAGCATGAGAGTGAGATTGGAAAACCACTGAAGATAACTGACTTATATCTGAAGAGATAAATATCATTGTACTAAATTTTATCGATGACCATAAGCGCAAGAAGAACCGGCAGATAGATAAGAGATGCAAAAAACATCCTTCGCGCGGACGCATTAGATCTTGTTCGGAACAGTTCGACCCCACAGTAAAGAAATGCAAGCCCTGCTATCGCAGCACCGGCAAAATAAATCCAACCCGAGCCGCCGAGAATCGTAAGCAGCATTGAAACGGGGATAAGACCACCGGCATAAAAGATTATCTGGGTTGCTGTGCGCCGTCCCTCCTGATCCAGGACCGCGAGCATCGGATATCCGGCGCGTTCATAATCCTTTCTGTACATCCACGCAAGCGAGAAGAAGTGCGGCATCTGCCAAAAAAAGAGAATAGCAAAAAGAATCCATCCTTCTCCTGTAAGATCATTCCGTGCAGCCGTCCAGCCAATTAGGGGAGGCAAGGCACCGGGGATCCCTCCGACGCTTGTCGAAATCCATGAAATGCGCTTAAGGGGTGTATAAAGAAACAGATACGTAACCAACGTGGCGACAGCGAGAAATCCGGTTAACACGTTCGTAAATAGCGTCAACTCAATGACGCCTGCCAGGGAAAGAATGGTTCCAAAGAGAAGCGCTTCTACCGGCAAGAGGCGGCCTGAAGGCAATGGCCGATTCTCTGTCCTTCGCATCATCCTGTCGTAATCGCGTTCAATGAATTGATTGAGCGCTCCTGCCCCACCCCCTACTAACGCTGTTCCCAAAAGAGTGTGAAGGAGTCCGCTTACAGAAAGTGTTCCCTCTGAACCCAGATAGAATCCTCCAAGCGCTGTCAAGACCGAAAGAAATGTCAGCTCCGGCTTTGTCAAGGTTATGTAATCTGCGAGCTTCGAGCGCTCAATGGCAATTGTTCCGACAGATTCAAGCTCGGTCCTCATGCAGTAACTCCCTTGATATATGATCGAACCTCTACCGGTGCTGGCGCAGTATATCCACGGAAAGAGTTGGCTGCCAGGGCAACACTTGTACCGAGAAGCAAGGCTCCAACAGCTACGTGAGCAGTCGATACTTGAACTCCCTTTCCTGTCCACACTGTTAATGCACCAAGAAGAATCTGAACAAGAAGTAATATGCCTTGGATGATTGCAGGCTCTCGCATCGATCGGGCTGTATAATTCCTCAGAACGTGCCAGACATTTGTGAGAACAAGAATCATGACGATGAGTGCACCAACACGATGAGCAAAGTGAATCCAAATCTGTTGAATTGTTATTGGCGGCAGGTCGAAATACGTTAGACGATATTCATTAATGGAACTCATGTCAGATGAATCCGTGGGGGGAAGCCAACCTGTGTAGCTCAGAGGAAAATCAGGGATCGCCAGTCCTGAGCCTGAATGACGCATCCATGCTCCCAAGATCAGTTGCAGAAGGATGACACCTGACGTAGCAACTGCAAGCCGGTGTGTTGTGCCGGCTTGAGAAGCCTCCTCAGGGATTTTCGCTTTCCATGAGTCCGACGTTATCAATGCGAGGATGATCGTTAAAGAGAAAAATGATTGCGCCAACGTTGCGTGCGAAACGGAAACCCATGTGGGCAACAAATATAATACGGTTATGCCACCCAAGATTCCCTGTACGATAACAACAAGTAATGCTATTAGTCCCAATACTTTAACCCACAATCTATCTTCTTGTTTCCATAGCCATAGAGTGAGGATCGATGTAAGAATCCCCACCAACGTAGCTACCATGCGATGGCCGTGCTCATAAAAAATCCCCCCAACCATTGGAGGCATAAGTTGGCCATATGAAAGAGGCCAATCAGGAACAGCAAGGCCGGAGTCAGTGCTCGTTACCAGGCCACCCGCAATGATGAGAAAGAACGTCACAACCGCTGTGAGAACAGCAAACCAGTGAAGCGCAGGAGTAGATTTTTCTGTTTTCACAATGCGTCGAGTCTTAATTACTGGGTCAGATAAGCAGCTTCTTCGATCAGCCATTTGTCAAAGTCGGCAGGCGATTCCAGGACGACTGTCGCCCGCATGCGATAATGGCCGAGCCCGCAAAGCTGTGCACAAGCAATCTCCGCAGGCGTATCGGGAGCTGTTTTGATCTCCTGTATGCCTGCATCAAGTAACATGAAAGCAGTTCCATCCGTCAATGCATCGCCTTGAGCAAGAATCGAACTGCCACTCTTGTCCGAGTAATCCTGCATTGCAACTCTGTTTGTAACAATCGGAAGCACAAGGACCTTGCTGACACCACTACGGTCCAATTGGTTGATGATTGAGGTATCAACTATCGCGTCACCACGCTTTACAATTGCCTCACCGGTTTTATTGGAATAGTCCATTGCAGCTGTTCGACCGAATACATTCTTGAGTTTGATTTCTGTCGGTGTGAGAACAGTTGTGCTTGTCGATAAGCGCCGAATATCTCCGATTGTTTTTGTCGCTTCGAATGTAACCGGAATGGATTGTCCCGGGATTGCATCCTGCTTGACGCGCAACAGTGGGATGCCGAAGCTATGAATAACGTCTTTGCTTGTCAGATAAACCAGGATCTTCTTACCTATAGGCACATGGAACTGATTGATGGTTGTAATGTCGTCCTTTGCATCCGGATCATTGCGATCTAACCCGAGTGGATTCTCGGACGTTACGAGGCTGATATCTCTTCGCCCGAACTTACCATCGGGGCCCGGATAATGAATATTCCAGGCGAACTGTTCTGCCACCACATGAACGACTACTGCGTCCTTCGGGTCCGGATAATTAGTCCATACACCGGACCAGACTGGTATCGCAAATCCAACCAACAGGAAGCCTTCAAACAGAGCAACTGCCACTTCGATGTAGCTCGATTTATGACTCTTCACCCCGACATAGTCTGCATGCGGATTTCGCTTCTTACGAAATCTGATGAGCGAATAGATAAAGAATGTTCCCCATCCAAGAAACAGAACAAGCATCAGCCAATGTGTTATCACGATAATTTGATCGATGTTGTGCCCGTGGGTCGAAGCGTCGATGGGTAAGCCTAACAGATCGTGCATACGCTAGAAATCTCCTATTGAGTTCAGTTCAGCCTGTCGCTGAAGAGTTTATTTAATTCCTTCGCCCGCTTCCGTAAATATAAAAAGAATGCGCTCACACCAACCAACACGGTACCTGTCACTCCAAGCAAACTAAAAATCGCCCACTTCATTCCTGCCACTTCTGACGATGAAGGATCGCCATAACAGCTCGGACATGCCATTAATACTTGTGGTACCAGATGTAAAACTCCGCTTAGAAATACCGCTGTCAGAAATCGCTTCATATCATACTCACGTGTCTTAGTTTTCGCATAAACCGTATTGCATACACAACAAGACCCACCGCAGCGAGAAAAGCTGCACTGGCAAGAAGAATATGGACAAACTCCCCGCTCACGGTATAGTTATTCAACTCAAACAGCCCACAGCCAAGAGCCAGAAGAATCGAGACTACAATAAAAACAATATGAAATGCTTTAAGAGACATGCGCTTATTGAACCAATCGATCAAGATGCATTGAAACAGGAAGCACCATCAGCACAGTAAAGAAGACAACCGTAAGGATGAGTGTCCAGTAAATCGCTTTCTTCTCATCGATAAGATGCATGAAGTAGGTTGCAACGAGGGTCCCTTTGATTGTTGCAACAATCAAGGCAACCGTGATCGCCGCTTTTACACCGAGATGTAAGTATGATATTGAAACCGTAACGATTGTCAATGCCATAAGCGTAACGAAGACCATAATATACTTCCGTACGCTTTTCTTGATATCATCTACATGGGCAGATTCCATGAATAATGCTCCTATAAAAGGTACAAGACAGGAAATAAAAATATCCACACCAGATCGACAAAATGCCAATACAATCCGGCAACCTCGACTCTGTTGGTGAACCGTGTGGGATCCGTCTTCCACATTTTGCTTCCCGGACCCCAGAGATATGCATTCACGATGATACCGCCGATAATGTGCAGCCCATGCAAACCCGTCATCGTAAAATAGATAGCGAGATATGTGTTTGTGCTTGGAAATCGTCCTTCGACAAACTCGTGCGAGTATTCAAAGTATTTAATAACAAGAAACGCCACGGCACACAAGATAGTCAAACCCATGTACAGTTTGTATTTGGTGAATTGCTTCATCATCAGAGAAGCCCAGGACATCACCATTGTCACACTGGAACTGATGAGGATAACCGTATTAATCGTGGCAAGCGGCACGTTAAGGAACTCATATCCATGCGGCCAGACCGAAGCATTCACTCGCAACAAAATATACGTGGAGAACAGCGCACCGAAGAGCATCACTTCGGATGCAAGGAACATCCAAATGCCGAGCTTCGCATTATAGAGTCCGGTATCGGGGCGTGCGGAAGAAGTGTATGGGATATTCACCGGTTACGGCCTTTCATGTTGAGGAATAAAATCACGTTCTGCGCCCGGAACGCTATACTCGTAGGGTCCGCGGTGTACATCGGGTACGTGTGCAAAGTTGCCGTGTGCAAGTGGAGGTGATGTTGTTGCAGCCATATCGAGCGTCGTTGCCTCCCATACATTATCCACAACTTTCTGACCGTGTTTCATACTCCAGAAGAAGTTGATGATAAATGGGATTTGCGCAAGTCCCAGGCACCACGCAGAGATGGACATAAACTCATTCCAATGCAACACTCCCTGCGCATGTGCATACTGTGCACCACCATCATACAAACGGCGGGAAACACCTGCGAGTCCCTGAATAAACATCGGCATGAATATACCGTTGAGGAAAATGAACGATCCCCAGAAATGTAACTTGCCGAGCGCATCGCTCATCTTCCTCCCCGTCGCTTTGGGAAACCAATAGTATATTCCACCGAACAACGCCATCAGCGTTCCCGGCGCAACGACATAATGGAAATGTCCGATCACGTAATACGTATCATGAAGATGTATGTCGGGTGGGGCAAGCCCGAGAGGCAAACCGGTCAATCCACCGATCCCGAACATTGGCAGGAACGCGAGTGCAAAGAGCATTGGCGTGGTGAAGCGAATCGATCCTCCCCACAATGAAAGAAAGAATGCAGTAAGAATAACGATCGATGGAATTGAAATGATCATTGTCGTCGTTTGGAAGAACGCACTGATAACTGTTCCCATTCCCGTCATGAACATATGATGCGCCCAGACAACAAACGACATGAAGCCAAGAAAAATAATCGCCCACACCATCGACTTGTAGCCCCAGAGAGGTTTGCGCGTATTGTTTGCAATAATCTCCCCCACAATTCCCATTGCAGGAAGAATTAAAACGTACACTTCAGGATGGGCAAGGAACCAGAATAAATGCTGCCACAGTAACGGACTTCCGCCACCAGCATTCGTCATCGGGACACCGCTCACAACAAGTCCACTGGGCAGAAAGAAACTCGTGCCTGCCAGCCTGTCCATTAACTGCAGAACTCCCGCAGCTTCAAGCGGAGGGAAAGCCAGAAGAAGAAGAAACGAAGTAACGAATTGAGCCCAGACAAAAAACGGCAACCGCATATATGTTAATCCGTTTGTACGAAGCTGTATAATCGTTACAATAAAGTTTACGGAGCCGAGAAGCGATGAAGTAATCAGAAACACCATCCCGAAAAGCCAGGCAGTTTGCCCCATTGTTGCAATGACGGAGAGCGGGGCATACGATGTCCAACCGGAATTTGCAGCACCACCGGGCAGAAAGAAGCTGGTAAGCATTGTAACGCCGCCCATGAAAAATACCCAGTAGCTCATCATGTTCAGCTTCGGGAAGGCCATATCAATCGCACCGATTTGCAGCGGCATAACATAGTTACCGAATGCGCCTACGGCGAGAGGAACAACGCCAAGGAATACCATGATCGTCCCGTGCATTGCGCCAAGCTGATTGTAAAACTCAGGCAGCATTATTCCTTCCGGAGCGCGATCAGGTCCAAGCAACGAACCGATAAACGGAATCGCTTCACCCGGATACGCAAGCTGCCAGCGCATAATCATCATCAACGTAAAACCAAAAAGGAGGAACAGAAGGCTGGTGATGCCGTACTGTATACCAATCACTTTATGATCAGTAGAGAAAACATATTTACGCCAGAAACTCAACTCATGCTGATGTTCTTCATGATGTACATGAGCATGAGTTCCGACTCCAACACCCTCAACCTGTTTCTGTGAACTGTGCTTGCCTGCCTTTCCGGGCAGGGAGGTTTCGTCACTCAAGACGCAGTCTCCTTTCTATTTGGGTGGATGATTCTTCCGGGTCTTCCCGAGTACACTGCGGTTGAGAACACCGGCAGAGATCGAAGATGACACGTGTGACGTTGAATTATTTCGCCGCAAATTTGAAATCTGCGGTTGCTTTTCCTGAAGCATCGACTTTCACTTTTGCTGTTTGTGTGCCGAATTTTTCGTGCCATGCTTCGAGCGTGTAGTTGCCGGCGGGAAGCTTATTGATCGTAAATGATCCGTCATCGCCGGTTACAGCAAAGTATGGATTGTTGAACACGCCGATATAGGCACCCATCCAGGTATGGACTTCGCATTTTACTTTGAACACTTCCGGTTTGTCGAACTTCTTTGTCAGCTTCATGCCTTGCTTCGGCTGTGCAACGTTGAACTGTGGATTGTCTTTTGAAAGTGAATGGACATTGTGCAGCGTCGGATCGTCGTTCGTGATTTCCAGTTCCTGTCCTGTTTGAATGCCGAGCACATGCGGCGAGTACATACATCCTTTCTGCTCAAATGATACCTTCTTGGAGGGCGCATCGAACTTTCTGTTTCCCAATCCATCTTTAACGTAGATAAGTACATTTTTAAGCGTACCGTTAGAGTTAACAATTGCCTCTTCACTTTTCTGGGGTTCTTTATGAGCCGCTTTACAAACCTTATCTGCATCCATTCTTAAGACCGTCGGCTTCGGTGCTGTGCCAGAGAAAGAAACTTTTCCTGTTACATCGCCGGCAAACGCCGAACAACATATCCAGGCCAAGAGTGATACCGTTGCTATTAGAGTCTTCATTGTTGCTCCCTGATTTGTGAGAATGTGTTTCTGTTTGTTATCAAAGGTATGTTTACTTCTTCGCCATCGTTGTCGGTTCGCCCAGGATCCACACGTGATCGCGAATCGCTTCCATTTGTTTTTTTGCATCACCGTTAAGAACATCGGGCAGCGGCGATTGTCCGTCAGGGAAAAATGTCGGCATGCGCGTCCCCTCCTGTATCTTTCCCGGATCGGCAAGCCACTCAACAATCCATTCAGGCTTCAGCCGGGAGTGTGCCATTGAAAGATTCGGAGCGAGATCGGATGTTGACACTTCACCACCTTTAGGGGCTGCATTGCCCGATGGATGACACTTCAGGCATTGGAAGTCAGTGAAAATCTGCTTGCCGACCGGCAGCAAGGCCGGATCCGGTTGATATGCCTTGTAGTCGCGAAGCGTCAAATCCTGTTTACTCAGGCCGAGAAAATATTTTTGCAATTTCGATATCTCTTCTTCCGAGAATTTGAATGTCGGCATGCGTGTAGGAATCCATGGCCTGATGGAATTTGGACGGCCCACAGATGATGGATTCTTCAGGAAATCATGCAGCCACACTTCCTGCACTTTTTTCCCTTCACCGGTAATAATGGGCGGCTGATACGCAGCTTCTTCAATAATAGATGTAAGGAAGGCTCCGGACTTTTCGAGTTGGTGACATTGCCTGCAGTTGTACGTCATCGCTACACGTCTGCCCTCTTCAATATCCTGCTGTCTCTTGTCGGATGCCCGGACATATCTGCTGTCGGGAGCGTCTTTCGTTTGTGAGAGAAGAAAGGTTCTGAGGGAAGATATTTCATCATCAGAAAAAGCAAATACCGGCATCTTCTGTGCAATCCGGTCTGTGGCAAATACGCGGGAGTTTTTCAGCTTGTTGAATATCCAATCATGCGACGTATGGGGAACGTGCGTGTCACCAAAGTCCATCTCCTCAACTCTCTTGCGACCGAAATTGGAGAGCGAAACCGAAACCCTTCCGTCTTTTTCCATTCCCGGAATAATGTGGCAACCGTTGCAGCCATACTCACGAATGAGTTTCTCACCTTGCTTGATTGTTGTTGAAGATGAGAGATCAAGAGTTTTGGATGCAAGAATTCTTTCATCCTTTAACGTCATGAGATATGCGACAAGATTTTTAGCCTCTTCGTCTGAAAGGCGCAGACTCGGCATTTTCGTCGTGGGATTGTAGTGACGTGGATTTCTCACCCAATCGAAAATCCAGTCGGGGTTCACCTTGCTTCCTACTCGCGTTAATTCCGGGGCGATGTCATAGCTAGTGCCGCGGGTGTCGCGGACTTTCGTCATGCTGCCTGC
>JBKJJX010000066.1:0-5647 GCA_046597825.1 Bacteroidota bacterium | reverse complement strand
AAGGAAACGCTTGCGAAAGCCTACAAAGGCATTGAACAGGAGTTGGAGGAGCGTCTTGAAGAGCTTCGTCGTGCCGAAAAGCTCGTCGAGGCGCAACGGCTCGAGCAGCGTACGCGTTTCGATCTGGAGATGATGCGCGAGGTTGGGTACTGTTCGAGGATTGAAAATTACTCCCGGCATATTTCCGGCAGGCCGCCCGGGTCCCGTCCCGCGTGTTTGTTTGATTATTTTCCTGATGATTTCCTTCTGGTGATTGACGAGTCGCATGTAACCGTACCTCAAATCGGCGGGATGTACCACGGCGACCGGTCGCGCAAGCTGACATTGGTAGAATACGGATTTCGCCTTCCCTCCGCGCTCGATAATCGTCCGCTCACGTTTGATGAATGGGAGACAATGGTGAAGCAGGTCGTTTTTGTCAGCGCGACGCCGGGAAATTATGAGCTCGAAAAATCCAGGGGTGTCATCGTTGAGCAGGTGATCAGGCCGACCGGTTTAGTCGATCCCGAAGTTGAAGTTCGTCCGGTGAAAAATCAGATCGATGATCTTCTTGCGGAGATTCGAACGCGTGCAGCGCGTCAGGAGCGCATTCTCGTGACGACGCTGACCAAACGCATGGCGGAGGATTTGACGGATTATCTGACCGACATAAAAGTGAAAGTGCGCTACATCCATTCCGAGGTGGATGCGCTTGCACGCGTTGAGATTCTGCGGGATTTGCGTCTCGGAGATTTTGATGTACTCGTCGGCGTGAATTTGCTGCGCGAGGGACTGGATCTGCCGGAGGTATCGCTCGTTGCCATACTCGATGCCGACAAGGAAGGATTTCTCCGCTCGGAAAAATCTCTCATCCAGACGGCCGGGCGAACGGCCCGCAACCTGAACGGCCGCGTTATTCTGTATGCAGATAAAGTCACCGGCTCGATGGAAAGAATGATGGAGGAAACATCACGTCGCCGCACGAAACAACTTCAGTACAATGTTGATCACGGCATCACCGCCAGGACTGTGTACAAAACTGTCAATGAGATTCTCTCCGCCACCGCGGTTGCCGATGTTAAGGCTGACCGCGACGCCCGTCGCGAACGACAGAAGATGCCGATGGTTGCCGAGAGTGTTGTGCGCTACCTGACGCCCGATCAGAAGAAGGATCTGTTGGAAGAACTGCGGGTGGAGATGTTGCGTGCTTCGAAAGACCTTGAGTTTGAGCGTGCTGCACAACTCCGTGATGAAATTGCAAAACTCGAAGGGATGAAGCTGTCGGAAAAGAAAGCCAAACGCAATTAGGTCGTTTATGACCGGATCATTATTATCATCGCCTGTTGTTCGTTCCCTCTACGAATTCGTTTACCCTCCTGTATGTCTCAACTGTGAAGCTGATCTTGATACGAGCGAGACAAAGATTTGCGCCGTGTGCTGGTCTTCAATCAAACAAATTTCCATAACAGACGAATTGTATATCGAAATGAAGTCAAGGCTTACCACCGGCGGCAACATATCCGGACTTGTATCCGCCTGTCATTTTGAAAAAGAGGGAACGCTTCAAGCACTTATCCACCAATTGAAATACAGCGAGATGACCGGCGTAGGAATTGAACTGGGAAAAAGACTTGGCGAAAACCTCCGACCGTTTTTGGGAGATGTGGAACTGACCGCCATCATTCCGGTCGCTCTTCATCCGGCAAAGAAAAGAGAACGCGGATACAACCAGGCTGAATTCATTGCGCAAGGGATGCACAAAGTTACGCGTATCCCCGTCCTGCCATCCTTACTTAAGAGAAATAAAAACACGCGCACACAAACAAAACTCAATCTTGAAGAACGTCAGGCGAACGTGAACGAAGCGTTCGGGATTGCCCGGCGGCATCTGTCGCTCATCAACGGCTCGTCGTTTGTTCTTGTTGATGATGTGATTACAACGGGGGCAACAATTCAAGAGTGTGCCCAGGTATTAAAGAGCCATGGCGCCAAAGATGTGTATGCTGCTTCTGTTGCCCTTGCAGACCACGCTATCGTCGGTTTGATTTGATTTCCAGCCTGAACCCTCTCACAAACCCTGATTGACATTGGAAGCGTTTCTTGGTAAATTAACGTGGGTTTTAACAAAAACTTGCCCATTTCTTGCTACAATGTACGTTTTTTTCCTTTGGAGGTAGTTCATGGCTGTTAAGATCGGTATAAATGGATTTGGCCGGATTGGACGACTAGTGTTTCGTCGCTTGATGAAGACGGATGGAATGGAAGTCGCTGCTATCAATGACATCACTGATGCGAAGACGTTAGCATATTTACTGAAGTACGATTCAGTCCACGGAAAGTATGACGGCGATGTTCACGCCGATGGAGATGCAATTGTTGTTGACGGAAAGAAATTTAAGATCCTTGCGGAAAAGGATCCCGCGAAGTTGCCATGGAAAGAACTTGGGGTTGATATCGTAATCGAAGGCACAGGTATTTTTACGAGCCGCGAGCAATTGATGAAGCATATCGAGGCGGGAGCAAAGAAAGTTCTGTTGACTGCTCCGGCGAAAGATGAGATTGATGCGACTGTGGTGTTGGGTGTGAACGATAGCGTGCTGACCGGTAAGGAGCAATTTGTGTCGAACGCTTCCTGTACAACAAATTGTCTCGCGCCGATGGTAAAAGTTCTTAACGATACGTTTGGACTTGAAAGCGGGTTCATGACCACGATCCATTCGTATACAAACGACCAGCGCTTGCTCGATCTGCCGCACAAGGATTTGCGTCGTTCGCGGGCTGCAGCGCTTTCCATTATCCCGACTACAACCGGCGCTGCGCGCACGGTAGGCAAAGTTATTCCCGAACTCAAAGGAAAACTCGACGGCTTCTCCCTCCGCGTCCCGACCCCCGATGGTTCTATTACGGATTTTGTCGCTGTGCTGAAAAAGGCTGCAACGAAAGAGGAAGTCAATGCTGCAATGAAAAAAGCTGCTGACTCCAGCTTGAAGGGAATTATGGAATACACGGAAGATGAGATTGTCTCTGCCGACATTATCGGCAATACTCATTCGTGTATCCTGGATTCAAAGCTCACGATGGCGTATGGCAATAGCGTAAAGGTCTTTGGATGGTACGATAACGAATGGGGCTTCTCATGTCGCGTAGTCGATCTGCTCAAGAAGATCGCTTAAGTTAAACCTCTGTAACTTTCCCGCCTGCCTCCGTGACGAAAAACGGCGGGCAGGCGTTTCTGTCTTGGCCTAAAAGGAAATTATGAATACGAAAACAATTGATGATGTTGATCTGCGGGGCAAGCGAGTACTTGTGCGCGTTGATTTTAATGTCCCGATGGACTCAAAAGGAACGATAACAGATGACAAGCGCATAATCGAGTCACTTCCCACTATCAGAAAAATTCTGAATGCACGCGGGATTCCGATCCTCATGAGTCATCTCGGCCGCCCGAAAGGCGGTCCGTCGAAAGAATTCTCCCTGAAACCCATTGCCGAACATCTAGGAACTCTTCTGACCACGAATGTTCAGTTTGCCCCTGATTGTATTGGAAAAGAAACCAAAGCAATGGTCGATGCACTCAAACCCGGCGACGTTCTGCTTCTTGAAAATCTCCGCTTCCATCCCGAAGAAGAAAAAAACGATCCTGAGTTTGCGAAACAACTTGCGAGCTACGGCGATGTGTATGTCAACGATGCCTTTGGCACCGCTCACCGTGCCCATGCATCAACTGAGGGAGTGACAAAATTTCTGCGGCCTGCTGTTGCGGGTTATCTCATGAAAAAAGAAATCGAATATCTTGCCAGGGCGGTAACCAATCCGCAGCGCCCATATGTAGCCATCCTTGGCGGAGCAAAGATATCAGGTAAAATTGATGTTATCCAGAACCTTTTGCCGAAAGTAGACGTATTAATTATTGGCGGCGGAATGGCGTTTACATTTTTCCGTGCGCAGGATTTGGAAATTGGCGACTCGCTTGTCGAGCCGGACAAGGTTCAGCTTGCCAAACAAATACTCGACGAAATAAAAGGAAGTAATCGCAGGGTTATCTTTCCCATAGACTGTATAATTGCCGATAAATTTGATAATAATGCAATGCGGAAGACTGTTCCGGTCAATAAGATCAAACCGGGATGGCGGGGATTGGATATCGGGCCACAAACAATTCAGCTCATTAAACTGGAGTTGAAAAACGCGAAGACGATTGTCTGGAACGGTCCGATGGGCGCATTCGAAATGCCGAACTTTGCAAACGGCACAATGGAAGTTGCGCGATTGCTCGCCGAAGCAACAAAGAACGGCGCCACGACGATAGTCGGTGGAGGAGACTCCGCGGCAGCAATTACACAGATGGGATTTGAAAGCTCGATCTCGCACGTATCGACCGGAGGCGGCGCCTCGCTTGAGTATCTCGAAGGCAAGCAACTTCCCGGACTTGTCGCGCTTGATACAAAGTAATGAACCAAATAGAGATGTCATCCGTTCTTGAACATAGAATAACAGAGAGTAGTTGATGAACAATAGTTCCGGCGGAGGTTATTATCGTCCGAGTTTCTTTGGTGGGTTCTCTTTTTTTCCACCTGTCATCAAATGGTTGCTCATCGGCAACACAGCCATCTGGCTGCTCACGGATTTTGTTCTTCAGCCTTTTACAATTTCAGGCGTACGGCTTGGAGGCGAGCAGGGAATATTCACATACGTTCTTGCACTCTGGCCCATCGGCGTAAATTTCTGGCCATGGCAAATACTAACGTACATGTTTCTGCACGGCGGCTTTGCGCATTTGTTCTTCAATATGCTCGCCCTCTGGATGTTCGGAATGGAACTGGAAAATGTCTGGGGATCAAAGCGGTTTCTGACATTTTATTTGATGTGCGGAATCGGAGCGGCACTAACAAACTTGCTCGTTGCCCCTCTTATTGGACTGAACGTTCCTACCGTGGGAGCGTCCGGCGCCGTGTTTGGCATTCTGGTGGCGTTTGGCATGTTGTTCCCTGACCGTCCAATCTACATTTACTTTCTTCTTCCTATCAGAGCCAAGTTTTTTGTTGCTGGATATATTTTGCTGGAATTGTTTTACGGTGTCACCGGGACGTCTTCGGGCATCGCCCACTTTGCGCATCTGGGTGGCGCTGCGGTAGGCTTCCTGTACATATATCTTGGAGCAAAAGGATTTTCTGTGCCTGATATCTGGAAGAAAATAACGGGGGAATCGAAGTTCCCGCGTCAACCATATCGTACCCGCAAGCCGGCACGTGAAGAAATTTATGATGCAAAGTTTTTCGATATTAAATCCGGCATGAGAATGGAAGGCGAAGAATCGCTGAGTCAGGAAGTCATCGATGCGATTCTCGATAAGATCAGCACAGGCGGATATCAAAGTCTGTCGGATGAAGAAAAAAGAATTCTGAACGATGCAAGCAAGAAAATAAACTAAGGAGAGTATGGAAATTCCTGTTCTTAACATGACCGGCCAGCCCCCGGAAATTCTTCATCCGACTTACAAAGTCGGGATACGCCGGCAAACGCGGCAAGTGCTGATCGGCGGCATCAAAGTTGGCGGCGGAGCTCCGATCAGCGTGCAGACGATGACGAAGACGAAGACGAGCGACATTCCCGGCACGGTGAAGCAGATCGTCGAAGCCGCTGAGGCGGGATGCGATATTGTGCGCGT
>JBKJJX010000024.1:0-8214 GCA_046597825.1 Bacteroidota bacterium | reverse complement strand
GAACGATTTACCCTTTCGGACAAGTCGGGCGGCGATGGACTTCTTCTGGAGTTTATCGATTCCCGCGGTGTCTTTGACATTACTCTTCACGGCAGGATTCTTCCGGTGGAAGGTTGCGTCATCTTCAATGTCGGAGTAACAAATCGCAGCGGAGAACCTCTTCGGCTGCTTGCAATTGAGCCGTTGCGTGTGATGAATGAATCGGGTGGTAGTGTACGATTCTGGGAGAGGGCTGATGACATCAAAATCCTTACGGACTCATGGGAGCGGTGTTACGGCGATTCCGGGGTTCGAACTCTGTCCGGTAACGTACCAATTCGCAGTGCCTGGGACATGCATTTGTTTGATACGGGGAGCAAAACAAATTGCAATCTCAGCTTCTTTCAAATCCCCAAAGGAAAAATTTCCATTCATCTGAACCGACAACCGGAAGGCGCATCAGCCAATCTCACGATTCGTTCCGAAACTCACGCTGGAAAACACGGCGTTGTTGTAATGCCGGGCGAAACATTTTCCGCGGGTGAGATCATGATTCGCTTCACTGAAGGTTCCGTCTTCGATGCGTTGGAAAGCTATGCAGAACTCATTGCAACGCGGAACAACATTCAAAAACCAACACTCATTCCGGTCGGCTGGGTTGACTGGTACTTTGCAAAAGGATTGACAACGGAAAAGGACATCTTGGATAATCTCGATTTCCTTGCGCGGGAGTTGAAGGACTTCGGCCTCGAATACGTCCAGCTCGATTCCGGATGGCAACTCGGCATCGAGACATCTCCTCCGCCACACAACGTCATTGCCGGCGGGCCATGGGTACCGAATTCAAAATTCCCTCGCGGAATGAAATGGTATGCAGATAAAATCAAAGAACGCGGACTCAAACCCGGCATCTGGGTGCGCCCGTTCCAGATGGTGGATGGTGCGCCCGAGCGGACTGAACATCCTGAATGGTTCAATCAAAAAGGACAGATGGACATTTCCAACCCCCAGGTTCTTGAACGAGTTCGCACCCTCTTCCGCACACTGGTGAACGGTTGGGGTTACGAGTACATCAAGTATGATTTCCCCTCGTTTGATTTATTCGACGCATGGGGGCCGGCGTTGTTTGACGATCACTGGGCGCACGCCAATCCGCACACGCAAACAATTTCCGGCATACAAGCTTACAGAAATGCGCTCGAGATTATACGTACCAGCGCGCCAGATACTCCGTTGCTTGCATGTAACAGTGTCATGCCTTCTACTCTGGGACTCGCGAATGTTTTCCGGATCGGGGACGACGTTGGCAATTGGAATCGGACATTTACTTACGGCGTCCGTTCAGTTGGGACTCGATATTATACGAATGGTGTGTACTGGACGAATGATCCGGACTGTATGCTGGTGCGCGAGCCGTTCACGCTCGCGCAAGCAAGAATGTGGGCAAGCCTCATCGCACTTTCGGGCGGGGTCGTGTTCATCAGCGAACGACTTAACGAACTCCCCGCCGAGCGTCTCGACATCCTTAGGAAGGCAATGCCGGTTTATCGTAATCCTGGAAAGGGGTATGCGTTCGGGCGGCCGATGGATATCCTTGAACATGATCCTGCTGAGTTTTGGAATCTCGAAGTGAGGAAGGAATTTGGAAAATGGAATGTCGTCGGTTTATTCAACTGGTCCGATCAGGCGCGGACCAAAACGATCCATCTCAAGTCGCTGGGCCTGCAGAGTAACACTCCGTTCGCCGCGTACGACTACTGGGAAGGGCGCTACCTTGGCGTCATCCAGAATTCAATCGAAGTGAATTTGAAACAGCTTTCGTGTGCGGTTCTCGCAATTCATCCGGTGAAAAAACATCCTCAGTTCTTGTCTTCGAACAGGCACATCACGCAGGGAGGAATTGACCTTGATGACATTCGGTGGGATGATGTTGGAATGAAACTGTCCGGCACATCGAAAGTGGTAAAACAATATCCCTACCTTATCACGCTTCTTGTTCCTGATAGATTTAAGGGATTGAAGTACAATGGATGCACGAACGTACCTTCAGCTGATAGTCGAATTCTGAAAGTCCGGATAGATCCTAAGACAACCGGACTCGTGAAGTGGAGCGTGACTTTCCGCATCGCATGATCGCTACTTCTCGAGCTTCGTAATCCTTCCGCCAACAATCCATTCCACAACAAACAAATTTCCGTTCGCATCAACAGTCATTCCGTGCGGACTGTTGAACTTGCCGGGGTTAATCAGGTCTGCCGGAACATTCGGCCATTCGGGATGCGAGCAAATGCTTTCATTCTCTCCCAAGTAACATACAACCCGATCCTTCTCATCAAGCACTGCAATTCGGGCGTTCAGTTCAGGGACAAACAATTGTCCTCCATCCGTCACGCAGACGCACGGACTCGTCAAAATATCCGATCCGAAGACGCGTTTGAATTTTCCTCCAAGATCGTACACCTGAAACCGGCGGTTGCCGCGGTCGGCGATATATAATTCCGGTTTACTCTTGCGGTAGTCGATGAAAATTCCGTGCGGACAATCGAACAGCCCGGCCTTTCCTTCGCTTCCGTTAATGCTGTCAAGATATTTTCCCGTTTTGTTGTACCGGTGAATGTAGTGACTACCATATCCATCCGTCACCCAAATGTCGCCGTTGCCGCCATAGCGTTCTTCGTGCACGGCAACCCAGGTCGGGGCGTATGTGCTTTTCTCGTAGACGGGATGAGAAGGACGTTCCAGATTCAAAACGGATTTTCCATCTAGTGTTGTCTTCACTACTTCACCGGAGTACTGATCGGTGAGCCAGAGATACTCCGTCCCGTTTTCATTCACAAGCGTCAATCCATGCGCTCCGCTAAAGCGGTCTCCCCAGGAAGAGATTAAGGATCCGCTTGCATCGAACAGAAGCACGGCGGGGTTTGCCTGATTGAATACAACCACCGTTCCATCTTTCGTGACGACAACTCCGTGTGTGCGGCCATTCGATCTGCCGCTTTCGGTGTTCGGGATTCTCGCCCAGTGTTCGATCCACTCATAAGCATTCTTGCCCTGACCAACGTGCATTGGTGTTCCCTTTCGATGATTATTTTGTTGAGATGACGGAAAGACTCATCGCCTTTCTCCAACTCCCGACAAGTCTATCGGGGAGCGGAGCCCCATTTGCCGCCGTGAACCCTGCTCGCTTCAGCACCGATAAAACCACGACCGGATATCCCTTTTTCCCGCGCCCGTCAATTCCGGAAATCCTCAGCTCTCCCCTTTTTCCATCCCCAGAGATCTCAAGCTTCATGGTCACTGGACCGAATTCTGTCAGTCCGTTGTTCACTTCGATCATTGCCCCGTTGTGAATCCAATCGTCGGGAACGCAGGAAAGAAATTCAAGTGTGTCCGGTTTTTCCCGAACCAGCAGGTTCCGCACGAAGTGAATAAATATCGCGCTCGCTTCTGCGTTCGATGCATCGCCGGATGTATTGCTGCCGTCTTTTTGTTGCTGTTGTTCTTCGCACCAGACACCGGTCGGAGCAGCGTGGTTTGCAACCGCATACAGCAAGTCGATTGCCTTTTCATCGTTACCGACAAGATGATGAGCCATTCCGTGAATCCCACCGAGCCACGGCCACACACCATCCTTCATCCACCCGGAATTTGCGATCAATCCCTCCTTCGTGGTTGCATCCAGCATAGCAAGATTGAAATGAATGATCGAATCCAGAAGCGAATCATGTGACTGAAATATGGAACTGAAACAGAGCGGCAGCAGGATCGCGTATTGTCCCCGCTGTGGAGATTCATGTGCGGTATCGCCGACGATGACGGGAAGATAGACATTTCCATTCCGGTCCCGGCGAAGATCACGGCGGGCGGCAGTCTTGAACGACCTCATGAACTGGTCGAAGAGCACTCTCCAATCCTGTTCATTTCTCGCTTCACCCAGCCACGCCGCCGCTCCAATTGCTTTTTCGATCGCAACCATCGCCCACAACGTGGCACCATAATCGGAATGCGCGGTTGAAATTCCGCCGTCAATGAAACCCGGCGGCATGAGCCCCGCATACGCGGCATCAGGGGGCGTTTTGTCCCGCATCGCGCGAAGCCACTGGATTCCTTTCTGCACCACCGGCCAGTGGTCACGGAGCCAGGTCTTCTTGTTGCTCCATTGAGCGTACCTGCAAATGGCATGTACATACATCGGCGTCTCGATGAGCGATTCCGCCGGATACAAACTGCGCAGTTGTCCGGAAGGAAGTTGAAGGTTCAAGGCGCCTTCGAGAAACCGTTGCGCGGAAGTTGTATCGTTCAACCTCAATGCCGTCTCGCCGGTGAAGACAACATCAGCCAGCCAGAGGCCGCGGTAGACAGTGGGTCCCGGCTGAAACTGAAAGCGCCCATCAACAATGTCGGCAATCTGGTACATGTTGCGAAGATTTGCATCGAGCAGATATTGCAATCCGCTGTCCGGAACCACAAGAGGGCGATTCGGAAATTTTTTGCGCAAGAACGTCCGCGCTTTCTTTCCTTCGCTTTGCAGATCAGGAAATGTGGGCGAGACAGATGCTGTCGGTCCATGTATGACGACCACCTCCGCCCGGTGTGTACCCTTTGGTAGCGCGAACTTGAACACGTCGCCGTTGATTGACATCCCGAGAGGTTTTGGCCGGACCATGATAACTGGTTTGCCATCGGACAAGATCGTGCCGCGTACGCTGTCGAGCACAAGTGCACGTCGCGTCCGGACGGACACCATCGGCGTTACTTCCGTTCCGTTGAAGCTCGCAACGATCGCATCCATTCTCAGGTACGGTGCCCAGTCGGCGGCTTCCGTTCCGCACCGGTGATAGACTTCGGCCCTCGACGTAAGCGTACCCCGGATAATTGCATTGGATGATACCTGCACCGTCTCCGGAAAAACCCAAAATGCATTCAGAATCACGTTCGGATCGGGACTGCGTGGCGAAGCGTGAACCTCGATTTTCAGCCATCCGTCGCGATCCACATCCCGCGCATTTATAATAGAGACGACCGGCTCATTTTGCTTCTTTCCTTCAAGCGGATCGATGGTTACGGGCTGCGCTCCTTCAATGCGCAACTCCATAATGCGCGTGCCCGCCCTCGGTTTATATGATTCACACAGTCCGATTGCAACGCGTTTCCGGCTTCCCGCCTTTACACGCACGCGATACCGGATCGGCCTGTTGGTCCCCCAGGCGACATTCCGAAAGGCAGGGTCAACATCAGCCGGGGGACGCGCCCAGTTGGCGCATCCGTTTAACCCGCCAATGCGTTCGACGGAATTTGTCCTTGTCGATTTGGAAAGATGTGTGTGAGTGGGAAGTAGAGCGAACGCTTCCTGCCGGATTGTTATCTCCCCGGCAGAAAGAGTCGTTGAGATGAAGCCCGCCGGGTCGCCGCTCTGACGAACGACTACCAAACTGTCATCTTCGATTCCGACGGACACTTCCGTTAGTGCGCGTGCGTATGGCCCGGGACCAAAGTCATACAGCAACGAGCCGGACTCACTAACAAGCGTCTTCTGCCAATCTTTGGGGAAACAAATTGCTGTAAAATATTTTTGGGGAGAGTATTGGTAGTCAACACGATGAACCTGCCCTGTTGACATAAAGCGAGCGACGAGCAAGCAACAGGGAAGCCAAACTGCAAACCGGATGCGGCGGGAATTCTTCAACACAGATTGAATGTTTGAGTGTGGGCCACCGGCCTTCACGTTTGTGGATATTCTACGTTAAAAGATTCTTGAAGAAATCGTCTTGGTGGATTCGGGCCAGACAGCGAATCTTCATTACTGAAACGGTTTGAAAATATAGGAGTGAAAGAAAATTCTGAACGAACCTACAAAACACGGCGCTGAGATGCAACGGAGGCACGCATCACGAATTCTTCGTTTCTAATTTCCACAATAAGCTGTATACTTTAGTAGTGTTCCGGCGCCTCATCCGGAATCCACAACACCTCATGGTATCCGCACCTTTCATAATTTCCATCGCAGTATATATGCTAAAAAAACATTACATCCTCTCGTTGACACTCTTGCTGAATGCGGCACCCGCATTTCCCGAGTCGCTCCCTGAGCCGGGGTCCCTCTTCCGTACCGGAGTAAAATTCGAACATTATTCTACCACGCAGGGACCATTGCGGCTGGGTTTCTGCTTTGTGGCGGTTGACGGCGGACGATGAGTTCGCCGTTTTCTCGCTGTAAAAAAGCCAAGAATCCACACGTCCTAAAGCGGGATGCTAGTGAAATAGACTTGCATTTTGCGGAAGGAAATAGTACACTCACACGGTCGTAATGCAAATGCTTCGCAAGCTGAGCAGGCACAGTTGATCACAATTGCGCTGATCGGTTCACCAGCAAGCCCAACATACATTTCATCTTCTAAGCCAAAAACAAAAACTCAAACCTTTATTTCTCTTATCTGCTGACTTTCTCTAATTCACTTAAGGATAATGGTACAACGTATACTACCAGTACAACCACCCATACCCCGGTTTACAGCGGCGATGGTGTTGCCGTGGGCATTTCGGCAGGAAATACCTACCACTACTTAGGAAGTCAGCAAGGAGATATTCAAAGGAGGCTCCCATCCGACCCCCCGCATGTTGCAACCGATATCAAGCCAACCGGATCAGGTCAGGGAGTTTTCGTTACCTATTTCTACTTGAATCCTGACAACACGGAACAACTCTACTACGCAAGTTCTGCTACACTCTACCGAACCACCAGCGCATCGACAGTGGCTCCGGGAACGTGGACGTTGATGACGGGCATCGGCTCGGCATTGACGGGAAACATAAGCGTAATGGCGACGTCGCGAGGATCTTATGCGGTCTCAAACAAACTGTACATCGGCTCGGCTGATGGCAAGATCTATCGCCTCACTGACCCCGCAAATGTTTCGGCAGGCACAACGCCAGTGAACATTACCGGTGCTGCAATGCCTACAGGAGCATACGTTAGTGGCATTGCCGTTGATCCATCAGACGACAACAAGGTTCTCGTGACATTCTCCAATTATTCTGTGCTAAGTATCTGGTACACAGCGGACGCATCGGTGGCAACACCAACGTGGTCAAGTGTTGAAGGAAACATAAACCTACCCTCTATTAGAACATGTGCTATCGTCAACCGCTTGAGCAACCCCACAGAGTATTATGTAGGAACCTCGGTAGGGTTTTACAGTACAACAGCGTTGACAGCGGGCACTACCTCGTGGACACAGGAAGGCCCCGGAACACTCGGGTATTCGGTAGTACGAACGCTTGCATACAGACCGATAGACAATGGGCTTCTGCTCGGAACCCACGGCAATGGCATGTTCTACGCGACCGTTCCCAATCCGGTGCCGATACAGCTAACATCCTTCACCGGCACACCGCAGACTAACGGCGTACGGTTGCAATGGACGACAGCCAGCGAGGTCAATAACTACGGGTTCAATGTACAGCGGAAGCGCCAGACGGAAATCGAGTGGATGGAACTTCCCAACAGCTTCGTGCCCGGACATGGAACAACCAACGAACCGCAGAATTACGTGTTTCTGGATGGGACAGTGAGAACAGGTTCATGGCAGTATCGCCTGAGGCAGGTTGACCTCGACGGCACATCGCACTTCACGGAGCCAATCAACGTTAGCGTGTTGACTTCCGTGAAAGAGGTTGCACCGATTGAGTTCGCACTCAAGCAGAATTATCCCAATCCTTTCAACCCGGAAACCACAATCAAGTTCTCCGTCGAGACAACCGACCGCGCAACGATCGAGATCTATAACATGCTCGGACAGAAAATTGCATCTCTGTTTGATGATGTTGCGGAAGCGGGCAAGTACTATCGCGTCACGTTGAACGGGAACAACCTTGCATCCGGTGTGTATCTCTACCGTCTGCAGAGCGGAAAGAAATCAGATCTGAAAAAGTTATTGCTGCTCAAGTAATCCGTTTCGATGGTTGCTTAGTGTGGTGCAAGCCCCGACTTTTAGTTGGGGCTTTTTTGTATTCGGGTTCCGCCTGAGGTGCCAATCTTTCCAATTCATAAAAACAACTCCTTCTCAGGGGATAACTTATACGAAAGACAAACCAAGCTCATAAAACAAAACAGCCTGCGTTATCGTGCGCAGGCTGCGTTGTATTCACCGCTTAATATTTCTCCAGTGCCCGGAACAGGACTTGAACCTGCATGACCTCACGGTCACTAGCTCCTGAAGCTAGCGCGTCTGCCAA
>JBKJJX010000367.1:0-9034 GCA_046597825.1 Bacteroidota bacterium | reverse complement strand
TCCTCGCCAGATCATGACAATCATGTCAACCGTTCCATCCCCATCTGGGACGTTTGTGTGATGATAATCCGAATCATATCTCCACTTGTCATAGTCTGCGAAGTTGATCAAGGGATCTGATCTTCACCCCAGAATTCGGACACAAAGTTAGTGATTAGTGATGCATTGTTGTTCAAACTCCACTGGTGTCATATAACCAAGGCTTGAATGCAAACGCTGGCGGTTATAGAACACTTCGATGTACTCAAAGATTTTCCTTCTTGCTTCATCTCTCGTCTCGAAGTGCTCCCAATAAATCATCTCCGTCTTCAGTGTGTGAAAGAATGTTTCTGTGATCGCGTTGTCGTAACAGTTGCCCGTGCCCGACATGCTTTGGACCATCTTGTGCGCTCCAAGAATTGTTCGTACGCTGTCACTGGCATACTGGCTTCCACGATCAGAGTGAAAGATCAATCCCGGTTCAATCGTGCGATA
Source organism: Bacteroidota bacterium (assembly GCA_046597825.1). Classification (GTDB taxonomy): domain Bacteria; phylum Bacteroidota; class Ignavibacteria; order UBA10030; family UBA6906; genus CAADGV01. The sequence goes on along the minus strand of JBKJJX010000367.1, from coordinate 8,560 downwards.
CGAGAGTGCAGAACGAAGCGCCTGGACAACCAGTGCTGCATTGATGCGATGACTCATTGCATATCCAACGATGCGGCGTCCCAAGACATCTAAGATCACCGCAAGATACAGCCAGCCTTCGCGCGTCCAGACGTAGGTCATGTCGCTCGTCCACAGTTGATTCGGACGCTCGGCATGGAACTCTTGCTGCACGAGATTCGGTGAGGCGTTCCGGGTCTTGCTGCTGTTTGTGGTGACTTTGAATCGCTTCTTGGTCTTTGCCTGTATGTTATTGTCTTGCATCAGTTTGGCAATGCGCTTCAGATTACAGACGAAACCTCTCTTGCGCAATTCTCGCACCATCCGTGGACTGCCATAGGTTCCTCGGCTGGCTTCGACGATGCGTTTAATCTCCTGCAGCAGTACAGCATTCCGTTGCCGATAAGAGCTTGAAAGATGACTGCGCCAATAGTTATAGCTACTGCGTGTCAACTGCAACACCCGGCACATCGTCGTAATACGAAACTCTTCCCGATGATCTTCCACGAAGCGGTACCTCACTTCCCGTGTTTGGTGAAGTATCCCATCGCTTTTTTTAAAATCTGATTCTCTTCTCGCAGCGTCGCAACCTCACGCTGCAAGCGACGGTACTCCTCTTCCTGCGGCATCACACGACCGTTGCCAGGAAAAGAATTATTCCCGTGAGCACCGAAATCTCGTTTCCAATTGTAAATCGTATTCGGATCGACGCCGAGATCCCGTGCCACATCGGCTGCTTTCCTTCCGCCTTCAGTCACAAGACGAACCGCATCCAGCTTAAACTGCTTGTCAAACTTCCGTCGTTTGTTGATCCCTTCCATGGTAATTGCTCCTTTCCTTTTGATGAAGATACTGGTTTATCTTCATGTCCGAAAGTCGGGGGGAGGATCACTGAAATGAGTCATTGCTTTTTCACCATTGTCTCCTGCAGATGGTTAATGACTTCCATTATCTTTTCACCTTCGATCGGCTTTTGAAGAAACGCATCGATGCCGGCGGCAATGACCTCTTTTGATGAGTAAAATTGAGAGTAGGCAGTCACCATGATAATGGGAAGACGCGGGTAGTCGCGCTTTGCGCGGCGGCAAAACTCTATGCCGTTCATTTTAGGCATATCGAGATCTACTATTGCGATGTCGGGAAATTCCTCGTCAAGCTTTTCGAGCGCCTGTTCGCCGTTCCCTGCTTCAATGACCTCAAAATTTGAGGAGAGAAGATGTCTCAGGGCGACACGGAAATCCTCGTTGTCATCGATAAGTAAGAGCTTAATTGTGTTTTTCATTGTCAGATCGCCTTGTTGTGAGTGTTCCCCCCGGATTTGCATTCATACTTGCAGTGCATCCTGCGTCGCAGATATTGCCATTTCAATTTCGCCGACAGAGTTGTAGAAATGCGGTGCATATCTGAGTTTGCCTTCACGCAAAGAGATGAAAACTTGTCTGCGTACCAATTGTTCGAAGACTTTCTGAGAGTCAGTGGTCGGCAAAAGGTCAATGGTTACGATGCCTGCATGCTCGCCCGGTTCAACGGGAGTGATGACCTTGACTCCATCAATTGAAGACAAACCAGATATAAGTAGTTGAGCCAGAGCGAGAATATGGTTTTCAATCGCATCTGTCCCGAATTCCAAGAGCATTCTGAGTGCTGCTTCCATTCCCCAAATGCCGGGAATGTTTTTTGTTCCCCCCTCATTACGTCGCGCTGTTGATGCAAGCTCCTGATTGAAGTCGAAGAAATTCCATGGCTCCTTTACCGCAAGCCATCCAACGTGTGTCGGCGTAATTCTTGATTGCATTTCCTCAGTGAGATAAAGCCAGCTCGTACCTTGCGGTCCTAGCTGCCACTTCTGGCATCCCGCTGCCAGTACATCAATGTTCATCTTTTGTACATCAATCTTGATTGCGCCGACAGCCTGAATTCCATCTACTGCAAAGATAATATTTCTTTCGCGGCAAAGCGAACCAATTGCCTCCAGGTTAGCACGGTACCCTGTCAGGAATTGAACTGCACTTAAGGCTACAAGTTTTGTCCGCCCGGTGATCGAATCTGCAATGAGTTCAACTGATGGATGTCCTTTTACCTGCGGTATTACATCGATCTCAACTCCCAGTCGCCTTAGATTGAGGTACGGCCATACATTCGCGGGGAATTCTGCTTCGTGCATGAGAACGCGGTCTCCCGCTTTCCAGGGAAGTCCTGAAGCAACAATATTCAGCGGATCAGAAGTGTTCGTAAGCAGCGCAATCCGGTCTGGTGATTTGGCATGAATAAGAGCTTTCACTTCGTTTCTGCATTCTTCAATTTTCGAAACGTCGAACGCAAGATATGTATCTATCATCCCGACTGAACGCTCATGCAGGTGTTTGTTGAACGCCTCGATAACCGGAGTGGACATTGGAGCGGACGAGGCATGATTGAGATATATCTTTCCCGTACGCGTATGAGGGAAAAGAGATCTGGCTTTCTCCAGCATGTCGCGGGGAAGCAGTGTTTGTTTAGATGGTGTGTCCACAATGAAACGGAATTGGGTATGACAGAATAAATATGGAATTCATAATAGGAAGATGGACATGCAGATGCAAAGAAAAACTGTAACCTAAGTGTAGTTTGTACATAATCTTATCGAATCTTCCCCCTAAAGAAATTCAGACACGTTCCGATAATATTTGTATAAACGCCGGAGTATAAAAAACAATGTGCCGACGGCGGGCTTCAAATGATACTGTGATTATCTTCTCGCCACTTTTCTTTAACGTTCAGTGACTGGAAGAAGGGGCGGCGCCCCGTAAGGCGCCCTCCCGGTTTGTTCTACATAAAATCTTTTAGATAGGGCTGCGCGAATAATAACGATCCTCCGCGACGAACGATCAAGATAGTTACACCGTTCCCTGAAACACCATCAGATAGGAAAACGCATGGGAATTTTGAAGATTAATTTGGCTGCACGGTTTTACGAGGCAGGAAAACAACAACGCACAATCGACGAGGGAGATGGAATGACGCCATATGAGCGTTCCAATAGGGTATCTGCGGCAGAAAATGCAAAGAAGCTTGAGACTATACGTACCAGAGTAAAGAACGATTTTTACGCCAGACCCGAAGTTAAAGTTAAAGTCGTTGAGGGTGTTCTTAGGGACCTTCAACATGCTGCCTGCTGAAAATATACCCCCGTTTGTAACAGTTTCCATTTGTTTTCTACCCGCTTTACTTATATTTTAAGACGTTCGCGTATCCATTTCAGACAGGACGTCGTTTGAAACCCCACAATAAGATTACAGTACTAATCGCCGATGATCATGCAATCGTTCGTCAGGGGATTGCTTCCTTGTTGTCTCTGAATGAAGAGTTTGAAATTGTTGCTGAAGCGGAAAACGGGCGCGATGCGGTTAATCTGACCCTTGAGAAGCAACCCGATGTTGTTCTGATGGACATTGGAATGCCCATTCTCAACGGACTTGAAGCAACCCGGCAAATCAAAAAACAATCGGAACAGACCAAAGTTCTTATTCTTTCCGGTTACGAAAACGACGAATACATTCTTCAGGTTATTCAAAGCGGCGCTAACGGTTACATCCTCAAGACAACTTACCTTGAGGATTTGTATACCGCAATCCGTTCCGTTTACAGTGGGCAAGCATTCTTCAGTCCATCTGTTTCCAAAGTCATTGTAGAGGGCTATCTCGACCGGTCGAACAACAAAACGGATTCACAAAACCTTGCGCATCCGTTGACTACCCGGGAACGGGAGATTCTTCAATTGATTGCTGAAGGACATCTTCACCAACAAATCGCCGATCGCCTCAACATAAGTATCCGCACTGTAGATACCCACCGCAACAACATCATGAAGAAGCTGGATGTCCATGACACAGCAACATTGGTAACGTGGGCGATCCGTAATGGTATTACCATCCTTTCAAGATAATTTTCCGCATCCTTTCTAAATTTTTTTCCCAACTTCCAACTAAGTTGCGTAGATCGCTTTTTACGTTCCGATGTATGTAATTATACGCTGTTTGTCGTATTGTTGACACATGGGAACTATTGTACATTTGTGCACACTTTGAACTCCAACTGTACGAAGGTAACCATGCAACTTTCTACCATCCCGGCATCAACCAATACAGTGATCCCGATTGCTCTTCCGTTGCGCGTATTACTTGTGGATGACATTGCGGAAAATCTTCTGTTGCTCGAAGAAGTCTTGAGCGATCAAGGATACGAAACTGTTTCTGTTACATCCGGTGCAGAGGCAATGCAGCAATTAGAAGTAAAGCTGTTCCATGCGATCATAGCCGACGCTATGATGCCGTCAATGGATGGATTTCAATTATGCAAAGAAGTGAAGGAATCGGGCAAATACTCGCAGATTCCTTTTATCATTTATACCGGGAACTACGTTGATAAGGAAGATCATAACTTTGCAAAGACTATCGGTGTCGATGCATATGTAATGAAATTTGATGGGCTTGCTTCGCTGGTTCAATCGGTGAATGACCTGACACGGCGATCGGGAGGTGCATCGGAAGTCGGAACTGATCTGACACTGAAGGATCTTATTGCCCCGAATATTGACGGGCATACGTTCCTCGAACTCCATCATGCAATAATTGTAAAGAAGCTCGAAGAAAAAATGGTCGAGCTCGAAATGTATGCGGAGACTCTCTCCCGCAAGAACAGGGAAATACAGGCGTCCGAAGCCCGTTATCGGAATCTGTTTGAACACGCAAGTATTGGTATTTTTGTCCTGGACCGTGAAACCGGAAAAATTCTCGACGTAAACGGAGAAGCCCTCTCGTTGCTTGGTTATAGCGGTGACGAGATGCTGACGATCGAGCCGCTTTCCTTTGTGCAGGAAGAAGAGGTGCGGCAAGCAATTTTACAATCCGAAAATTACTTTTCGATGGAAGCGACCTTTAGAAGAAAAGATGGCGCGATGGTCGAAGTGGAACTTGGGGCGGGAGCGTTCGCTGAACAAAACAATTCAAAGATTCTTCTTTACGTTCTGGACATAACGGAGCAGAACAAGATGCGCCAGCATCTGCTTCAGTCCGAAAAGATGGCTTTTATGGGCCGTCTTGCCGCCAGCATAGCTCATGATATTCGAAATCCCCTGGCGGCAATCACACTCAATCTGCAGTACGTTTCGAAACGTCTGCCTGAGGATTTCAAGGACAAAGGTTCAATCGATTTTGCTCTTGAAGGCGCATCGAGGATCGGCAAGGTTATCGAGAATACGCTGAATCTGGCGCGGGTAACACCACCAAAAATTCAACCTGAAAGCATTAACAACATCGTAAGCACAGCAGCCTCGTTCTTGACCACGGCGTGTTCTCAGAAAAACATTGTGTTGGAAACCCTGTTCGACTCTTCATTGCCGGCAATTCTCGTCGAAGCGAAACAAATTCAACAAGTGATTCTCAATCTGATTCAAAACGCAATTGATGTCGCGCCGGAACGATCGACGGTGAGTGTCTCAACGTGCTTGATGGAGGATCTGAATTTCCGCGGCGAGAAACCGGAAAATAAAGTTGCCGTCATGGTGCTTGACCGCGGGCCGGGGATGCCCGCCGAGACTTTGAAGCATCTGTTCGAGCCATTCTTTACGACCAAGAGCGGTGGGACAGGTTTGGGACTTGCCCTCTCGAAGCAAATCATGGACAAACACAAAGGCGAAATTAGAATTGAGCCCGCTGTCGGGGGCGGAACGGTCGCTAGACTTATTTTCTCAGCACAGAATTAAAGGATACGTATATGTCAAAGGGAAGAATTTTTATTGCGGATGATGAGACGATTCTGACTGACACCCTTCAGAATATTCTTCTCTCGTCCGGGTATGAAGTAGTTGTATGTAACAAGGGCGAAGAATTTTTTCTCCGTCTTCCTGAAGTAAGTCCCGATGTGGTGTTGCTTGATATCTTTATGGGAAAGATAAACGGACTGCAGCTTCTGCGCCAAATGAAAGAGGAAGAGTACGACGTTCCCGTATTGATGATGACTGCCCACGCCGACGTTGCACTGGCGGTTGAAGCCATGAAAGAAGGCGCCGTTGATTTTGTGATCAAGCCGTTTGACCTTGCCCATCTCACGTTGTTGATCGAAAGGTTGATGGAGCAATCCCATATGAAACGGAAAATGTTTCTAATGCAGGATGAACTTGAACAACAACGCGTCCGCAGCGGGATCATTGGCAAGAGTCCGGCATTGCGTCGGGTTCTTGAAATGGCGGAGCGCTTTGCTCAGAGCGATAATACGACAGTACTTCTCGAAGGAGAGAGTGGAACCGGAAAAGAACTTATGGCGCGATTCATCTATCAAAAAAGTGTTCGTGTCGACAAGCCATTCATTACTCTCAATTGCGGAGCTATTCCGAAGAATTTGGCGGAGAGTGAATTCTTCGGCTACGAAAAGGGCGCCTTTACAGGAGCAACGGACCGAATGCGGCAGGGAAAATTTGAGCTGGCGAACGGCGGAACAATTTTTCTTGATGAGATTGGCGAACTCTCCCTCGATATGCAGGTGAAATTATTGCGCGTTTTGGAAGAGCGGCGCTTTTACCGGCTTGGCGGTACGCGTGAGATCAGTGTGGATGTGAGAATCATTACGGCTTCGAACAGGGATCTTTCGAGAGAAGTAGAAGAAGGCCGCTTTAGAGAAGATTTATTTTATCGCCTGAATGTGGCATCGGTAAAGATTCCGCCCTTGCGCGCACGCAGGGAAGATATCGGTGTTATTGCCTATGCGTTCATCCAGGAATTCAGCAAACGTTTCTCGAAACCGGCGCCCGATCTTTCCACCGATGCGTTACAATTCTTGGAAGCGCAGCAGTGGAAGGGGAACATCCGCGAATTGCGCAATGCGATCGAGCGGGCCGTGTTGCTTGCGAATGGAACATCTCTTACGACAGAACAATTCGCGTTTCTGAATCCAACGGGAAAAATCCAATCATCCGGAAATGGGATAAGCAATCGTTATCATCTTGAAATTCCGAGCACGGGAATTTCCATGGGTACGGTTGTTCGTGACGTGATTATGAAAACTCTCCAGATCACCAACGGCAACCAGGTGCACGCCGCAAAGATTCTCGGTTTGACACGGTCAAAACTGCGGTACAGAATGGATCAGCTCGGGATTCAACCGGAACAGCGGGTATACAAAATCCAGGCGCCTGAACCTTCGACTAATTAATGAGCAGACCTGTGAAGGGAGATTCAATAGTATTGCCTCGTACGCATGACCAGGCCGATCAGTATCTGGCTGTGGTTAAGGGACTGCCGTTTCCTCTTGTCCTGTGCGAAGAAGGAATCATCCGCTTTGCTAACCTTGCGATGCAAAAACTTCTCGGAGCTTACTCCGCGGATGAACTCGTCGGCAGGGAATTCCTGCGCTTTGTGCAGCCTCACGATTACGACAGGATTGAGACTCTTATTCAGACCGACCCTTCGGCGTCTCAGGATTTCCCATCAACAATAGTCCGCATCGTTCGGCTTGATGGAACTGAAGTACAAGCTGAAATAAACGCCTCGCTTGTTAAAGGCACGAGTACGGTCCAGATTATTGCTCGCCGGACAAATGAGAAACTTCACAGCGCAAATCTTTCTTCGAATCCCGAAGATCAAAAAAAATCTTCGACGGCGGATGAATCTCTGGACGCAGTGTTTACTGCAACGCCGGACGGAAACATTACATCGATAAACCAATCCGGCGAGAATTTACTCGGCCTCTCTATGAATCAGGTTCAATCCGGAATTGATTTCAAACAGGATTTTTGTGTGGATCCGAAACGGCGGGAAATGCTCGTTCAGGCGCTTCATCGCCAGGGATTCATCAGAAATTTCGAATACGAGTTGAAACAGACGGATGGGAGTAAGCGTCTCGTATTAGAAAACGCAATTGCGTTGCGCGATGCCGATGGAAAGGTTTACGGCTTTCGCAGCACGCTGCGCGACATAACCGAGTGGAAACTTCTCGAGCAACAGATGTTTCAAGCGAGAAAGATGGAGAGTATCGGCACGCTCGTCGGAAGCATCACGCACGATTTCATTAATGTGCTGAATAATCTCAGCGGTTTCTCCGGGCAGCTCAAGAAGCATCCTGACGATCCATTAAAAGTTGCCCGCTATGCTGATGCAATGGAAAAAAGCACTGGGCATGGACTTAATCTTGCGAAGCAGCTCATGTCGTTTGTGCGGCAGAAGAGTCTGCTGAACGCTTCCGCCCGTATCCAGGATGTACTTGCAGAAATCGAGATGCTGACCGAAACATTTCCGACAAACATTCTGGTGAGCATGAATGTGGATGCTCAGCTGCCGCCGGTTGCAGCCGAGGCAGGTGAAATGTACCAGGCACTCATGAACATCTGCCTGAACGCACGCGATGCAATGCCTCTTGGAGGAACGCTTCGTATTGAGGCTTCCATGTATTTGCCAAAGGAGGACGAGCCTCTTTTCGCCGGATTTGATCAACCGCGGGAATTTATCCGTATACGTGTTGCTGATTCGGGAACGGGAATCCCTGCACACATCAAGGACCGGATTTTTGA
>JBKJJX010000358.1:0-10195 GCA_046597825.1 Bacteroidota bacterium | reverse complement strand
CTGAGACATCGTTGGCGACGGCAACAAACGATTCGCCCATTGCGACACCGCGTGCACCAACCCCCATTTTCAAGAACTGAAATGCCGAGATACCTGCGCGCTGGCCGCCAAGATTCGGCACAAGCTGCGCAAATACTGTCGCCGTGCACAGGAACAATGAAACCGGTATGAGAGAGAGAATTCTTTGCATTAGAATCGAAGTGCCAGACTTAGTCGGATTGTGCGTGGTTCTTTATAACGGGCAGGATCGTACGGGAACGGCGAAACACTGCCCGTCAACTGCGGGTACAACGGATCATTGTAGCTCGACGGTGTCGGATCGCCATATTCGTATGCACGGCCTGTTATCGGATTGATGACCTGTGAGTTTTTGTTGTCAAAAAGATTCTGGACTTCTACGGCGGCGATGAGTTTCGCGAAGCCGAGATCAAAATATTTTTCAAAATTCAAATCAACATAAAACCAATACGCGCCAATCTGGTCATTGATCCGGGTAAGATCGGTAATGTACTCCGGGCGTCCCGTGCTTGCGTTGTACCCCACAAGTGTCTGTGGCGTGTAGCGTTTTCCGGATTGATAGAAGAAGCGTATATAAAGATTGTAGTCGTCCAGAACCCCGTTGCCAAACCCGAATAACGGCTCGTCTTTGGCAACGCTGAAATTCAGGTTTGCAGAAAGCTGGACCGGACGGTCCCAGATCAGGAATTGCTCTTTGATATTTTCGGGCTCTCCCTGCTGCAAACGCACCGCCGACTCGCTGGGCGATGAACTCTTCCCTGTCGCAACAGAATACGACCCGGAAATCGATCCTCTGAACCAATTCCCGATTCTCTTTTTGTATTCAACTTCAATGCCCCTCGTGCGGGCGTAATCTGAATTCAGGTTCGTTGAATAGAACTGCAAGCCGCCGACTCCAGACAATCGTCGGACAGTTTTCTCGGTGATGTAATCAAAAATATCTTTGTAGTACGCTGTAACAGTCAGAACGTCGTTGCTGGAAAGCTGGTTGCGAATACCCAACTCATATGCAACGGTTGTTTCAGGATTCAAATCCGGGTTGCCCACTGCGGCAGTGTTTGCGCGGACACTCGTGCGGTTCAGTTTGGAGTACACATACTGCGGACGAGGGAACTTCGAAAAGTGTCCATACGAAAAGAACAAGGTCTGGTTGTCCGAAATCGGGTGAGAGATTCCGAGCCGCGGACTGATTCTTGCTTTTACTCTTCTGCCGAAAAGACTGAATGTATGATCGAGATAAGCCTGCCGCAGTCCCGGGGAAACGATGAGAGCAGTCGACGTGTCTTTTGCAATATCATCCACATATTTTCCGGGCATCCAGTAATCCAATCGAAGGCCGACGTTGAGGATCATTCCCTTCAGCGTGATGTTATCCTGGAGGTAGAATGCGCCAAGTGCAGGATGCACGCTATAAATATCGTTATCGAAACCCTGCGGCTTTACCCACGGCTTGAAGATGTCAACCATTTGCAATTCCTGGAAGCGCATCTCAACGCCTGTTTTGAATTTATTCTTCTCACTGAAATAATTTGTGAGGTCAAACTTGAATGTGTACTCCGTGGCAAACTGATCACGATACGAACTCGGGGCGCCGATGTCATAGAATCCGTCTCCCGGTATAACACCAACTGTATCCCGGCCCCTGTTGTAATACTGAATCGGGAACGTCACGATATCCTGCGGTTCATTGTACGCGCTGAAATCTTTTCCATTCGCGTCTCCGCGGACGTGGGCCGTGTATTTGCTGAGGCGTACATCGTAGAACATTTCGTTGTTCAGCGTATGTGTCCATGCGATTGCGTGTTGAATGCTGCGCTGCGTAAATGTATTGGCGCTGTCGGGAATGAACTGGAAGAGATATTGATAGCCCGGATTCGGCTCTACGCGGTCAAGTGTCGCCTGAATTGTTTGTGTGTTTTGATTGATGACAACCGATTCATTGAACGTGTACGAGAGTTTGATTGTGCCAGTCGGTTTGTATGTCATCTTCAACAGAGTCGAATACTCGTTGTTACGACGCGGAGAATAGCTTGAACCCCCTCCCGAAGGAAAGATTGATGAATACAATCCATTCGGAGCCTGGACCTGGTAGCCGGTTGGCTTTCCGTCCGCACCAACAACCTGAACCCAACGGGTGTAGTCATCACTTCGCTTGCCGAACAGTGTTCCGAAGAAGCTCAACTTGCCGGGAATTTCAATTCCGAGTGAAGGAAGAAGGGACGATGTTATCGGCTCCGGCCCGCTCAGGCTCAGATCAAAATTATCCGTGTTCCAATTAGAGCGGGAATTCTTGTTCAACCCAAAATGATCAACTTTGTACGAAATCGAACCGCTGTAGCGTTCCGATCCTTCCCTTGTTGTAATATTGATGATGCCGGATGTTGCCTGTCCGTATTCCGCATTATACCCGCCGGTGATCACCTCGACATCCTGAATAGAGCCGGGACTTACCTGTAAGCCAAATCCGGTTCCCGCAAGAGGATCCTGTATCGAAACACCGTCGAGTAACAATGCAGCTTCGTGCGTACGACCGCCCCGGATATGAATCTCATTATCTGAAAATACCACGCCGGGTTGCAACGCGACGATATTTTCCACCTTCGTCAAAGCCGCCGCCTGAATATCTTCGTGCCCGACTGTTCGCTTGCTCGATGTTTCTTCGATATCAAACATCGGCTTCTCGCCAATGACAACAATTTCCTTGTCGAGTGCGAGAATGGTCTCTTCCATTTTGGCGGTGAATTTGGTCGTTTGTCCCGCCACGACTTTTATGTTCGTGAACTGCACAACTTTGTAACCAAGCAGCGAGACTTCAATCGTATAGCTGCCCGGATTCACATTCTCAAGTTTTATGATCCCGTCAATATTTGAGGACGCACCGTGGTATGTCCCCTTCACAGTGACGTTGGCACCGGGTATGCCTTCATTCGTTTTTGCATCGACAACCTTGCCTTCAATCCTTCCCTTGTCGGCAGTCTGCGCTAAGAGTGTGCCCGCGAAAAGCAAAAGAGTAATGTAATATGAGAGAGTTCGTATCATCAGAATTTTCGTCTGTTCACAACGTGACGAAGATTGAATTGTTGGGTGAAGATTTTTTTGAAGAACGCCGAGACACCGTCCGGATTTCCCAAAGTTTTGTTATCAAGAAGATGAATCGGCAATCCGAAAAAAATAATCTTTCCCTCTCCATCCACAACGGCAACCTTCGGACGTAGTGTATCGCCGCGGCCCGTGGGGTCTATTGCATTGTAACGTTTCGGAATGCGCGTGTCTTGCTGTAACCGGTAAATTACCCGGGCATCGGAACGCTTGTACACTTCACGCATAAAAATAATATGGTTCGCGGGTGTTGCATTAAATGCGAGCCGTGGGTAAATATTTGAAGGCACAGTCGTATCCGGATACACAATGAAGTTTGCAGGAATGCGCGTATCGCCCGGTACCGGAATAACCGTCGTCGGAAGCGGAACGCTCGAAATGCTATCGATCGGCGCAAAATCCCTTAACGCCCCTCTCGGATCAATTGCGTTCGAGAAAGTCGTCGAGAACAACACCTTGCCGCCGTTCTGGATGTACGTGAACAACGTCAGCTGCGCAACTCCCAGACTTGGAAACTGATCGGTATACCAGAAAACATAATCGTAAAGAAGAAACGTATTAAGTAAAGCCGGATCGATAAATGGAGGAACTGCCGTGCTCAATCGACCCGCAGTCTTATCAACTGCAGTTATTCCGGCAGCAATATTCACTGCATCGACCGTATCAAATTCTCCGCCGGGAACAGAAGCAAACGCTGTTAAATATGTACTTAACGCTGCAGATGCATCATTGTTTGTATAATCGCTGACCAGCAGCAATCTTCCCTTCGGACGTTTAACGAACCACCGTTGCGTGGTAGATGGCATGCGAATAGCGGGACTATACTCGCCGGCAACGTCACGAGCGCGAACATAAAAAACATTCTGTGCATCAAGCCGCAAGCCGGGGAGTTGCCCGAGCAAGCGACGCCCGAGAAATCTCCCGCCATACACATCGGCAGTGACTTGAACGCCATTCCCGGGTGGGGCTGCATTGCTTCGTTCACGCGGCACAACCAGCGTTACCACAGTGTCTCGCGCTGGAATAGTGAGCCACGTAGCAGTGCTTGATGAATCATTCAAAGAGATTTGATAGCCTGAAAGCGTATTGTCCCCATCTGCATCACTTCCCTTAAATCCAAAAGCAGCAACCGTAAATGTAGTGTCCGGTTGGCGTAATGCGATCGACTGATCGTTCGGGTTTGGAAGGAATGCAATCGTTGGCGGCGTATTCCGGATGGGGAATGCGAGAATCGCACCGACAGGATCCATTGCACCGGTTAACGCTGTCAGAGCCTGATCACCTGAATCGAATACACCGTTCTTATTATTGTCTGCATAAGGGTTCGGCGTTAAGCGAACACTCGTGCCTGCCTGCAAACCGGGAAATGTGTTATCAACTGCGCGCACGAAGACGGTGAAGTAGCGGAACAACGTATCAAGCGGAAACTGCATGAGCGTGTCGTTCTTTGTTACCCACGTATATCGCAGCGTATCCGGGACAGGCGTGCGTGCAACCTTTGCGGGAACAAAGGCAAATAAATAACCCCTGATCGTACCGTCAGGGTCTTCTCCCCACCAACGTAAATGCTGCCTGCTGACACCAATCCCAACAGTGGAATCGGGGAACAGCCAGAGAAATGATTTCGGCTGTTTGTTTCCCGATGGGACGTCTGTGATCTTCTCGTTGCAACTCATTAGAGTTAAAACGAAAAGCAGAAGTAGTATGTACCCAGCATACGTCGAGTTCACGCCTCTTCCATTTTTTCTTCATTCTGGATAATGATCTGAGGGTGTGGATTGGAAACGGGAACAGGCAAACCTTGATCACGTAAAAGTTTGATGTGTTCTGTCAAGCCCCACTTTGCTTTGTAGATACAATCCTCAACAGAATGACCAATGCCGGTAAAGCCTTCCACATCGGGAGAATAGAAACCAAAATAACCAGGGTCTTCGGTTGCCTCAATGATGACTGTGTATTGTAAATTCAGCATTGCCAATTCTCCTTTACTTATCTCTTAATGCCAGCAGCTTTCAAGATGGCATGATACGTTCCGGTTGGGACTTCTTTGGGACCGTGATAGTCAACTCTTACGAGATTATCACAACCGGGTTTTCCATAGTATCGAATTGAACCCTTTTCCCTTAGAAGTCGAAATCCATTGCTTTCAAGCAACCGAACGAGTTCACTGAATTTCATGCTCGTATTGGTCCGGCCAAAGACATTCCCTTCAGCAGGGCGACGAGGTTCGCCGCCCCGCTCAGATTCCTATTTAAGCAACATCATTTTTTTCGTCTGCGAGAATTCTCCCGCCTGCACGCGATAGAAGTACACGCCGCTCGTTAACCGTGATGCATCAAAGCGGAGAGTATATCTGCCAGCCGTCTGCATCTCTTGCACAAGGGTCTCTACTTCCTGTCCGAGCACGTTAAAGATCTTCACATTCACGAACGAACTGTTCGGAATTGAATATTCAATCGTGGTCGAAGGATTAAACGGGTTTGGATAATTCTGAACGAGCTGGAATTTTGCAGGAATATCCGACGTATGTTCAATCGCAACGCCAAGTGTTATCGTTCCAAAATCCGTATCTCTCCGGGGAACGAGCTTGTACCTGTTGAAGCTGAAGTAGATAACTCCCTGAAGGAATGAAATATTGCTGTTCGGTTTCAAAATAGTCTTGCCGTTAATAGTATCAGCAGGAACATTTGAATAGCGGTTGATGCCGTCGCGCCGAACGATAACCGGTCCGCTTCCGTCATCCACTTCATATTCGGTCGGATCGGAGAACGTCGGTGAAACATTCGAGACACGGACGTTGTTGAAGCGAACGAGCATGCCTTCATACGGTTCGGCATTCAAATTACCATTGCCCGCAGCCGGGCCGAATACTCCGGTTGTCTTCACAACAGGCGACGGCAATGTGTTGCCTGTTGAACGCAGAACCGGCGCGCCGCTGAATGCCTGAATGCGCGTGACTTCCGAGTTTTCCGCCACTGTTCCCGTCACTGATATGCTGTCGCCATTCCGGCGTGTGATCATGGTTGTATCATTCAACCATATTCCTGAATAAGGAGCAGTCCCGCTTTGCATGTACCACGCGCTGGTTCCTCCTGTGTTCAATGCGGAGATCCCGATGTTGGCGGTATCAGCAGTGACAATACCGGAGACGGAAACTACAGCTCCAAGATATGGACTCCGGCCGTTACCATAGGGTGTTGTTTGAATGTCCCTGATAGTGAGCGGCCTGTTCAATACATTATAGAAGAAAAATCCCCGCAAGGTATCAGACGCAGTTCCGTCAAGCGCAGAGCTTGCAAGTTTAACCGTGTTGCCAAGTGAGTCGACCACATTGATATAGTACCGAACGAATGTATCGGCAACTTGTTGCGGAATGTTGGCACGGTACGTCGTATCCGATGCATTGAACGTCATTGCAGCATTGGTAAAGGCGGCATTGTTAACGCTGTAACGCAATTGAACAGTCGAAATTCCGATTCCGCCTTTTGTAACTTTCACGCTGATTCTGGGAGTTGAATCCGGCGGTACAACAATCGGGTTGCGGCGATGAGTCGAGACGATCGGAAGTGATACCCCGTACTTGATGTCTCCGGGAAGAAGAGGTGCAATGCGGTAGCCGCGGGGAGCCTCGCTGCCACTATTCGTCAAAATGTATCCCCAGATTGTGTCAATACGTGTGTTGATAGGGGGCAAGGCATATGTTGAATTTGGATCACGGTGTCCTCGCAATGTAAACCATTTCGATGCATCCAACGTCGAAAACCCATTTCCGTTCTGATCGACGAGATTCAATGTTCCATTCGTTTGATTCAGATACGACACAACCGTCAGGTTGGTCATCTTCACTCGCATGAACTCCATCGGTTCGCCGGTGCTGAATTGAATACCGTTGGGTCCGTTGCTCGGGAATGGCCCCTTGTAAAAATCTGCCGCAACTTTTGAAACAAACGGCGGAACAGCGGCTGAACCAAGGATAGAAAGCGGTTGACTATAGATCGGAACAATTTGCGTTGCGCTTACAGGATCGCCTCCCGGAAACTCGTCAATATATCCTGTCAGCTCCACGTAGTCGCCGGGTTGAACATTCAGGATACCCCATTGAATTGCCAATACTGTGTCCGGAGAACCGGTACTAAGAGCTGGACGCACAAAAAGACCGCCCCAGGATGTCTTGTTTGCTGTATCTGCGAGGAGCAAGTTAAATCCATTCGCAGTAAAATTAATAACCTTTGCCGGAACGACACACACTCCGCGCACTTTCACTGTCTCGGGATATGAAGGCGATCGTTGAAGAGTCCAACGTGAGAGGTTTGTTCGTTGGAGAGTATCGAGCACTCGTAACGAATCGAGCGGAACTTCCTGAATTTGCCGGATTGATCGCAACGGATATTGGCTGAACGCCTGAGCCAATCCCAGCACGACAAGCGCTGTAACCAGTAGAAATCGTTTCATGACTGTTTCTCCCTCTATTGTTATTTGATTACCAAGAATTTCCCTGTCTTCACTTCACCTGAATCTGTATTCTTCACACTGAACAAATACAATCCCGTTGCAACCGCCTGGTCGAACTTTGTTATCAAATCCCATGCGTGCTCTCCCCCGGAAAACAGCGGGGCTCCCTGCCCTCCGCCGAAACGGCTGAACCAATTGATATCATTGCCGGTATATGTTGCGCCGTCGTGTTTCAGATTTGCAACCACATCGCCGGCAAGAGTGTAGATGCGGATTTCGCATCGGGCAGGAAGATTGTAGAAATAAATTTTGCGTGTGCGTTCTGTTCCACCATCCCACACCGCGTTCACGTAGTATGGGTTCGGGTAGACGCCGACTTTTTTGTTCGCTGTTGACGAGGTATCTGTTCCGGGAACGACCCGCCGGATTTCCGTTTTGCTTTGGAGAGAAATAATTCCGTTTGCAGAATCACCCTGATCGAATGCCGCAACTCCATACAGGTATTGCCATCCATTCAGATGCGTAACACTTTCACCTTCAGGCGGAAAGCGATACCAGTACTGAACCGTATCCCCGGGAAATGTTTTCGGTTGAGAAAGTGCTATCCTTCCAAAACCTGTATTGTATCCAATGTTGTCGTCTGCACGGTCAAACTCTCCAACGAGCGAAAGTGTCAGCAGTAAATCTTCGGGACTCGTAAAGTCCGCTCCTGCATTCGACCTGTAAATTCTATAACCCTCGAAATCCGCTGTGCGCGTAATGGGATCAATGGAATTTTCCGCGGAAGCCTTGTCCCAATAGATTGTCACTTTTTGGTTTTCGACGACAGCTTTTACTTTGGGTGAACGTGGCGGTTGAGGAAGCTGGAAGTGGTCGAGCTTTCCATTTCCGTTTAAGTCTTCGCCGGGATCGAGAATATTATTTCCGTTGACATCTTCCCCGCCGTATGCTTGCTGGGCAAAGCCTCCGTTTGTGTAGAGATTCTTTTTCTGTTCGCGGGTATCCTGGTTCGCGGGCGATGTCCCAAATTTGCGTGCACACACCACACCAAAAACAACCTGAAGCGAGTCGCCCGGGTTCATTCGCTTAAAAGGTCCGGTTGAAATCAGCGTCGTCATGTTATCTGCACGTGTGCGCAGAAGGGCAATCTGAGCGGGCTGCAACGATGTGGCAAGACGATCAAACCTGCTTCGGGCGCCCGCTATATTACCGGCATCATCGGCAGGAGAAAAATACTCCACCGCTCCCGAAGAGCTGCGGAATCTCCAAGCGTTGTAATATGTTCGCGTGTTGAGATTGCCAACCGAATCCACGCCACGTGGAAATGGAAACGATCCCAATACGCTCACTCCGATATAGCTATTTGCTGCAGGGGGAGTTGGAATTCCATCGAAATCAAATGTATACATCATCCGCAACGAATCGATATAGCCATTACCGCCATGGTCAAAGTAACCGGACGTTCCGGGCCGCACGTTGTTCGTGTTGCGCACAACGGCATTGTTCCAGAATCCCACATACACGGAATCTAATGTATCGACGCTTGTATTATAGATTGTATAGTTGAGGATGACGAAGAAGTCTGCGAAGGGAAAATTCCAGGCGTAGCTTTCCTGGTGGACACTAATGCCTAATGGCGTATGCTCGGGAATCGTGTCGCCCGTAGACGGGTTCCTGCGATTCAAATCGGAAAAATCTGCAAGAAAATCCTGATGGCTAATAGCGCGCCCATCGAAGAACCGCGAGTCGGAAAGACTCGAACGCTGAATCATTGTCGAGCCAAGCGGCGAAGTGAACTCATACCCCTGGCCGACGCGGGAAGCGGAAGCCTGATCCGTCGCTCCCGTGCTTACATGCTGCTGTCCTGTTCTGCGTGAAATTGCGCCGAACCAAAGTCCCCCCTGATACAAATGCTCTATGCGCGAACCGCGAGGATATTCACAAGAAGGTTGATCGGGCCAGTATGCATTGCGTGTGCCGATGCTGCCGAAATTCGTCACCGTCAACCCGATGCTACCGACGGTTGTATAATTGCGATCAGTATCATCCGCAACTGTGCGAATGGAATTCTCGCGCTCATCCCCTGTCGTGTAGAGAAACCCGAACGAGCAAACTGATATGATGCTGACAAGAAATAGTAATCGAACGCGCATTAACGAGGAAAACTTTTTTAGGAACAACAACAGGAGATTAATTATAAGAATTTATGCCTAATGGGATGGAAAGTCAAGGAAAGGCGGGTGAATAGTTGATCAGGAAAAGAAGCGGGCATCCAGAGAAAATGCCCGACACAACATCAGATGCAGTTATAGATGACGATGAACTAGTAATTGTCTTTTCGAATCACGAGTGACTGGCCCGCGTAGATGATGCTGCGGCGTCTCAGAGAATTCCATGCGCGCAATTGAGCAATCTGCACATCATGCGCTTCAGCAATTCCCGAGATTGTATCACCTTTGCGCACAACGTAGATGATCTGTTTCGATGTTCCCTTCAAGTGCGCTTTAGCTTCGGCAACAGATTTTTCGCGCGACGAGCCGACTTGCGTAATCGTCGGGTACAACAACAGCCGCTTGCCCGGTGTAATATGGCTTGAGCGCATCTTGTTCCATCGTTCAATTTGCGC
>JBKJJX010000186.1:0-7387 GCA_046597825.1 Bacteroidota bacterium | reverse complement strand
AACTCCCGGCCTTGCCTTCATTCTGGTTGGTGAGAATCCCGCATCTCAGGTGTATGTCCGCTCGAAAGGGAAGGCGTGCGAGGAGATGGGGTTTCACTCGGTAACCGAGAAGCTTCCTGATGCAACCTCCGAGAAGGAGCTTCTTTCCTTGATTGATACATTCAATGCAGACTCGAGAATTCACGGTATTCTCGTTCAGCTTCCTTTGCCCAAGCATATTGACGAGAACAAAATTATTGAACGCATTGATTGGCGCAAAGACGTCGACGGATTCCATCCTGTCAATGTCGGCAAGCTTGTCATTGGACAGCCGTGTTTGAGGCCTTGTACACCGGCGGGAGTGCAGGAACTTCTCATCCGCAGCGGTAATGACCCGGCTGGTAAGCACGTGGTGGTTGTCGGACGAAGTAATATCGTCGGCAAACCGGTGATGAACATTCTATTGCAAAAGCAAAAGGGAGCGAATGCAGTAGTTACCATTGTGCATACAGGCGGCGGGGATATTGCACGGTACACACGGCAAGCAGATATAGTTATTGCGGCAATCGGAAGAGCGGAAGCCATAACCGGTGATATGCTAAAATCCGGTTGCGTCGTCATTGATGTCGGCATTAACAGAGTTGAGGATGCAAACGCGAAGAACGGCTATCGGATTGTGGGCGATGTTCATTTTGAATCGGCGGCCCGGGTTGCGAGTGCAATCACTCCCGTGCCAGGCGGGGTCGGCCCGATGACGATTGCAATGCTGATGAGAAATACGCTGGAGGCTGCAAAAGGCTTCACCGGCATTTAGTTTCTTGTCTCGGAGGGACTACGCGAATTTCGACCACGCTTTTTGCCCATTGATGCATTTCTAAACAGCGCTGTATTGCAATTCGTTGTGTTATTTCTTAGTTTTCTGGCAGATGGAAAACCTGTTCACAAGAGGTATTCAGGAGTTCAACAGGCAGTATTTCTTTGAGGCGCACGATGTGTGGGAGGAATTGTGGATGGAAACTACCGGCGCTCATCGGGTCTTTTATCAAGGTTTGATTCAAACAGCCGTTGGCTTCTACCACCTTTCGAACCAAAACTACAAAGGCGCGTGCAGCCAGTTCAGTAAGGCGTTATCCAAACTTGAACAGTATCTCCCGTCCTTTCACGGTATCAACACTCAGCTTTTGGTCGAAGACGTTCGCGTAAGTCTTGCGAGAGCCGAACATTTTCGGTCGGATGGAACAGGAATATTTTCCGCCAGCGGCGGATCCTCTTTTGGAGGAGATGAGTTTTCATTTCCACAGATTACGGTGGAGTGAGTTTGATGTACAGTTAAATTTTTCCAACTGAAATTTTAACAGAGGAGTTTTCATGGCAACAATGATCACGGAAGAATGTATCAACTGCGGTGCGTGCGAACCCGAATGTCCCAATGTAGCGATCTACGCCGGCGGCGTTCAGTTTGAGTACGGCGGAGCGATGTACGAGCCGCTCTCGAATGATTTCTACTACATCGTACCGGAGAAGTGTACAGAGTGTGTGGGACATTTCGATCAGGAGCAGTGTGCCGCCGTTTGTCCTGTGGACTGCTGCGTGCCTGATCCGAACCATGTGGAAACGGAAGAGCAACTTTTCGAGCGTGCGACAATTCTGCATCCGGACAGAGAGTTTCAGCCGTTGACCGAGGCAACATCGCGTTTCAGAAAGAACGCGTAACCCAATTTGCTTGTGAGTTGAAAAAGGTCGGCCTTCCAAACGGGGGACTGACCTTTTGTTTTTACGGTTGGTGAAGCGCTAATATCGGACACAAAGGCACAAGGGCACGAAGCTACACAAAGGAAAAGAAAATGACTTTCGATCCTCTAAGTGAACGGGAAGAAGCGATAGGGAAAATAATTGTGGATTCAGCTTTCCCACTAATCAAAGACGGTATCAAAAGAATTATCAACTAAAACAACTTCGTGAATCTTTGTTGCTTAGTGTCTTTGTGTCCCCAAAAATATTGTGACTCGAAATCCTTAGAGACTTCAACATGAAAATAGGCAACTACGAACTCTATTCAATCGAAACCGGAAACTTTGCCCTCGATGGCGGAGCAATGTTTGGCGTTGTTCCGAAGACGTTATGGGAGAAAGCAATTCCGCCCGACGAAAAGAATCGCATTCCTCTTGCAGCCCGGGCATTGCTGCTTGTCGGTGATGGACGAAAGATTTTGATTGATGACGGAAACGGTGCTAAATTCAATGATAAGCTGAAGTCCATTTACAAGATCGATGACAGCCGTAATGATTTGATCAGGTCACTCTCCCGACGTGGAGTAGTGCCCGCCGATATCACCGACGTCATCCTTACTCATCTTCATTTCGATCACGCTGGGGGTTCGACGTATCGGGAGAATGGGGTTGTGAAACCGACATTTCCAAATGCAAAGTATTACGTGCAGCGAGAGCATTGGGAAGCAGCGAACAATCCCACAGAACGGGACAAGGCGAGTTTTTTTCCCGAAGATTTTATGCCGTTGCATGAACGGGGGCTATTGAATTTTACTGAGGGTGAAGGAGAAATCCTACCCGGCATTACATGCAGAATTTGCAACGGCCATACAACAGCATTACAAGCTCCGCTTATTTCTGATGGGAAGACTTCGCTGCTGTACGTTGCGGATTTGATGCCAACAATCGTGCACGTGCAGCTTCCCTGGATTATGGGCTACGACCTGCGCCCGTTAGTAACACTTGAAGAGAAGCGGAGAATTCTGAACGAAGCGGTCGAGGGCAATTGGACTTTGTTCTTTGAACATGATGCCACTATGGAAACGTGTCACCTGCTGCGGACGGAGAAGGGGATTGTAGCGGTAAATCCGTCACCCTTGCCGTGATTGGAACTCTATTTTGTTATGATCAATGAGGGGTTGTGGGATTCGTGAAGGTTGCAAAACTTGCTGAGATTCCGGAGCGTGGCGCAAAACTGCTAACGCTGGATGAGCAGGATATCGCGTTGTTCAAAGTAGAAGGCAAACTCTATGCAATCAACAACGTCTGCGCTCATCAACATTTTTCAGTTTTGCATAAAGGACAGTTAGACGGGCTGCAGGTGACTTGTCCCATGCATGGCTGGAGCTATTCTCTCGAAACAGGGAAAGCTGTTTCCGGTGACGGCAGAGTGAGAGTATATCAGGTGAGAGTTGAGGGAGACAATGTGTTCTTAGAGATGGATGGGAGTGGGGCGAGGTGAATGCGCGAGTGACTCCAACCCAAAAAATAAAATCGAAAGCGCTTGAACTCGGATTCTCAAAAGTAGGGATCGCAAGAGTTGAGCTGTTGGATGAGGAAGCGCAGCATTTGCAGGAATGGTTGAACCGCGGCTATCACGCCACGATGGATTGGATGAACCGGAACCTTGACAAACGAACAGATCCTGCCATCATTGTTCCGGATGCGAAATCGGTTATTTGTGTGGCCGTGAATTATTATACGCCACAGCAACACGTGAGTGAGCAGGGTGTAGGAAAGATTTCCCGCTACGCCTGGGGTGGTGATTACCATGATGTTGTTACCGATCGGCTAAAGAAACTTTATGCGTGGCTGCAACAAGAATTTCCCGGCGTCGAAGGGCGATATTACGTCGACACCGGCCCGATGATGGACAAGGTCTGGGCACAACGTGCAGGCATCGGATGGATTGCAAAGCACACGAATGTTATTACGCAGGATCTCGGCTCGTGGGTGTTCCTGGGTGAGTTGATTACGACGCTCGAACTTGAATACGATGAACCCGCAACAGATCATTGCGGCACATGCACGCTCTGCATTGAAGCATGCCCGACAAATGCAATCGTCGAGCCCTACGTCGTGGATTCAAACAAGTGCCTTTCGTATCTTACCATCGAACATCGCGGTGAGATTACCGGAGAGGTCACCGGACAGTTCGAGAATTGGATTTACGGCTGCGATATTTGTCAGGATGTTTGTCCGTGGAACGATAAGTTCTCAACAATATCTGTCCAAGAGGAATTCCAGCCGCGAGAATGGAACCTCGCGCCAGTTCTCGAAGAATGGAAAGAGATCACGCAAGAGGAGTTCAGCAAGAAGTTCAAAGGTAGTCCGATCAAGAGAACCAAGTTAGCGGGACTGAAGCGTAATGTTATGATTAATTCTGAACGTGAGGCCGACCCGTTAGGTGAGTTCTTCGCATCAAACAAATAGCAGCCAGGAACAGTAATAAGCATTCCAAGCACAAGCTGCATTCAGCATTGAAAAAAGGACAGAGAATGTCAGACCATCATAAACTTATCATTATCGGTTCGGGTCCTGCCGGATTTACGGCTGCGCTGTATGCCGGGCGGGCGAATCTGAATCCGGTAATCTTTGAAGGTATGCAGCCAGGCGGACAGCTTACCATTACAACCGAGGTTGACAATTATCCGGGGTTTGCAAAAGGAATTATGGGGCCGGAATTAATGGAGATAATGCGCGAACAGGCTCTTCGCTTCGGGGCGAAGTCCGTATACAAACAAATAACGAAAGTTGACTTCTCATCCCGTCCATTTAAACTCTGGGCTGATTCCGAAGAGTTTACAGCGGATGCGGTTATTGTATCAACAGGAGCGTCTGCAAAACTCCTTGGCCTTCCATCAGAAAAAAATTACATGGGCTACGGAGTATCGGCGTGTGCAACATGCGATGGCTTTTTCTTTAAAAACCAGGAAGTGATTGTTGTGGGTGGTGGTGATACGGCAATTGAGGAAGCCACATTCCTCACGAAGTTCGCTTCAAAAGTAACCATTGTTCATCGGCGGGACGCATTACGTGCATCAAAGATCATGCAGGATAAAGCATTCAAGAATCCGAAGATTACTTTTGTTTGGGATTCTGTTGTCGAGGAGATTTTAGGAAAGTCGGAACAAAACAAGAAGTCGGTAACTGCTGTTCGCCTGAAGAATCTGAAGACCGGTATGTCCACCGAAATGAAAACGGATGGTGTTTTTATGGGCATCGGCCATAGGCCAAACACATCTCTATTTGTGGGCCAATTGGATATGGATGCGACAGGCTACTTGATAGTCAAAGACAGAAGCACACGAACAAATGTTCCGGGAGTCTTTGCGGCCGGTGATGTTGCTGATAGCGTCTACCGCCAGGCCGTAACGGCGGCAGGTTCCGGATGCGCTGCGGCAATTGATGCCGAACGATGGCTTGAAAGTCAACATGATTAATCCTCAATGAATCCTGAGGAAGAGACTGTGTATGTGAGGGTCCTCGCAGCAGCACAAGTCTTCTTCCTTGGCAACTACTTCTTCACACCTTTAACCTGCATTTCCCTCTCTTAATTTTTCCTTCTTTCCGGTAGTCCATATGAGGTTGGTTTGAAACAGCCAAGATTTGTTTTTGTGCTTGCGGGAAATTATATTCACACACCCAAACACTCTGGAGGTAGTTCGGAATAGGGCTCGGATTATCCGTCCGACACTTACCCCACACATATCACTCACATATCAGGAGCAGGTCATGAAAACTTCACAGGTTATTGCTGCAGTTATTCTTGCGTCCACAGTTTTTGTGTCTACCGGACTGCCTCAACAAAAATCATCCAACAAAAAAATGATTGAGAGGGGCAAATGGTTGGTGAATCTTGGCGGATGCAATGATTGCCACTCTCCAAAAAAATTCGGCCCGACCGGACCTGTTTTCGATGAAACAAAACTTCTCTCGGGAGCCCCCTCGCATAATCCTGTTCCTCCGGTTCCGGCCGAAGGTATTGGCATGGGACCAGATAAGTGGGGTGGAGCGTACAGTGCAGATCTCACGACGTGGGTCGGTCCGTGGGGGATAAGCTTTGCTCGGAACTTGACGCCGGATATCGCAACAGGCCTGGGTAGCTGGACCGATGCAATGTTCATCAAGACACTGCGCGTCGGAAAGCATATGGGCGAAGGACGTCAACTGCTGCCTCCGATGCCATGGGAAAATTTTGGAAAGCTGAACGATGCAGATCTCAAGTCAATCTTTGCGTATCTCAGATCATTGCCGGCGATTGAGAACGCCGTGCATGATCCTATTTCTCCGTCAGGTGAAAACATACCGACTCCCGCAAAGTAACCGTTTGGAAGAAATTGAAGCGGAGGATCAAATGAAGAGAAAGTGTTTCCTTCTCATCCTGGCCGGAATCCTTGGGGTTGGTGTCGCACCTTCCCAGCAATATAAAGTCGTTGAAGTGAAGGGAGGAGGAACGATAACAGGCGTGGTGCGATTGCAGAGTGAAACTCCCCAACGACTTCAGCTGGAAATTACCAAGGACAAGGATTGGTGCGGGAAAAAGAAATTCTCTCCCCGTCTTATTCTTGGGAAGGAGAATGGGGTTCGCAATGCCGTTATCTCGCTTGAGAATATAACGCAAGGAAAGAAATCTGCTTCTTCGACGAAATATATTCTCGACCAACGCAAGTGCGAGTATGATCCTCACGTGTTGTTGAAGCCGCTGGGTTCGGACATGGAAATTGTGAACAGCGATGCCATACTCCACACTGTGCACGCGTATGAAGCCGACCAGCGGACGGTTTTCAATATTGCGCAGCCTGTGAAGGGATCTCGTTTTCCGGTGAAGTACTTCAAGACGCCGGGAATATACTCAGCAACCTGCGATGCAGGTCATCCCTGGATGAGTGCTTATATCATAGTCACTGACCATCCCTACTATGCGTTGAGTGCGGCAAATGGTCGCTACACTATTGACAATATTCCTTCGGGAACCTACAAGATCAAAATGTGGCATGAAGGCGTTGCTGTTACCCGCACCGAGATGGAAGCCGGCAAACCCAAAGCATATTATTACGAGCCGCCGTATGAGGAGATTCTCGACGTGACAGTTCCTGAAAATGGAAACGTTGTAGTTGATTTCAAGTTGATGTTACGGAAAATGGGACGGTGATACAAAAGTAAACTTCTCTCATTACCGTAAAGGCATTTTATCGAAAGATGAAATGCCTTTTTTTGCTTCACGCTATTTTGCCTCTTTGTCACCAGTGACTGACTTTTATTCTCTCAATTGCAAATCATTTTGTCTGCTTCCTGTCGATCTGTCAACACATATTTTATTCCCATAACAAACATTGATAAATTCCCGTCCTTTTCGCCTGTTCCAAAGTGGCACAAGCATTGAATTATTGTTTGCAGAAAAACACTGTATCATCAAAATAAATAAGGAGGTCAAACATGTTAGTACAAGTAAGGCACCATCCGTCATATTCATATCGCAATGAAGCAGCAGATTTTGAGCGCGAAATCGAACGTCTGTTTTCCAATACGTTCTCATCACCATCCGAATCTTCCGCAACGCCGGCGATCAACGTTGTAGAGAACGAAACTCAGACAGTAATTGTCGCAGAGCTGCCGGGTGTGCAGAAGGAAGATGT
>JBKJJX010000073.1:0-13080 GCA_046597825.1 Bacteroidota bacterium | reverse complement strand
GTTCAACCACCACTACCTGCTGCAGCGGGGGAGGAAGGGCGATACAATGCGATGTCGTGGCGCGACTCCCTTCGTGGCTGGTTCGGTACAAACGCCAACAAAGTTTATCGCACGACTGATGGCGGCGCGACATGGACAGCAAATGAGCCGGGTATTTCCAACGTCACTGCGCTCTACTTTCATTCAAATTTGTATGGCCTTGCCGGTGGATCGGATGGATCTGTCAGCCGGACAACGGACGGCGGCATTACCTGGAACGCCGGACGTTCAAATCTCTCCTCCGCCGTTCTCGGCCTTTCGGGAGTAAGTTCTACCGTTCAATGCTGGGCAGTATGCAACTCGAATGTTTATTGGACTCAGGACAGCGGCAAAACGTGGTCCACTCCATCGTATGACGGATATGTCGGGACAGTGCAATTAAATCATATTTCTTTGGGTGGATCATACGGGTTTGCGTATGGCTGGGCTGTCGGGAACGAGGGGACAATTCTGAGGTACAGGAGAGTTATTACTGATGTACGGACAAGCAATTCTAAAATTCCAGCCGCATACGCGCTCCATCAAAACTACCCCAACCCCTTCAACCCAACAACAGAAATCAGATATCAGATACCAGAGATCAGCAACGTTCTGCTGAAGGTCTTCGACATTCTCGGTCGCGAAGTTTCGACGCTGGTGAATCAGGTTAAGAACCCCGGAACCTACACTGTGCGATGGGATGGTTCAAGCTTCTCAAGCGGAGTGTTTTTCTACCGGTTGCAGGCCCGCCAAAGAGACGGCGGACAGGCGGGAAGTTTTGTCGAGACAAAGAAGTTGGTTCTGACAAAGTAATTGTTGATTTCTTGAAGGAATATGCATTAGAGATCAGAGTGGTTGATCCTTCAATACGTATTCGTATATTGCAGTGAGGGTTGTATTTGTGTGTAGCGTCCGACCAATGCCGCGCCACTGGGACGACTCCCTTCCGAAACAAGAAAGTAAAACCTTTCTACTGAACTAATTCATATTCTCAAAAGAGGGGCAAATCATGAAACAATTACTGCTGCAAGTCGGGCTTTGTTGTTTGTTCATATTCATCATGACGAGTTGCAAGAAAGATGATACTGTGACCCCGGTGGACACTACGATTACCGTTAATGGTTTTGTGAAAGATGCATATGGTGAACCGATCAACGGCGTTGCTGTCATTATCACGGGGAAAGCAGCAGTCGCAAGCGGACCGGATGGTTCCTTCTCTCTCGCGAACGTCACCACACCTTATGATATCATACTGAGTACACAGAAGTATGTTGTCGTGTACAAAGGCCTGACGCGCACAGATCCGACGCTTACTACAACTTCCAGCTTAGGGACAGCGAAGACGGCAACAATCACCGGAACTGTTCCCATAGCAGCAACAAAGATAACTCTCGTCTTTTTTGTCAGTGGCACAAAAACATTTTCGGCACCTGCAAACTCAGCAACCGGGGCGTACACAATTAACGCAACATGGAATACTTCAACGACATCGTATGTCGGCAAAGTGTACGTACTCCGCTGGACTCCGGTTGCGAGTGGGTTTCCAACTGCTTATGATGCATTTGGTTCTAAAGACCTGACCATAAGCACAGGGGGATCGTTTATCGTGAACTTCTCATCGGGCGAATTGACTGATCCACCGGAACAAACCATCAGTGGCGCGGTCGTCCGAGCTGCGACGACCTACAGTCTCAACCGGAGGGAATTACATATCAATTTTGGAAACTCAACACTCTTTATCGCAAGTGAAGTGGGAACGGCACCGTTGGCAGATAATTTTAACATTACTGTTCCAAGTCTTGCCGGGGCGACTTATACTATTCATGCCCGCGCTACACAACCGGCGACTGTCGATGTCCGTGAATCCCGTTTCTATAAGTCCGGCATTGCGCCCGGCACAAGCGGTTTAACTCTTACTCTCGCTGCAGCGCCACAACCTACCGCTCCGGTGAACAGCGGAACAAATATTGATACGACTACGTCGTTCTTGTTCAGTCCCGGTGGCGCTGTAGGTGTTCATCAGGTTCTCATTTATTCGGGAGTCGCGACGAATCCCAGTTTTATCATATACACATCAGGATCAACCGTCGCCATTCCGAATTTGGTATCGTTGGGATTGGGGCTTCCGGCATCGACAAGCTATTATTGGACCGTGCGCCAGATTTCTCCGCTCGCCTCAGTAAACGACGCGGCATCGAGCGCATTTGTTAATCTAACAAGCGGCAGTTATGGAATCGGGTACTCAGAACTCTTCTCGTTTACAACCAAGCCGTAATCTCGTTTCCGTTTTTAACAAACAATAGCGGCAGACTTTGGTCTGCCGCTATTGTTTTAGATGAGCTTGAGATGCAATCACTTCTCAGAAACTCTCCCGCCGCAATTGGCTCAAGAACACTCCAATCCTATCCTGCACTTGTCTGTACGACTTTGTCGCGCTCGTGAAGTTCATCATCATTACCGAAAGTGCAAGCCATTCACCATCCGCGGATTGTACGTAGCCCGAAAGCGCTGTTACACTGCTGAGCGTTCCGGTTTTCGCACGCAGGTTTCCCTGAGCGGGAGTGCGTCGCATCCGGTTTTTGATTGTTCCATCAACCCCCGCAATCGGCAGAGAATGGAGGTACGATTCAAAATGGCGTGAGCGATACATGGTCTCAAGCAATCGAATCGTTGCAGCCGGCGATGTAAGATCCATGCGCGAAAGTCCTGAGCCGTCGACAACTCGCAGCTTCGTTGTATCAATTCCATTCTCCGAAAGAAATTCCTTCACGACCGTTGCGCCGGCTTCTGCAGAACCAACACCTCCCTTTTTCTCTGCGCCGAGAATTTTCAGGAATGATTCCGCCGCGAGGTTATCACTTTCCTTATTCATGTACGTTACAACAGAGTCGAGCGGATGCGAAAACCGTGCGGCCTCAAACGCACTCGCAGACACTGTATCAATGGCGGTCTCATAGACAATCACCCCGGTCTTCCGAAGCAATTCGGCGAAGACCTGCACGGTATAGCGTTCCGGTTGCCAGAGGCTCAGGTCGTAATGCTCTCCGCTTGTGTCCCTTAGTTTCAAGTCCCCATCAATTGTCAGTACATTCAAGCGTTCGCGCCACTTTCGCCAGAGCTTAACCGGCGTCGTAATGCTGTCCATAACCGTTCTGCCGTGATTTTCAAGCGTAACGAAACTTGTCGGCGGTTCGGTATACACCAGCAACGAATCGCCGGGCAGGCGTCCCGGTTTTGCAATCAACCGGATAGCATTTCCATTCAGGATGAGAGGAGTCAGAAACATCTGATAATACTCCGGCTCGTCGTCCCAATTCCAGCCATATCCCCAATATTCGTTATCGAAATACGAAACGTCACCGGCCACTCTCCACGTTCTCCCGACGGGAAGTTTTCTCCAAACCATTTTCGCGAGTGAATCCAGATCAGCGGTGGAAAATACAGCGTCACCAAATCCCTTTATATAGATTGTATTTGATGTCGAGTCGATGCTCGCAACAGTGGAGAGTTGGAAAGATTCGCCGAGTTTCTCAAGCGCAGCCGCCGAGGTGTAAAGTTTTTGATTTGAAGCGGGATTGAATAAGGATTGAGAATTAAGGTCGTACAATACTTCCTTTGTCTTCAGCGAAACAACCTTTACGCCGATATGTCCCGGCGGAAATAACGAATCCGGAATCAGCGAATCGATTTTTGTTTTGATCGTCGGGTACGCTGAACTGCTCAGCACAGTCAGGGAACTTGGCTTCGCATAGACGAGATCAGGAATCGGCGTTTGTTGATGCGAGGTATCCGGTGGCCGCGTCGAGGCGCAACCGCCTAATACTAAAACGAGCCCAAGCGTAAACAGG
This sequence comes from Bacteroidota bacterium, assembly GCA_046597825.1. GTDB lineage: Bacteria > Bacteroidota > Ignavibacteria > UBA10030 > UBA6906 > CAADGV01. The sequence continues at coordinate 9,214 of JBKJJX010000073.1, read as the reverse complement.
AAAAATTTCAAGTTCGTTAAATCCTTTCTGTGGTTATAGCTGAAATCGCGCATCGGGCCATCAATTGTTTGTCAATCGTATTCTGACTATATTTAGTCGAAAATTTCCACATTAACAAATCTGGTGTGTGATGTTAAGTGTTTTGAAGAAGTTTTTCGGCGGCAAGCACGAAAAGGATGTTAAGGCGATCCGGCCTTTGGTCGACGAAATAAACGGTTATTACAATGAATATCAAAACCTTTCCGATGATCAGTTGCGCGAGAAAACGACAGAATTCCGTGCCCGTATTCACGAAGCTATTAAAGAGACTGAAGCAGAGATTGAGTCTGTAAAACAGAAACTGACAACTGATATTGAAGGTGCGGAACGGGAAGCGCTGGCCGATCAACTCACGGCGCTAGAAAAGGAACGCGATGAAATCACTTCCGATACGCTGGATGAAATCCTCCCCGAAGCGTATGCCGCCGTCAAAGATGCATGCCGCCGGCTTGTCGGACAAAAGTTCGAGATTATGGGGAATGCTCTTCTTTGGGATATGATTCCGTTCGACGTCCAGCTGATCGGCGGCGTCGTGCTGCATCAGGGAAAAATTGCAGAAATGGCTACGGGCGAAGGAAAAACACTTGTGGCAACGATGCCCGCATATCTTAACGCGCTCCCGGCCCGCGGCGTTCACATCGTTACGGTGAATGACTATCTCGCCAAGCGCGATAGTGTTTGGATGGGAAAGGTATATGAATTCCTGGGTCTGACTGTCGGATGTATTCAGAATACGATGGATTCATTCCAACGTCGCAAAGAATACAGTTGTGACATTACGTATGGGACGAACAACGAATTCGGGTTCGATTATCTCCGCGACAATATGGTTGTCGACAAAATCGACCTTGTGCATCGCGAATACTACTACACAATTGTCGACGAAGTTGATTCTGTTTTGATTGATGAAGCCCGCACGCCGCTCATCATCAGCGGTCCGACGTCGCAGGAAGATCATAAATTTGATGAGATGAAGCCCCGCGTCGAGCGGCTTGTAAACGCCCAGCAAAGTTTTGTGGGGAAAAGTGTTGCTGAAGCGGAAAAGCTTCTGACGGACGGCAAACAAGAGGAAGCCGGGGTGTTGTTGCTTCGTGCGAACCGCGGACTTCCGAAACATCCCCGCTTGCTGAAAGTTTTTTCCGAACCATCAAATAAAAGTCTTGTGCAGCACACCGAGGTCGAATATCTGCGGGATCAATCTGCCCGCATGCATGAGATTGACGATGAGTTGTATTATGCGATCGACGAGAAAAATCATCAAATCAATCTGACCGAAAAGGGCCGTGAGCTGCTTGCTCCGACCGTGTCAGACAAGGATTTCTTTGTGCTGCCCGATCTCGGTACTGAGTTCAGCATTCTTGAGCACAATAGCTCGCTCACGAAAGAAGAAATCCAGCAGAAAAAAGATGAACTGAACCGGCTGTACGCGGAACGGAGCGATCGTATCCACACGGTGTCGCAGCTTCTCCGTGCATACTCCCTCTACGTTAAAGACGATGAGTACGTCGTGACGGATGACGGGAAAGTTCAAATCGTGGATGAGTTTACCGGACGTTTGCTGCCCGGCCGCCGTTACTCCGACGGCTTGCATCAGGCTATTGAAGCGAAAGAAGGAGTGAAGGTCGAGCGCGATATGCAAACGCTTGCCACGATCACGCTCCAGAATTATTTCCGTCTGTATAAAAAACTTGCCGGTATGACCGGCACCGCGGAAACAGAAGCGGGCGAATTTTTTGACATCTATAAACTGGATGTTGTCGTCATCCCGACGAACAAGCCGATGGTTCGCGATGACATAGAAGACGTCATCTACAAAACGAAGCGCGAGAAGTACAACGCCGTCATCGAAGAATTGGAAAAAATGCGCGCGCAAAACCGCGCAGTTCTGGTCGGCACGACGAGCGTTGAGGTTTCTGAAACTCTCAGCCGCATGTTGAAGCGGAAAAATGTTCCGCATAATGTGCTGAACGCAAAGCAGCATCAGCGTGAAGCGGAAGTTGTATCGCACGCCGGAAATCCCGGAGCGATCACGATTGCGACGAACATGGCTGGCCGCGGAACCGACATTAAGCTCGGCCCCGGCGTACGCGACGCAGGCGGATTGCACATTGTAGGAACGGAGCGGCATGAAGCGCGGCGCATCGATCGACAGTTGCGCGGACGCGCAGGGCGCCAGGGCGATCCGGGCTCGTCTATGTTCTATCTTTCTCTTGAAGATGACTTGATGCGTCTGTTCGGCAGCGAACGCATTGCCCGCATCATGGAACGGATGGGATTGAAGGAAGGTGAGGTAATTACACATTCTCTGATTACGCGTTCAGTCGAGCGAGCACAGAAAAAGGTTGAAGAAAATAACTTCGGTATTCGTAAGCGGCTGCTTGAGTACGATAATGTCATGAACCAGCAGCGTGAAGTCATATATACACGCCGGCGTCGGGCGCTTGTCAGTGATCGTGTGAAGGACGACATTCTCGATCTCGTGGATGAAGTCGCCGAGAATCTGGTTGACAAGTATTATGATGAAGGCCAGACCGAAGAATTGCAAAACGATTTACGCTCACAACTTCTTGTTGATATTCAGTTCACTCCCCAACAGTTCGAATCGCTGGGGAAAGAGGGAGTGAAGACTGAAATTTTCAAGCAGGCAAAGGAATTCTACAAGCGCAAAGAAGAAAAACTTGGCAACGATATGATGGCGCAGATTGAGAAGATGGTCGTTCTGCGAGTCATCGACGAGAAATGGAAAGATCATTTGCGTGAGATGGATGATCTGAAAGAAGGTATCCATCTGCGCGCCTACGGACAAAAGGATCCCATTGTTGAGTACAAAACTGAGTCGTTCAACATGTTCATGGAATTTCTTGGTCAGGTGAACACGGAGATTGTAACAACTGCGTTCAAGCTGTTCCCTGTTGAAGCACAGCAATTGCCGATCCGTGGTCTGAAGCGGCCGCAACAAATGCGTACTTCTCATGAAACCGCGACCGGCATGGGATTCCAGGGTAACCGCGAACCGGTGCCGGGTAATGCAGGACAGCCGGGTCCGGAAAACAAGGCACCGAAACCGCAACCGATTCAGGTGGGAGAGAAGGTTGGCCGCAACGATCCCTGTCCATGCGGTAGCGGAAAGAAATACAAGCAATGTCACGGGAAGTGAAAGGAGATGAAGACATGTTCGTAAAGGGTGCAATAACTATCGACCCGGAAACGATGGGTGGGACTCCTGTGTTCACCGGAACAAGGGTTCCGATACAAACGCTTTTTGATTATTTGATGGAAGATTCCCTCGAAGTGTTTTTGGAAAATTTTCCCGGCGTTGCGCGGAGCCAGGCACTCGAGGTACTGAAAACATCTGACAAAGAGGACATTAAGCAGGTTGATAATTATTGAAAAGTAACAACCGGGTCATGCCATGAAAAAAATCGAAGCCATTATCCGTCCCTTCCGCATCGACGATGTGCGCGAAGCTCTCGGCGAAATCGGAGTGAAGGGAATGACATTGACAGAAGTGAAAGGATACGGACGGCAGAAAGGCCATACCGAACTCTATCGTGGTTCTGAATATCAGATTGACTTTCTTCCCAAAATAAAACTGGAAGTCATCGTGTCTGATACGGCAGCGGACAAGGTCATCGACACAATCGTGAACGCTGCAAAGACCGGACAGGTGGGCGACGGGAAAATATTCGTGTATCCGGTGGAAGATGTTATTCGTGTGAGAACGGGCGAGTCGGGAGAAGAGGCGCTGTAAATACCAATTATCGATTGACAATTATTCTGCCCCGTTGAACTGACGGGGTTTTTCTTTCAAGAAATTATGAGCGAAGATATCAACAAATTCCGGACAGGCTACGTCGCAATCATCGGTGAGCCGAACGTCGGCAAGTCAACGCTGATGAATGCTTTGCTGCGGCAGAAGATCTCCATTGTTTCGCCGAAAGCCCAGACGACCCGCCACAAAATCCTCGGCATCCTCTCGACTGAGGAGTATCAAATAATCTTTCTTGACACGCCGGGGATCATGAAGCCGAAATACATGCTGCAGGAAGTGATGATGGAGTCGGCAACCTCGGCCATTGAGGACGCGGATGTCGTGCTGTTTATGATCGATGCGACCAAACCGGAAGAGCCTGAGCACGGTGAAGCGTTTGCGAAACTCAAGACGCTGCAGAAGCCCGTTTTTCTTGTCATCAACAAAGTAGACCAGAAACAGAAGAACGAGTTGCTGCCGATGATCGGGAAGTACTCGAAGGCATTTTCCTTTAGAGAGATTTTTCCTATCTCGGCGTTGAAACGCGACGGCACGAATGAACTTGTGGCTGCAGTAGTGCAGTTGCTTCCCGAACACCCGCCGTTCTTTCCGACTGATGCCGTTAGCGAACAAAGCGAACGTTTTTTTGTGAGCGAGATAATACGGGAGAAGATTTTCTTTGCGACGAAAGAAGAAATCCCCTACTCAACAACGGTTGATATCGAGGAATTCAAGGAACACAATCCTGAAGCGCCGGGTGCAAAGCGAAAAACGTTCATCAGTGCGAATATCTACGTTGAGCGCGATTCACAGAAGGGAATCCTGATCGGGAAGAAGGGGGCGATGCTGAAGGAAATAGGCGCAAAAGCGCGCAAGGATATTGAGACTCTGCTCCAACAACATGTGTTTCTGGAACTTCACGTGAAAGTGCAGAAGGAGTGGAGGGAGAACGCCGCTGCTTTAACCCGCCTCGGATACAAAAATCGGTAACCTTCACGGTGAATCAAAATCAGCAACGCCGATATCTTCGTTCCAGATTTCAGGATGTTGTTTGATGAATGACGACAGCATATTGACGCATTCCTGAGATTCCAGGTCGATCACCTTCACACCGTTTTCCCGCAGCCATTCAATCCCTCCCTGGAAGTTCACCGACTCGCCCACCACCACGGTCCCAATATTAAACTGGCGTACGAGTCCGCTGCAATACCAGCAGGGCGCGAGTGTCGTTACCATGATCGTGCGGCGGTAGTCGCGCTGTCTGCCTGCTTTGCGGAATGCATCTGTCTCGCCGTGAATTGACGGATCATTCTCCTGCACGCGGCGGTTATGTCCTTTGCCGAGTAATTTTCCGTCGCCGTCAAACAGTGCAGCGCCGATGGGGATGCCGCCTTCGGCGAGGCCTTGCATTGCTTCTTCGATTGCGGTGGTGAGCAATGTTTTGTAGTCGACCGGTGGGTTTGTCATAATTGTTTAACTCCCTAATGTAAACCATAACACAGAGTGCCCGGAGGTTACAGAGAACCCGGATGGAATTTTTTTAAGAGATTGATTTTGTCGCGCTTCCTTCGGGATCCTCTGCTTTCTCATTGTTCTCTGTGGTAGGTTTCACCCTACAGTTGTCAGTGCCGTTACAGCTCTTCACCACAGAGTGCACGGAGAATACAGAGAACCCGGAAAGGGACTTATTGAGATATTAACTTCTGTCCTTTTCCGTGGTCTCTACTTTTTCAGTGCTCTCTGTGGTAATCTTTTCCTGCCCCGTTGTTTTATTGTTCTTTTGCGTTAGCTGGCTGGAGGGTGCGAGCGCTGTTCAGCGAGCAGTGCCGCAACGGCTCTTCACGTGGCGGTACCGAAGCCCGCAAGACAGCGACCCCGCCGCTTTTCAGGCGGGGGAACGCCCAAATAATTTTCTCACGCGAGAAATTTATCATAAAAGACTTTAAGGATAATAATGACGACCATCGTGATAAAAATGGGGCGGATGAATGTTGCACCCCGCTTAATGACAAGACCGGAGCCGATTCTCGCGCCAAATATTTGTCCCATTCCCATCGCGATGCCCGACGCAAACCACACATGTCCGCCGATTGCAAAGACGGCGAGCGAAATGATGTTGCTTGTAAAGTTCATGAGCTTCGTGTAGCCGGTTGCACGTGAGAGATTGAAGCCGAGGAGCGCAACGAACGCAATTGCCCAGAACGAACCCACGCCGGGGCCGAAGAACCCATCGTAAAAGCCGAGTGCGAGTCCGGCAACAATGAAGAACGGCGTTCGCCCGACGCGAGGCGTCGTATCGAGATCGCCGAGTTTGGGAACAAAGAATGTGTAGAGCAGGATTCCCATGAGCATGAACGGAATCATTTTGCCGAGCGCGTTCGCATCGAGCTGCTGCACAGCCCAGGCGCCGAGCGCCGCACCCACGAGCGTGGAAAATATGCCGGTCCATGCATTATGCAGCTCAATATTTTTTTTGCGCAGATGATACATGGTTGCGGTGAGACTGCCAAAGCTTGCCTGGAATTTATTCGTGCCGAGTGCAATCTGTGGCGGCAGCCCGATTCCGAGAAGCACGGGAATTGTTATCAGTCCGCCGCCGCCTGTTATCGAATCGACAAGCCCGGCAATAATGCCGGTGAGAAAGAGAAGGGGGATTGCCCAAAAGGAGTCAGTCAATTTGATTTCTGATTATGGATTAAGGATTGATGTTCCGGGTATTCATTTTGAATGGCGACGTTCACTTCTGTCAACTCTACTGCCTTTCGGATATCGGTGGGATTTATTTCCACGAGAAATCCCCGCTTACCGCCGTTGATGTAAATCGAACCGAGAGAAAATATACTCGCCTCAGCATACACCGGAAGGTTCCTCAACGTTCCGAACGGACTTGTGCCGCCGACAAGATAGCCTGTGTACCTGGTTGCAGTGGCGGGGTCGGCCGGCGTAACGGCCTTCACTCCCAGAAAGCGCGCAAGGTTCTTCGTTGATATCTCACAATCGCCATGCATCAAGACGATAAGAGGTTTTTTGTCGTTGGTTTCAAGGACAATGGTCTTGATGACGGCGTGTTCAGAAACCCCAAGCGCTTCAGAAGAGAGCTTGGTTCCGCCACGATCTTCGTAGGTATAGAAGTGTGGTTTGAATGCTATATTCTTATCCCGCAAGAGACGCACAGCGTGCGTGACGGGAATCTCTTGTCTGTTCATACCGGAGTGAATGTTTTCCCCAAAATATCACTCTAACGTAAACAAATTGATTTTCCATTCCAAGATTATGTGATAGGGTGTACTGATTTTCTCGCACATAATTCCTACACTGTATGCGCTTATCCCTCAGCACTGCACTCTCACAGGTACAATGCAATCACATCCGGTGTCGTACCAGGAATTTCGCAAGGAAAGCTATTTTGCTTCCCTTGATGGACTGCGTGCTGTCAGCATTCTTGCCGTCATTTGGCATCACACCGCGGGAGCGCACTACAATGAAATTCCGGTACTGCGTGCCGGCTATTTCGGGGTGGATTTGTTTTTTGCCATCAGCGGATTTCTGATCACGACACTGTTGCTGCGTGAACGTGAGAAGAACGGCCAAATATCGCTGATACGATTTTACATACGCCGCACGTTCAGAATCTTTCCACTCTATTACACAATCATTCTGATGTACGTAGCCATCGTTTCCGCGGTCGAACCCAACTCGGTTGCGGGGAAGGAATTCTTTCACAACCTGCCGTATTTTCTCACTTATACCTCAAATTGGTTTTTAGGGGATTGGACGGACAGTGGCCGCGTGATTTTTTATTTTGCGTGGTCGCTCGCTACGGAAGAGCAATTCTATCTGGTCTGGCCGTGGGTCGAGCGGTTCCTGAAAGGATGGGCACCTGTGTTTCTGATGCTCGTGGTAATTGTCGTCGTACAATTGGCTCAGCTGAACGGAATGTTCGGGCTTCTTAGTCCGGAGAGTTTTCTTCGCACGGTCATTATCAATATTGCGCCGCCAATTTGCCTTGGAGTAATACTCGCCCATGTGCTTCACAGCCGTAAGGGATTCAGCATAGCAGCGAAGATAATGGGATATCGATGGAGCAGCGTTTTCTTCTTTGCGCTGCTTGCGCTGGCGATCGCGTTCTTCGAACAAATCCATCTGCCTGTTCACATAATGATGGTGCTGGTGGTGGGGAGTTGCGTTATGCGACAGGATCATTGGCTGGCGAAGATCTTATCGGGACAACCTTTCAGGCATATCGGGATGGTGAGTTATGGAATGTACCTGATGCATTTGCTGGCGTATCATGTGGTCGCCCGTGCTTGCAGACTTGTTCATCTCGAAGAACCCATTTCTTTGTTTCTGCTGACAGCTCTGGCAACAATTGCCGCGGCGACAATAAGTTTCCGATACTATGAGAGTTTCTTTCAGCGGATGAAGGTGAGAGTGGAAGCGAAGTTCAAGTGAGCTGGATTTCAATCAAGCCACTTCGTCAGCAGGTAGCGGTTGTGGTCTTTGAATCCTGATTTGCGGTAGAGTTCCTGTGCGCGGATGTTTCCCCGGTCGACCTCAAGATGTAGCGCGTGTATTCCTTCCTGCCTGCAAACCTCCTGAACAAACTCCAGCGCTTTCGTGCCCATCCCTTTGCCCCGATACGGTTCTCTGATGTAGAGCTCATCCACGAGAGCGTCGCGTCCATGAAACTCCAGGCTGAAGCCGAATGTAAGAACGATGTAGCCAACGATCATATCGTCGGGGACGATGAGGTAGATATATCCGAACGATTTGTTGTTCAGAATTTCCTCCAATGATTTTCGTGCGACGGCTTCATCGAAGGGAAGATGCTCACATGCATAGAATTCCTGCATGAGCTCAAGAAGAGACTGCGTATGGGATAAAATTGCCGGAGTGAAGTGCAGCTGTTTCATTTCTCAAATCTCATTGCGCGGGCGATTAAATGTACTTTCTCTTTGAAGAGAAAGTACCAAAGAGAACATCCGAAATCGTAACGCACGAATCAATCGCCACCCCGCTTGCCATAAATTTCGGTGCTCCACCTATTGCCACCCTTCACCGAAATTTAACCCCTTCGATTGATTCTTCCCCCGCGTACCGCCGACGATTTCTTTGTCTGTGGAGCGATGATATTTGCATAACAGGATAAAGTTGACGGAGTGCGTCCTTTATTTTTTGAATGTTGTCGCAACTCTCAACATCGCATCCAGACTCTTCTCCACATCCTCTTCCGTTGTAGCCCATGATGACACGCTGATACGCATCGCCGTCTTGCCCTGCCATACTGTTCCGCCGCACCAGCACGTCCCATCCTTTTGAATTCCGGCAATGATGCGATTTGTTTTTTCCGCGTCGCCGAATGAAACCAGCACCTGGTTGAGAACAACTTCATTCAGTATCTCGTATCCGGCGGATGAAAAGCCT
>JBKJJX010000305.1:0-23221 GCA_046597825.1 Bacteroidota bacterium | reverse complement strand
CGCTGCTGGAGTCAGGCTCACACATGGGAACTGGCTCAAAGCCGCTCTCAAATCTGACCAAAACAGCAACCGTTGATTGGACGCTTACTCCCAACCTCCCTTGTTTCACCCCGTCATCTTTTTTACATTGAAACACCGCAACAATTCTATTCAGAGAAGGAGAACCCGATGGTTATCCGCATTTTTATGACTGCGTGCATTACGCTGGTTTTTGTTTCCTGCGCGAAGAAGGACCCGAAGGCCGACGCCGATGCATTCCTGAAATCCTACACGAGAGACTTTCAACAACTCTTCTACGAGGCAAACAAGGCGCAGTGGATTGCCAACACCGATATCAGTAACGCGCACGACAGTCTCGCAACGGAAGCAACGAAAGTGCTGGCGAAGTTTCAGGGCAGCAAAGATGTTATCGAGAAAACAAAATCCCTGCTCGCGCAACAAGACAAGCTCGACCCCATCCAGGTGCGTGAGCTTGAGAAAATCCGGCTTGCAGCCGCGCACAGTCCGGGCACTATTCCGGGTGTCGTCGATTCGCTGATCACCGAAACGACAAAGCTAACGAGCGTTCTCTACAGCTACGATTATGTCATGCCCGGCAAAGACGGCTTATCGAAAAAAGTCAGCACAAACGACATCGACCGCATACTCCTCGAATCGAACAACCTCCCGGAGCGGCTGAGCGCGTGGGAGTCGAGTAAAATGGTCGGGGTGAAACTGAAAGACGGGCTGGCACAGCTCGAAGAGTTGCGCAATAAAGTCGCGCGTGAAATGGGCTACAGTTCGTTCTTCGGGCTCGAGGTTGCAGACTACGGCATGACCTCCGCCGAGATGATGGTGCTGATGGACAAGCTGATCACCGAGCTTCGTCCGCTGTACTCGGAGCTGCACACGTATGCGCGCTACGAGCTGGCGAAGCGTTACAAGCAGCCGGTGCCGCAGGAAATTCCGGCGCACTGGCTTTCGAACCGCTGGGGACAGAACTGGCCGGGCTTCGTGCAGGCAATCAACCTCGATAATCTTTTCAAGCGAAAATCAAAGGAGTGGGTCGTGCAGCAGGCGGAGAATTTTTACGTCTCGCTCGGATTCCCGAAACTCAATCAAACATTCTGGGAACGATCGGATTTGTACCCGGTTGAGCCGGGTTCAACGCGCAAGAAAAACAACCACGCCTCTGCATGGCACCTGAACCTCGAAGACGATTACCGCTCGCTCATGAGCGTCGAGCCGAACGCCGAGTGGTTCAAGACAACGCATCACGAACTCGGACACATTTATTATTTCATCGAGTACTCGAATCCGGATGTGCCGCTGGTGTTGCGTGAAGGCGCAAACCGCAGCTACCACGAAGGCATGGGAGATCTGATGGCGATTGCGTCCATGCAGCGGCCCTACCTTGAAACAGTCGGACTTCTCACCAAAGATGCGAAGATCGATCAAACACAGTGGCTGCTCAATGAAGCATTGTCTGCAAGTTCGGTTGTGTTCATTCCATTTGCAGCAGGGACGATGTCGCATTTTGAGCATGATCTGTACGAAGAGAATTTGCCGAAAGATCAATTCAATAAACGGTGGTGGGAATACGTGAAGAAGTTTCAGGGGATTGTGCCGCCGACCGAACGTGGCGAGCAGTACTGCGACGCAGCAAGCAAGACGCATATCATCGACGACCCGGCGCAGTACTACGATTACGCTCTTTCGTGCGTGCTGAAGTTCCAGCTGCATAATTACATTGCGAAGAATATTCTGAAGCAGGATCCGCGCAACTGCAATTACTACGGCAACAAGGAAGTCGGCGATTTTCTGCGCAGCATTATGCGTCCGGGTGGAAGCAAGGACTGGAGAAAAGTGTTGAAGGAAAAAACCGGCGAGGACTTAAGCGCCCGCGCCATGCTTGAATACTATCAACCGTTGATGGATTATCTGAAGAAGGTGAATGCGGGAAGGACGAGTGTGATAGAATAATAAATCCTAATAGCCCCTCTCCTTTCAGGAGAGGGGTTTGGGGTGAGGTTACTCTTTCAACCCGCAAGTTGCTTCAATACCCGTTTCGCCCGCGCTTTGAACCCGGCGGTTCCCCACGGCATTTGTTGTTCGATTAAAAGCCTGAGTTCATTCGTGAGCTCAGGCTCTTTTGTTGCGATCCGTGCAAGCACAGTCATCGAGAACACGCGGACCGCCACGGTTTCCTCCTGCGATGCGAGAAAATCAAAACAGAGTGTCGCCACCTTCCCGGCAAGCTTCTCCGGCAGATCGACGTTCTGAAGAATCCGCACAACATTTCTTTTCACCGCGACATGCACGCCCGCTTCGAGCATACGGTCAATCATTTTGTCGAGATACGGTCGAATGAGAACGGGATGCCAATCGGCACAGTACATCAGAACCCACGCTGAGCGCTGCGTAACGCGGTATTCTCCCTTCAAAAACAATTTCATAAGTTGAGCGAACCGTTTCTTGTCTGATCCGATCCACTTCGCAAGGCGGATTGTGTTGGAGCGGGAATGTTCTTTAAGGATTTCTGATTCGAGATTCATGGGAAATGTGTCGTAGTTCGGGACTCCGTCCCGAAGCATGTACCGTACGAGTCTGGAGACTCGCGCTACGATTCAGATCTATTGATAGTTGTGAGCCGGATACAACAACTGTATCGCAAACAGATGAAGCGGTGAATACAAATACCCGAAGAATCTCCAGGCGACAAGCAAACCGAAAATTGCAAAACCGGAAGTCCGGATTTTCGTCATATACATCTGCGCCCACGAATCGCTGAGGAACAGCGGCACGGCGCCGCTTCCATCGAGTGGCGGAAACGGAATCAGGTTAAATGCAAACAAGAGCAGGTTCAGCGAAAAGAAGATGCTGAGAAGCGTGGCGAAGTGTGTCCACATGCCGCCCCCGGTTGCTTCCGTAATGTGGGCGAATGCAATCTCATCGGGCGCGGCGAAGTGGCCGTAGAATATTCCGAGGTGAATGCATAACGCCGCAACAAGCACCAGCAATAAATTCGCCGCGGGTCCGGCCAGCGCCATGATTGCCGAGCGTCGCGGATAGCGCAGCGCCCACGCCGGATCGTACGGCGCGCTTGCCCATCCCATCATCCATCCACCCAACAAAAAAGAAAGTATCGGCACAACGACCAGGCCGAACGGCTCACGACGCACATGCGGAATCGGATCGAGCGTCACTTGCCCGCCGTGATACGCGGTGTAATCCCCCATCTTCATGGCGGCGAACGCGTGCGATGCTTCGTGCAGTGTTGTCGAAAACAAAAAGACAACGTACCAGACAAGTCCGTCAGCAATTTTATCCGGTGAGATGAGAGAGTCGATTATGCTTTCCCTTCCCATTCAAGTGCAAAGCGATCCAGAAATTGCTGCATGAATGCATGCCGTTGTTCTGCAATGCGTTTTGCCGTTTCAGTATTCATGAGATCCTTGAGGAGTAAAAGCTTTTCGTGAAAGTGATTGATGGTCGGCCCGCGGCCTTTCTTGTACTCCTCAAACGTTGCATGCGGTTCCGGTTTGATGTCCGGATTGTACAACTCCCGTCCTTTATGTCCGCCGTATGCAAACGCCCGCGCAATCCCGATTGCTCCGAGTGCATCGAGACGGTCGGCATCCTGAACGACCATTCCTTCCTTCGTCTTCATTGCTGTTTGAACTCTCGCACCCTTGAACGAGAGGTCACGAATAATCCCGCACACATGCGCGATCGTTTCCTCATCAACATTCATCGATTCGAGCCACGCCCGCGCTTCACGCGGCCCCGCAGTTTCGTCGCCACCTGAAAATTTCCAATCGGCGATGTCGTGCAGCAACGCGGCGAGTTCGACCACGTACATATCCGCATGTTCGTGTCCGCCGATTTCGACTGCATTCTTCCTTACGCGGTCGATGTGAAACCAGTCGTGGCCGGTTCCCTCGCCGGAAAGTTTAGCTTGTACGTGATCGGCAGTCTGAAGTATCAGGAAGGAGTTATCCATTTCTCCACGCAAGATACGCAATCAAACATAAAAAAGAAGCCGGGAATTTTTGATAGTTCGAAGCCTGGGAGCCGATACACACCGAACACGCGTACAAATTCCTTCTGAGTGATATCGAACGGTTCGCAAAAGAAACAGGCTTCGAAATTTACGAGCAACTATTCGATTCCAATGAATACTTTACCGATTCGATCTGGCGTGTATACAAACCCGGCGGACTGCGGAGAAACAACGGCGTGCGGCACCAGACTGTATCAGAAAGGAATTTCTGAGTTTACTTGGGTTTCTTTGCAGCGGATTTGGTTCTTTTTGTTGCCGAGATTGATTTTGTAATTGTCTTCCCTTGAACGAGCTGTGTTTTGTCTTTCACTTTCGCCAGCGAATTGGCGTACGCGTCTTTCATCAGCTTCGTAATGTACGCCTTGGGAAAATCTTCTTTGTTCTTCACAAGAATATATCTGTACTGATTTCCCTCTCCCAGCAGCATCTTTTTCGGATCGGCGATTTGTGAGCCCCAGTAAAATCCGAAATGGACATTGTGGCTCGTCCTCCCGACAGCAATACTGCAGAACGTGTGTCCGACTTTCTCCGTTGGCGCCCATCCAACTGCAAGCGCATTGTAATTATCGTAAATAAGTTCGTTTGCTGTCGGATAAAGATCCCACACAAACCCGCGCAGCCACAACGCTTTGCTCTGTATCTCCTTGGGAAATGGAGCGAGGAATTTCTTAAGGTCTTTGGTCTCTTCTTTGCTCATCCGCGGGTTTCTCCTAAATGCTGGTGTGAACGTTCAACGAAGAAGATGCTTACTCGATGATCATGTCGCTCGCTTCCAGTAAACTTACCAAGGCACAACTCTCCAACCGGTTTAAAGAACACTCCTCAGAGCTTTCCCGCTAGGCTACGGTTGCAGCTAACGTCTGGCGGCAACACGCAACGGTTTTGCGAACCTACAATCTCATTCCTGTGAGCAAAATCGTTGAGCCACATAGTATCAACTCCGCGCGTCGTGTTGCCGCTGGATGTTAGGCGCCGGCACGTGCAATGATGAATTACAAAACTTTCACGGTTTCTTCTTTCAAGCCTTAGCAATGCGTTCTTTTTCCCGTTGGAGCTTTTTTGAGTAAATTGCTTTACAACCCTTCATATCCGCTTACCGTGCCATCTTCGAGATTATATCGCATTGCCAATTCGCAAATACGAAGAAGGTCTTGTGTCTTTTCTCTGGCACTGTATAGAAGAGTCAGATACTTAAACGTTTTGATGTGGTTCCCACGCCAGTGAAGTATCTCCGCTTCTGATAAACCCTCGCTGGATTCACCAAGTTGCTCGAAAAATAACATGCTTCGAGACCATTCAACCAATTCTGCTCTGTATTGAGGAAATAACTCAACGTCTGTTTCACACAAGACCACAATGAAATTATAAACGAAATCGAGATTCCGATACTTGTAGAGCATTTCTGAAAACTGCTCGAATAGAAAATGCCTGTCAAGATTAGTTTGACCGCAATAGCGGATAGCGTCGTTGGAAAACTTGGGAAACAACTCAAATCTCTGACAATCTAAGGAACGTCTTGCGAGTTGAGATAAAAACCAACCAGCACGTTCATTTGACTCTAGAATATTACGTTCTTGCAATTTGGGATATAGTGATTCGACAAAAGCTTTTTCATCGGGAGTAAGCCGAGCAAACCATTGAGATAGTCCTAAATGTTCAATAAGACTTTTAGCGTGAGTGTCGACGTATGATTGGAAGCTCGGATCATCGGAACTGAAAGAGAGTCCAAGTCCCGTAGAGCTGATGCCCATGCTCTCAGTTGCTTTAGATTTCCCTGATGGAGTTTGTTGGTCGTTTTGCATTTCTCATGAACTAAGTATTGTGCGAAATAAAGTTAGACCTTTGGTCCGGCATTCATAGATTCTTTCTTGGATGGACTCGTCGGTGATTATTTTTGCATCATGAAGGCAATTCGTTGCTTGTGCTGACAGCATAATGAGAAACCAAAAGAGCGCATCAAGATTACGCTTCAAAGTGGATTCGTTAACAAGTTGAGATGATTTAAAAGTAACTTTTTTCCAGTCGATTAGGTGCTGGACGGAGTAATCGTTAAAACTGAAATGCGAGGCATTGATATTATAGTGATCCCTCATTCGTTTGAACTTTCCTTGGATCTGTTTGCCGATTTGACCTGCGGAAGGTAGTGTTCCATTTAAGGCTTGTTCGCATCGCTTCGGGTCTTCTCGAAAATAAACAAGAAGCTCAATAGTTTCGATTAAGGGGCGAACCAATGCGCCTGCCTCTTGACCAAGCCCATCAAGCGAAAGGCTGAAACAACCCAATGCTAAGTGGCGACCCTTGACTGCTGTTATCCCACAGATTTGCACGAACGAGTTAGCCTGAACTGCGTTCGAGAAAAGAAGAATGCAAGTATCGAGAATTTGAAAAGCTTGATTCACTGCATCCGCTTCAACCTTCAAATTGGATTCGAGAAGTTCCAACGAACTGGAACGTGTTTCCCATAGATTCATTTGGTTCATCGACCTTTCCTAACTTTGCACGTGCTGGCGGCTAAATAACTACTGTAAGTACGACACTAGAATGTCGTCTATTTCATTCTTAACCCTCACCGTCTCACTTTTTCACAAACTCCACTCTTCTATTATTCGCTTTCCCTTCCGGGCTTTGTGGTTAATCTCACAAGTTGAATTGTATCCCGATCCGTGACGCACCCACGCTCACACTTAACTTCTCGAGCAGACCGTGGTTGTACCTATCCACCGCATCGAAGGCAAGAGCGAAATCCACAGCACGCAAGAGGACGAAAGTCATCACGGGAAATGTCGTTGCACCGTTGTTGCCCGCCACAATTCTTATCCAAACAACGTTGAGTGCCTCTCCGACGAACAACAGTCCGCCCGTTTCTACCTCGCCCGCATAGATTGATCCACCACCAGGCAGAAAGAATGACCACGCGAACGCTTCCGCTTTATCCTTCCTTGAATACTCAAAGCGCTTGAACACTTCCATCGTTGGCAGTGGGGTAGTCTCTTGTGCGAACAACGTAGAAGGCAAGAGAACGACTGCAAGAAAAATCCAGACCTTCATTTCTTCATCCTTTCAGTTTAGGTATAGGAACAACTTTTTGATGACGTACACGTCCTACGATCTTGATGAGCCATGTCCTCTTCAACCGTGTCTGGTCGCAGTTTAGCCGTCCTTCAATGGTGGGCGACAAACTGATACAAAAGCAAAGCCCAGATCAGTTAAACAAATGATGTCTTTCGTCTCAATGTCGTCAATTTCATTCTTCCAATCCACCGCCTCACCTCTTCACAAACTCAACTCTTCGGTTATTCGCCTTCCCTTCCGGCGTCTTGTTGTCGGAAATCAGTTTTGATTTGCCGTAACCTTTTGTTGCCGGCCGTGACGCGTTGATTCCCATTTCGACGATTGTTGCTTTGACGGGCTCGAACAAATTCCGCGTGTCAGATGTAACTCATCCATGGATCTTTCCGGCGACGCTTTAACGCGCCGTACCATTTGCATACAGGATACAACGCAAGCACAATGGCTATCCAGATTAAGTACACAACCGGTAAGCTGAATCCGTATCCTTTGGGAAAAGCAAACATGAGATTAAAGAACACTGCAGCGTCATATCCTTGTGATGCCCCCGCCACAACCGCGAGAAGGTGAATGAAATAGATGTGGATGATATAATAGAACATGGGCACGCGGCCGTAGACGACGAAAAACTTTCCAACTCTTCCTATCCTTTTATCCAACACGGCAAGCAGCGCAATGGAAGGGCCGAGCGTCATCAACAAATAATCAAGCGAAGGCGGATATTTTGTTGTGTTGAGAAAGGAGAGCATTGTATAAACAGGATCCTTCTGCACAGTCCACAGCAGCAGGTCGCCATAAATATTGACGGCGCGAAGAATAATAAACACTGCCGTCATGCCGAGTCCGAGTTGCAATAATATCTTTCGTCGCCGCACCGGTTCTTTCAGCAGAATTGTTCCGAATGCATAACCCGCCGCCATGACGCCGATCCACGGGATGAGCGGATAGAACGGCCAAAAATTAATCACGGAAAAAATCATGGTAGGTTCGCTCACGTGAAGAATTTTCCAGAGAAGGCTGAAGACACCGAACGCTTCGGGTTTGATTCCATCCAAGAGGTTGTGGCATGCAATCATGACAATGCCGATGATGCCAATCGTCCTGACGCGCAAATGAACGAGCGCAGCAAGGCAAATCATTGATACCCCGATCGCCCAGATCACCTGCACCGCCCAAAAATTCGCGAAATTAAACTTCCAGCCAAACTCTACAATGGTCAGCTCAAAAATTACCAGCATCAGTCCGCGCGTCCAGAGGAAACGCGAAAGCTCCGGAATTGTTTTGCCGCGTGACGCCGAAAGGAAAGCTCCTGTTCCCGCAAGAAAGACAAACAGCGGAGCGCAGAAGTGCGTTATCCAGCGGGTGAAGTACAGCGGAACGGACGTTTGGGAGAGATCAAGCGGATCATAGAGCAATGCATCGGCATGAAAGAAATCCCGTACATGATCGAGCGCCATTAGCACCATCACTATGCCGCGCAGGATATCAACGGAATCGAGACGAGCAGGTTTTGTATTGCTATCGGGTGAAGTGTTTTGTGTCATCGGACCGTCTGAGAGATGAAAGAGGCAGGTGATCGCGTTGTTCGCGCCCGAATGAAATAAGAAAAGTCGGAAAGATTATCAAGCTTTAAGTAATGTCTCAGTTTGGAAGCACACGTCATTCCGAAATGTTCTTATTCGGAATCCGAACCAAGAACACTTGAATGTATGCTGAAAAAGAGCCCTCAGGCATGACATGGGTTGGGTGGACTAACTTTGACTTGAAACTGAGACGTTACCAGCAATTAGGCGACACTTTGCCGCAACGTAACGACAGTAATTTCGGGAGGAACGCCTAATCTCAGGGGCGGACCCCAGTATCCGGTTCCCCTGCTCACATATATGAGCATATTCTCATGCCTGTGCAATCCTTTGATGTACGGTTGCACCAGCCGCGCCATTCCATCCCAGGGGAAAAATTGGCCGCCGTGTGTATGGCCCGATAACTGCAGATCGTAACCGGCACGCGCTGCTTCAAAAACACTTTTCGGCTGATGCGCCAACAGAATTTTTACATTATCCGCCGGTGCAAGTTTAATCGCGGCGAGCGGACTCGTGGCGTGACCGGGAAGAAAATCGCCTCCGCTATAATCAGTAACCCCCGCAAGCACGACTGTTTTTCCTGATTTGGAAATCAGGCGATGTTCATTCAGCAGCACCTCGAAACCCAGTCTCGTTGCTTCCTCAATCCACGGCAAGACGCCGGAGTAATATTCATGGTTTCCGGTGACGAAGAATTTTCCATGCGACGCAGTCAAATCTTTCATCGGCGCAACATCATCCCGAAGCCAGCCGACCGATCCATCCACCAGATCTCCTGTGAAGGCAATCAGGTCTGCACGCAAGCCGTGAACCTGTTCAACCACACGCTCGACAAATTTCCGTTTAATCGTCCCGCCAACATGGATATCCGTGAGCTGGACAATCCGGAATCCATCAAACTCCAAAGGCAGATGTGGTATCACAACTTCAATCTCTTCTATATCTGCCAACTGGCGTGCCTCATAGAGTCCGTATGAAGCCAATATCCCTCCGATCCCCGCGATGCTGATATTTGTAGAGTGAACGAGAAAGCGACGGCGTTCAGCGTCGAGCAAGACGAGTTGGCCGGCATTCTTGCTGCGACGCGCCCGGACGAATGCGATAATTTTACTTATGCCGACGCCAAGAAACAGAACAATGTCACGTGCAATCATCAGCACGAAAATGAGTGAGAACAATCCAAGAATAATAAATCCCGGCCAGAACCACGCGTCAATCCAGAAAGCCTCTTCCCTGTTAACCAACAACACGAAAGGAATTTGGGGAATGAGAAGAATGCACAGCACAACACTCCATGCAATTGCTTTCTTCGGGCCCCGCAATTGAGCAGCAGAAATCATTCTCCTGCCAACGTATGCATGTGCGAGGGCAAGAACTGTAAACCATACCAGGAAGAAAAGTATGAATCTCATTCGATTCTGATGATGTTGGGAAGTGAGTAATTCAATATAGCGTGAGGTGTTCTCCAATACAAGAATCGCCGGTGGTCGGGGAGAAGAACCTGGAATCCGTTCCCACACTATTTGAGTAACATCAACTTTTTTGTTACTGCAAAACTCTCGCCGGCCAGCCGGTAAAAATACACGCCGGACGGCTCGCGCAAACCGTCTTTCCCGGCGCCATCCCAATCAACAACGTACGATCCGGCTTCGGTTTTGCCTTCAGCGAGTGTTGCGATTTCCTCGCCAAGAAGATTTATGATCTTCAGAGTTATTGCTGTGCGATGCGGCAGATGAAAACGAATTGTGGTTTTTGGATTGAAGGGATTGGGGTAATTCTGATCAAGTGCAAAATCTGTCAGAAGAGTATTCGCGTTCTGTCTCAGTTGCAGAATCCAACGGTCGGGATCGAGCACGACCGAAAACGGAACATGGGATGTTTCAATCGTGAACTCCTGTCCTGAATAGGAATGAAACAAAACAACAGTCGTGTCCCAGTTTGAAGCGGAAAGACGAACATCGACAGGCATTGTAAAGAAGGAGGGATTTGCTGTGTGCGTTTCCTGGTTTATCTGAACAACAACCCGATGCGCTGCAGAGTCGGCGTGCCATTCGAGATCATATATCGGAAACTTCTCACCGTACAACCACTCGTTGAAAAAATAATCCAATTGCTTTCCCGAGTAAGTTTCGCATGCCCGTTGAAAATCCACGGTTGTTGCAATGTTATATCTCAGAGTTGGGTCGGCAACGTAGCTTCGCATTGCACCGAAGAAAACCGAATCTCCGAGAATATGCCGAAGCATATGCAACACTGTGGCACCTTTCGAATACACGCGGTCAGTCTGAAATAAACTCGCCACGGTTGAGGTGTCCTGAACAACGAGCGACCCGACAGCTTTCAGCGCTGCGTCCATGCGTAGATTCATAACGTTCCGGTAGCCTGCTTGTCCGTATCTTGCTTCTGACCAGATTGCCTCGCTGTACGTTGCAAAACCCTCACTCAACCAGAGATGCGCCCAGCTTGCAGGCGAAATCAAATCGCCAAACCATTGATGGGCGAGTTCGTGAACAATTGTAAGCTCGTTAAATGTCGATGTTGATGTCATTGTTTGATGTTCCATCGCAAGATGCCCGAATTCGCTATGGCCGTACTTCTCGTGAATAAACGGATACATTCCGTATCTCTCCGAAAATATACGGAGCGCATCAACTGCAACCGGAAGCGCCTGCCTTGCCTCATCAAGATGTTCCGGCAAAACATAATTGAGCACCTCCATTGAATCCGTCGGTGAGTAGCGGAACCAGTTGGAGAACTCGGCAAAGTTTGTAATCGCAACCGAAACCAGATACGTTGCAATCGGATAGCGTTCAGCCCATTTGTATGTATGCGTCCCATTTCCGTTCTCAAGAACGGCTATGAGCTTTCCGTTCGATCCTACTTTGAAGGATTGATTGCACGTCACCCAGACGTCAACAGAATCGGCTTTGTCCGACGGATGATCTTTGCATGGCCACCAATCACTGGCGCCGTATGGTTCGCTGAGAGACCATATCCACGGCGTACCCGTATGATTTGAAAATGCAAAACTTCCGAAACCCGTAGCAGATGGAAAACCGCGGTAATGAATTTCCATCTCAACCTCATTCCCAATGCGATACGTCCGATTTGTGGAGATCAGTAGATTGCCCGCACTCCGGTTAAATGTTGTTCGCACGCCGGAAATGAAAATGGAATCCACCATCATCGGATCAGCAAGATTGAGAATTATTCGTGTGAGACTGTCGGAGAGACTCTGAGCTTTTACGGTAACCGTGCCTCGCAGGTATGGGGACGAGACAGAGATATCGAGCGCGAGTTTATAATAGTGAACATCGATTTGCGGATCGACATATCCCCCGGTGATAACCGAATGGCGGGCAAGAAATCGTGCTTTGCCGGAACAACCCTCTGCTTCCTGTTGAATTTTCTGGGCGAGAAGGCTTTCTGAATAGAGGAACGATGTGAGAGCTAAAAAGAGGAGGGCAACAATTTGTTTTCGAAGTTTCATCAAAGTATTGAAATCTATTCTTGTCCAATATACAAAATGAGAAACACCGGTTCTCCTTCAAAACAGAAGGGAATTTTCCCATTGAACAAATGCTCCTGGCGTCCCGTAGTGTCTCAGTTTGGCAGCACACGTCATTCCGAAATGTTCTTTATTCGGAATCTGAACCAAGAACAAACTTGAAAGGATGCTGAAAAAAAGCACTTCGGCATGACATGGGTTGGAGGACTAAGCTTGATTTGAAACTGAGACATTACCGGCGTCCCCGCTTTCTTGTATGTCGCGGCTGGAACAAGTATATTGAAGTGAAATGAAACCCTCTCTACAACTGATAGCAGCAATCCTCGCGCTGTTTGCAACCACGCTGGGCACCGGACTTCAGGAGTTTGTGCATCACGATGTTGTGAACGTCCGCGTTCTTCAGGAAGAAACTCTTGCCGCCCACACGTGCGGGGGACTCGAGTATTGTCTCAACCTTGAGGCAGCCGGCGTATGCACTATCTGTACCTATTCCCGACAGTTAACGGTTGAAGAGTTGCCGCCACAGATTGCGCCTCTTAACGTTATTGTAATCGTTCCGTTTACCCGCTCCGTCGACAGGCCAAACATCGTGGACTTGCCTCAGTGCAGTAAACGCGGCCCACCTCCCACCTTCGCATAAGTCGCTTTAGTCCAAACCAGATTTTTTTCATTAGCGTATGGAGTCCACTAATATGGCACTTCCCTATTCTTTGCGGCTTGCGTTGATACTGTCGTTCCTCTTTGCCGTTTGCTCGATAGCGACCGCTCAACAGGACACAACCGCCGCAGTCGATTCGGTTCTGATAAAACAATTGCAGCTTGAAATGTCCGCCACGCAGCAACCGCAAATACAAGACGCGCCGGCTGCTGCTCCCCGTTCCGCGCCTTCCACAAATCCGAACATGAGCGTGATCGGCAATTTCAGGGCTTCGTATCTTTCTCCGGCACGTCGCCACTTCGATGCCGAGTTTCACGAGGCGGAACTCGCAATCCAATCTGTTGTCGACCCGTATGCGCGGGCGGATTTTTTCCTCTCTGTCTCACGCGACCCTGCAACGGGCAAGTTCGGTCTTGATCTGGAAGAGGGATATCTCACAACACTTGATCTGCCTGCGAGTCTGCAACTCAGAGCCGGAAAATTCCGCAGTACATTTGGAAAGATCAACACCATTCACCCGCATGCCCTGTCCTTTATCGACGTTCCAAATGTGTATGCACAGTATCTGGGTGAAGAAGGATTGAATGATGAGGGATTCTCGCTGAGCTGGCTTGTTCCGAACCCGTTCGAGTTTTATCAGGAACTGACATTTGAGGTAACCCGCGGGCCATCCGACAATCCGAGTTTCGTTACAAGTGACGTTGATCGGTTTTTGTATGTCGGCCATCTCAAAAATTTCTGGGACTTGTCCGACAATTCCACGTTCGAACTCGGCTTGAGCGCTGCATCCGGGCAAAACGATTCGGCTTTCGCGTCCGTCATTGGCGCTATCGATCTTACGTACAAATGGAAGCCTCTGCAGTTCAACACCTATCAATCTTTCGTTTTGCAGCTGGAGGCGTTATCCAGTTCCAAAAAGATTTCTCCGGTTGAAAAAATCAATTCGTGGGGAATGTACGCTCTTGCGACATATCAACTCGACAAACGCATTTTCCTGACGGGACGTTTTGATTACACAAATGCGCCCGACAACGCTTCGTATGTTGAGCGTGCATACTCGGGAACACTCGGCTGGCTTGCAACGGAGTTTCAAAAAGTCGAATTGGAGTTCAAGACGACAACATCAAACGTTTTGCCAAACATGAATCAAATACTTCTGCGCTCGGTGTTTGTCATCGGGGCGCATGGTGCACACGCGTATTAGTATTCACTCATAATCAGAAAAGGCTTTTTATGAAACATTCCATTCCCAAACTTCTTTGCATAGTTCTGATTGTATTTCTTACACTCGCCGGCGAGGATGCGCAATCAAAAGACAGACTCCGTGTAGTTACATCCCTGACGGATCTCAGGAGTATCACCGAACTTGTCGGCGGAGATAAAGTTGATGTCTTCGCCATTGCCACCGGTTTCCAGAATCCACACTTTGTCGACCCGAAGCCAAGTTACATTCTGAAACTTTCGAAGGCGGACATGTTTGTCACCGTGGGGCTGGACCTCGAAACAGGTTGGGTGCCACCGCTGCTCAACAGCGCACGCAATGCTGCAATTATGGTGGGAGGTGCCGGGTACGTCGACGCATCTGTCAACGTTCCGTTGCTGCAGGTTCCGTCAAGTGTCAACCGCGGAGAGGGCGACATTCACATCTACGGAAATCCTCACTATTGGCTCGACCCGCTAATCAGCAAGGTGATTGCAAAAAATATTTATGACGGGCTTGTTCGTCTGGATGGAGCGGACGAAGCATATTTCAAGGCAAATCTGGCAGCATTTGACGACAAGATCGATGTGAAGATCAAAGAATGGACGGCGAAGATGATGCCGTTCAAGGGGACAAAGATCATTGCGTATCACAATGAGTGGGTGTATTTTGAACACCGCTTCGGCCTGCAGATCGTGGATTTTCTTGAACCGAAACCGGGCATCCCGCCATCTCCATCGCAGCTGGCGAAAGTGATTGGCGAGATGAAAAGCGCCAACATCAAAATCATTATCACGTCACCTTATTTTACGGCTGAGTCGGCACAACTTGTGGCGCGCAATGCCAGCGGTAAGGTGGTCACGCTCGCTACATCCGTTGGTGCGGATCCCGGCATCAAAACATATTTCGATTTGTTTGATTATAACGTTGCAAAAATGGTTGACGCTTTGAAATAAACTACACGGGAGAAACGTCATGTCGGATTTGTTCAGTCACACGTTCATTCTTAACGCTCTTCTCGTCAGCGTCGTCATGGGATTGCTGCTCTCGTATCTCGGCGTGCATGTCGTTGGACGGGGGATTGTCTTCGTCGATCTGGCACTCGGACAAATCTCCATGCTCGGCGTTGCGTTTGCAAATTTTCTCGAAAAAGATCCGACGATTATCTCGATTGTCTTTACGATGGTCGGGGCATTTCTTCTTTCCTTCATCAATGTGCGTGATAAACGATTGAAACAGGAAGCAATCATCGGCATTGTGTACGCCGTTGCGAGCGCGGCGACTGTTCTCCTTATCTCGAAGGCGCCGCATGGAGAAGCGGACATCTCCGAAGTACTCTTTGGCAGCTTGTTTACAGTAACAACGCAGCAAATCGGAATTATGGCGACGGTGTTCGGCATCATCGGGTTGTTTCATCTCATTTTTCGAAAACAATTCTTCGCCCT
Source organism: Bacteroidota bacterium (assembly GCA_046597825.1). Taxonomy (GTDB): domain Bacteria; phylum Bacteroidota; class Ignavibacteria; order UBA10030; family UBA6906; genus CAADGV01. The sequence continues at coordinate 7,715 of JBKJJX010000305.1, read as the reverse complement.
CACCGAGAAATTTGAGAACCATCAGGCCGAACATGTCGGCATTTTCAATCTGTGGAATTTTTTGTTCTATCTGTCCATCGGCTTGACCATTGTGCTTGCTGTGCGGGCGGGTGGCGTGATTCCTGTTTTTTCGTACATCGTCGTGCCGCCTGTAGCTGCAATTCTTCTCACGCGAAAAAAAGGGGGACTGGTATTTGTGGCGATGGTGTTAAGCGTACTGGGCAGCTTTCTCGGAATTTATTTTTCCGCACAATTTGATTTTCCGGCAGGGTCATCGGTCGTTGCAGTCCTTGGCACAATTTTTCTTCTCGCCGCGCTTGTACGACTGGCAAAGGGCAGACAGAAGAATCAAGTGGATTGATTTGAGAGCAGGACCGCGGAGGTGATTACAGTCTGAACTCGAACTGCACAAAAGGCGATACCAGAAGTCCGGGATCCCCGACAAGCAATTCTGTTTCGTCACGCAATTGAACGCCCAGAAGACACCGCGAGCCCCGACTTAATTCAAAGTACAAGCCCGGTGTTATCATAAAAAACGATAGAGATGATAACGCTGTTGATTCGCGGTTGAACGAGTCGGCATCGATCTCCACAACGGTTTGCCGGGTAATTGCGAACTGTGCAAAAAATTGAACCGGCCATGAAGCAGCTTTTGAGTTGATGGTGAATGCGCCATACGCGTTCACATGAGATGCCCGGCCGCTGTTGTGAAAGAATGCAACTTCAGTTTCTTTCGGGCCGAGGGAAATAGGCGTAGCTGTTACGACATAATCCACATCGTACAAGATCGAATTCCAGTGCGCGCCAACATCGACACGCGTGGCCAGATGTTTTCCCTCAAACAAAAATCCTATTCCCGCATTTGCCCCCATAAACTGTTGCGAAGAGCCCCCTGAGTAATTTACTCCCCCAACAAAAGCTATCTGCGGAGCAGCCAGATATTCAAAATCTACAGAAGCACTGAACGTTGCCGGATCCCACCTGAAGTTTCGTCTCTCAAACGTTTTGGTGTTGACGCCATTTCGCTGAATGTATCTGGTGACACCATTGTCGTTCACCGTATCCACCTGATATACTCCGGCAGCATTCACATCCGAATGATCGATTGCGCGGCCGGTAATGGGAGTTTTGTCGTTCAGAGAGAATCGCGGAGCGACAGTAAACTCACCGACTACATTGTCTTTTGTTATAAACAGCGGTGTCTGGCTTTGCGGTCCGCGGACGCTAAGGTTTTGAAGATATACCGACTGTGTTGCGCAACCTGAAACAATCAGCGGAAATACAAGTGCGGAGAAAAGAGGAATTATGTTTTTCATTTGTAATCGTCATTGGTCTTTTGCCTCATCCGTAGATGCGGTACTACACGAAGGAAATTGATTTGCCCCTGCAACATTGCCGTTCTCAACATGTGGTACCCCGCTATCAGTGAGGACATGTCCGTAAATATCTGTCACGCGAAACGTATAGGGCCCCGGGCCCATGCCATTGGGCTCAACAAAATAGTTATAAGTTCTCCGCCGGACCGTTATGAATGTTCCCTGCCCATTCATGTATTCGAACTTCGCAACGGGATAACGGTGATTCCGGATCTGCACGGCAGTCCACCATTGATTGCTGCCGCCCTTAAAATGGTAAATGATACTTCCCTGCACAGCCGTCGCAACATAGCGCCATTTGATCGGAACGATTCCCGTCGGGATATCTGCAATCCGTGCAAACGCCTGCGGACTCAAGTCGATATGTCCCTGCGGACAATCGCCGCACTGATCAACAATGCGAACAGTGACACGTCCCTTCGGGCCTGTAATTGTAACACTGGAACCGCACACGGCCGAGCCAGCGTAATCCACGTGGTTCATTGCACCAACCATCAGATCGTTCGGTGTCGGATCGAAGCTGCAGTTGCCGCCACCATCCGCCCAGGTGTAATATGTTGCAACGCCCGTGTGACTTGGTTCCGAGTCAGAACATCCGGAGGCAATCATTGTGGCATCGTCCGCCGGAATCGGATCCTGTATTGTGATGACATCGTTCGAATCATCGCAACGAATACTTGTAACCAGCAACACCGCACAAAAAAATAATTTTCCGGTCCTCATCTCCATTCTCCTCTTCTCCGTAGCAAATTTACGCCGCACCCATGACCGCATTGATGGCGGCAACATTGACAATATCTTCCACACTGCAACCGCGCGAGAGGTCGAATGCCGGACGTCGTAATCCCTGAACTATCGGCCCGATGGCTTCAGCTCCGCCGAGTCGCTGCGCGAGTTTGTACCCGATGTTGCCGGCATTCAGATCGGGAAAGATCAGAACGTTGGCGCGTCCTCCGATGGGTGAGCCTGGCGCTTTCGATTGCGAAACCTTTGGTACGATCGCCGCATCCAGCTGGAGCTCGCCATCAACCGCAAGGTCGGGACGTTTTTTCTTCAGAAGTGTTGTAGCCTGCTGCACTTTCTCGACAAGTGGATGGTTTGCGCTTCCCTTCGTGGAAAACGAAAGCATCGCCACTCGCGGCTCGTCACCCGTTAGTTTTCTGTGATTGTCTGCGGTCGATGCTGCGATATCGGCAAGCTGCTCAACCGTCGGATCGGGAACGACGGCGCAATCCGCAAACGAAAACACCTGTTGAGGAAATACCATCACAAAAAAGCTGGAGACGACACTTATATCCTCTGTCAACCCCAACACCTGAATCCCCGCACGCAATACATCGCCGGTGGTGGAAAGTGATCCGGCAACACTACCATCCGCCATTGACTCACGCACCATCATCGCCGCAAAGAAAAGTGGCTGAGTCATCGTCGTCTGCGCATCTTCAAACTTAATTCCCTTTGCTTTGCGGAGATTGAAAAATACATGTGAAAAATTACTGAGCATCTCCGAGCGCTGAGGGTCAACAATGCGAATTCCCCCGAGGGAGGCACCGAGTTTTCCTGCCAGTTCCTCGATCGCCCGTTGGTCACCAACGAGAATCGGACTAACAATTCCTTTGTCGGTTAGAACGCGGGCTGCTTTTATTGTTCGTTCGTCGGTCGCATCAGGCAGGACAACTGTTTTTTTCAGGCTAACTGCTTTGGCGTGGATACTCGCCAATAAATCTGATGGCATCATAGGGTTGTTTTCTTATTCGGGAATCTATTTTGTGAATGATTGCGCTATGAAGATACGAAAGTTTTTTTGATCTAGCCACGACTCAACAGACAGACAGCCTGCCGGAAATTTTGTCTGGAAAGATTTTGATCACCCCTAAATTTTAATTGCGTGCCGATTTGTCATTCAACAGTCCAAAATTGGAAGGCAATTAAAATGATTTAACTCTACTTTAACCATGCTGCGTTGTTATTATCTGATGCAATGAATAAATTTCTTCACCTCAAAACAACAAGTCATTTGTGTCATACCCAATGAAGCGCGTGTACATTGAAACATATGGCTGCCAGATGAATATGGCAGACAGCGAAGTTGTGGGCGGTATTCTGAAAAATCACGGCTACGGGTTTACGCGCGAAATGTCCGATGCCGATGTGATGCTGGTGAATACATGCGCCATTCGCGATAACGCCGAGCAGCGTATTTATGGGCGAGTGGGGTTGTTCGGGACATTCAAAAAGCAGAACCCAAACCTGGTCATTGGAATTTTAGGCTGCATGGCGGAACGCCTGCGCTTTAAGTTGGTAGAAGAAGAACGGGTCGTCGATCTTGTGGTCGGGCCCGATGAATACAGAAAACTTCCGGCGCTGATTGAGCAAGCGTTGACAGGCGAAAAAGGAATTGCAACAAGGCTTTCCCGTGTCGAAAACTACGAGGATATCGTCCCATTGCGAACCGAAGGCGTTATTGCGTGGCTTTCTGTGATGCGGGGTTGCGATAAATTTTGCACTTTTTGTGTTGTCCCGTTTACCCGCGGGCGGGAGCGAAGCCGTTCTTTACATAGTATTCTCGGTGAAGTTCAATCACTGGTCGCTCAGGGTTTCAAAGAGGTTACTTTGCTTGGACAGAATGTAAATTCTTACCGCGATAACGATTATGATTTTGCGGCTTTAATGCGGCACGTCGCAAACGTCGACAGTTCTCTCCGCGTTCGCTTTACCACATCTCACCCGCAGGATATGAGTGACAAACTCATCGAGACAATCGCAGCAAACGAGAACATCTGCAAATACATTCATCTTCCCGTCCAATCCGGATCGAACCGAATTCTTTCGGAAATGAACCGCACGTACACCATCGAACATTATCTGGGGCTTGTTGAAAAGATCCGCGCTGCAATGCCGGGTGCAAGCCTTTCGACGGATATTATCAGCGGCTTTCCTTCTGAAACAGAAGAAGAACATGCAATGACTGTGGAATTGATGCGAAGCGTCCGATACGACGGCGCCTATACATTCAAATATTCGCCGCGTGAAAACACAAAGGCGTGGGATCTGGCGGATGATGTTCCCGAAGAAGTCAAGGGCCAACGCGTATTTGATATTTCTCAAATGCAGCAAAACATTTCATTTGAAATCAACCAGGGCACAATCGGAACAGTAGAACAGATTCTCGTAGAAGGTCCGAGCAGAAAATCAAACGACGAGTGGATTGGACGAACAGATACGAATAAAATGGTCGTTTTCCCGCGCACAAAAGAGCGGGTGGGCGAATATGCAGACATACTCATTGAACGAGGCAGCCCTTCAACACTTTTTGGCAGCGTCGTAGCGGTGCGGGGAAATGCTGAACAATCAACAATGGCCGAGGCGATTGCGTGATGCGACGATACTTGTGGGCGATAATACTTTGTGCTTCAGGAATTACTTTTTCGTTTTCGCAACAACCTGAAATTGAAACTTATCTATCAATGATCGAAAATGGTCGCGGCGAAGAAGTCAGTGCCGAGCTTCCTTCTCTACTGAGTCGATATCCCAACAATTCAGGCGTGCTGTATTTGCAGGCGGTGATGACCAAAGACGGAGCTGAAGCTGTGCGGCTATATCAGGACATTGTGGACAAATATCCGGCCGGGGAATGGGCGGATGATGCGCTGTACAAAGTCTACAAATTCTACTCTGCAATCGGATTGAATCGCACGGCGGAAATCAAACTCAATCAATTACAAACGCGCTATCCCGACTCGCGATACGTTGCCGAGTTGGCCAGTGAGTCTCCTGGCGACGCGAAGGGCAGAGTTGAAAGCTCCACGTCATCTGAAGCGTCAACAACCACGACTCCGGTTTCCAAACCAGTAACGGAAATTTCAACGCCGTCGGAACCCAAATCAACGGGTAACTTCACGTTACAGGTTGGCGTGTATTCGACCATGGGCAATGCAAGCAAGCAGAAACAATTTTTTGAATATCAACAATATCGGGCTGAGGTTGCAAGCAAGGTGAGGGGCGACCGTGAATTATTTGCTGTCTACGTCGGCGATTACGCCACTGCAGATGAAGCAAGAATCCGTGGAGACGAAATCAAACAATCATTCAACATCGACTATCTCGTGGTGAGCCGTTAAAGTGGAAAGCACAGCACTCAAATTGAATCAACCCTCGTTTCAGGAAGAGCACGGCATCATCGGTGACTCGGTTGAGATCAAGAAAATTGTCGAAGTGGTGCAGCAGGTCGCACCAACAGATATTACTGTGCTTATCACCGGCGAGAGCGGCGTCGGGAAAGAAATTATTGCGAAAGCTATTCACGCAGCCAGCCAGCGAAACAAGAAGCAGCTCATTACTGTAAACTGCGGCGCAATCCCTGAAGGCATAATCGAAAGCGAATTGTTCGGCCATGAGCGGGGATCGTTCACCGGCGCGTCGGGCGAGCGGAAGGGATATTTTGAGCTCGCCGACAACGGAACGGTTTTTCTTGATGAGATCGGCGAAATGCCTCTCTCCGCCCAGGTGAAAATTCTCCGCTTGCTTGAGAATGGGGAGTTCCTTCGCGTCGGCTCATCTGTCCCCCGCCGCGTGAATGTTCGCATCATTGCAGCGACGAATAAGAATTTGGAGAATGAGGTCCGCAACAATAATTTCAGATCTGATCTGTACTTCCGGCTCCGCTCGGTCAACATTGCCATCCCTCCGTTGCGTCAGAGAACGGAAGATATCCCCGTATTGTTCAAGGCATTCACCGACGAATTCTCCGCGAAAAACAGTGTGAAATTCGGCGGCATTTCCGATGAAGCGATGCAGTTGTTGCGTTCCTATTATTGGCCCGGCAACGTCCGGGAGTTGCGCAACGTGGTCGAAAGCATGCTCGTGCTGGAGAGCGGAAAGTATCTGCAGGCGGAAGACGTCCGGAAATATTTGAAGGACTCCGGTCAACCGGGAACATCAAACCGGAATCTTCCGGCTGTAACCGGCAAGACTGTAGAGCAGGCCGAGCGAGAGTTGATTCTCCGGGCGCTACTGGAAATCAAAGCAGATATTGTCGACCTGAAAAATGCGCTGAACGACCAGGCGAGCGCGTTGATCAATGCTCAACATCCGCCTGACCCGATGGCAATCAATGCCGATACGAGCTTGTCCATGAACGAGATGGAACATAAGCTCATTGCCGAAGCGTTACAGAGATTTAAAGGAAATCGCAGAGCGGCGGCGCGGGCGCTCAACATCAGCGAACGGACTCTGTACCGGAAAATAAAAGAATACCATTTAGAGGATCGATGAAAGTTTTCATCGCCATCATTCTGTCGATTCTCATTGTGGTATCGGCTGGCTGCTATTCGTTTACGGGCGCTTCCGTCCCGAGTCATCTCAAGACCATCGCAATTCCGTTGATGGAAGATCAAACGGGCTTAGGCGAACCAAGTCTGCGAGAGAGAATGACCCGCATACTGACGGATTTGTTTATCCGTGATAACAGCCTTGAAGTGGCCGACAAAAGTGCCGCCGATTCAATTCTTGACGGCGTTATAGTCTCTGCCAGGGATGAAATAGTTTCCGTCGGAGGCGGGGAAACAGTTAACAAACGCCGTATTAATATGTCGGTAAAAGTTGTGTATCAGGATATGAAGCTGCGGAAAAGAATATACGAGAAGACATTTAGCAATTATGGCGACTATGACCCGACTGCCGGATTTACACAGCGACAGGCGGCATTCGACGAAGCCATCAGGAAGGTTTCAGAAGATATTTTACTTGAAACTGTTTCGGGCTGGTAGAACATAACTGTACAGTCACATACAAGAGGTAAAAGAAAAAACCATCATGGCTGAATTTATATTGATTGCGTACATCGTGTCGCTCACGATTCTGTTCATTTTCGGGTTGCACGGTTTCATAATGATCTACTACTATCTGAAGTTCAAGGATAAAAAATCCGTGGCGGTAAAGGCGCTCGATGAATATCCGATCGTGACCGTTCAGCTGCCGGTGTTTAATGAACGGTATGTGGTCGGCAGACTGATTGACGCTGCATGCGCAATGATTTATCCGAGAGACAAGATGGAGATTCAGTTGCTCGATGACTCTACTGACGAAACAATTGACGTCATCGGCGGCCTTGTGGAAAAATATCAGAAACTGGGATTCGATATCAAACATATCCGGAGGCCAAACAGGCAGGGATACAAAGCGGGTGCCTTAAAGGAGGGATTGGCGTGTGCCCGTGGTGAGTTCATCGCAATTTTCGATGCTGATTTTGTTCCGCGCCAGGATTTCCTGCTCAAAACGATTCCGCACTTTAACACCGATCCGAACATCGGCATGGTGCAAACCCGCTGGGAACATTTA
>JBKJJX010000256.1:0-6398 GCA_046597825.1 Bacteroidota bacterium | reverse complement strand
AAGGAAATTCCTTCTGGACAGATTGCAAAACAGTTTTTGCTTCGTCGCAAAGTTGACAATCGTCCTTGGAGTATAATTCGACAAGAATCATGAAGTCGCGGCAGAAGTTTTACGGCTCAGGATCAGAATCCACGCAACACCAACAAGGAATAAAATCACGCTGATGAGTTGCGCTTCCGAAAGACCCAGAAACAGTCGGGGATTCAGGCGCAAAAATTCCACGCTGAAGCGAAAGAGGCTGGACATGACGAGATAAATTGCAAACAACATGCCGTCCGGATAATTCTGTTTTCGAAAATATTTCCACATGAGCGTGAATCCGATTACACCGAGAATCATTTCGTACACAGGAGTTGGATGACATGGGGTGTTGTCCGGCACGACTCCGCCCGGATATTTGCTGGTTATTTCCGGAAAGATTGCAAACGCCCGCGACGGCGGATACGTACCATGTTCATAATTTGTTCCCCACGGCAGGTCGGTCGGAAAACCATAGTCGCCGTCACCGGAAAAATGACAGCCCAGGCGGGCAACGCCATACGCCAGGATGAGTGCAACGGCAAGTCCATCTATTACTTTCAGAACGGGAATCTTTTTCGAGCGAACGTAAACGTAGATCGCCGTCATACCAAGAATGAAACCGCCATACCATGTAAGTCCTCCGGCGGAAAACGTCATATCAATCGGCGCCTTGACGAACAGACTCCAGTTTTCGATCAGATACAACATTTTTGCGCCCGCTATCCCGAAGATGAGAGCGATGATAGTGATGTTGCTCGCCATGTTCGGATCGATGCCTTTGCGTTTGAACTCAAGCGATAAAATATAGCTGCCGAGCAAAAAACCGATGCCAAGCATCAGGCCGTAACTGTAAATCTTGATGGGGCCAATTTCAAACAGAATGGGAATCATGCAACAACCAATTCGATAAATGGAGTTTGAGGAGAGGACAGAACTTTCATTTTCTTTTGCGTGAAGTTTACCGTGAATTCATTCGTGGTACCATCGAGACTTTCCACTTCAAGTATATACTTTCCCTTCAAGTCGTCGTATTCCTGTACGAACTGCGCCGTCCCTGATGCGGGTAAACTAAGCTGAGGGGTTTTTAGTCCGAGTATCGTATACAGTATTTTCTTTCCGTTCCTTTTTTCCTGCACGGAAAGTTCATACCGGAAACTCGCAAATGCTTTCGTTGTTTCGATGGTGATGAGAACGGTTGGAATCTGCCGCCGTTCGTTCACATGCGGAGCGATCGTCAGCCGGTACTCGAACTCATTCGTCTTCTTCACTTTTGCCACGTGTGCTATCCCTCGAAGTATGTGGCTTCTTCCTGCTTGAACAATTCGATTATCTCCTTCGGGGATTGCACGGAAAGAAGTTTGTTCCGGAAATCGGGTTTGTTCATGAGGCGGGAGATCCGGCTGAGCAATTTTATATGCGGGCCAACCATATTCACTTTGCTCACAAGGATAAAAACCAATCGTACAGGTTTCTCATCAAGGGATTCGTAATCAATAGGCTTGGCCGTTACGGCAAACGCCGCGACAATGTCAGAAACGGCGTGGGTTTTTCCGTGAGGGATTGCAAAGCCGTCGCCAACACCAGTGGACATGATACGCTCACGTTCAAGTACGGCCTCCCGGACTTTCTCTTTATCGAGAACTTTTGGAGACGCTCCGACTAAATCAACAATAGAGTTGATAATATCGTCTTTAGAATCACCCTGGAGGTTTGTAACGACCAGATTCTCCGTCAGGAGGTCACTTATCTTCATCCTTTAACATACTCCTTATGCATCATCGCGCCATTGAATAATTTTACGTTCATATTGATTTGCAAGTTGGTCTGCAGTTGCCACATCGGCTGCTTCGGCGTTTATGTGGAAGAGCGGGCGTTCTTTGTCCGGCAGCAGTAGCACCGATGCAGGAGTTTTATTGTGTTCCAGATGGACCTTCACACCATCCACCAGGTCCCTTTCCATTCCTTCCGTATTGCGCATGATGTTGCGCATTACTTTTCCCTTATGTTCCCACGAACAATTAACATTGCGTTTGGACATAACCATGTGCGGGAGTGAAGCATCGATCTCGCCGAGACGTTTATCCGTCAGAGCCATCATTTCCAGGATCTTCACAAATGAATACATCGCATCTGTTGCAAAAAAGAAATCCGTGAAGATGAATCCACCCTTGTTGCCGCCAACGAAGCGAGTCGATTTATTGGTCGCCGACTCCATCATGGCCAGATGGCTGTTCCGGGTTTTGATAGCTTTCACTTTTCGCTTGGCGCAAATAATATCAATATCACCGGAAGCTGTAATCGGGACCGCAACAGTTGTGGCGTCAGGGTTTGTCAACAGGAACAACTCCGTAACAATCGTCAGGAGCCGGTCGCTGTTTATCACTTCGCCGTTCTCATTCACAACAAAAATCTTCTCGCCGCCTGCGTCGATCAAACACCCCAAATCGTATTTCAACGATGTCACGATATGGGTCAGTTGTTTAATTGAATTATCGAATTCGTATTGGTCACGTGTTAAGCGCTTCGGGTCGAGATGGGCATTGGTAGCAATAATCTGACAGTCAAATGATCCGAGAATTACGGGAAAGATGGTGGATGCAACGCCGTTCGAGTAGTCAATGACCAGATTAAACTTGCGCTTGTTGATTGCTTCGATATTGATAGAAGAAAGGAATTTCTCGCGATACGATTCGGTAGTTCGCTCGGGAAAGAAAATATCTCCCACCTTGTCGCGTGCTGAACGGGGAAAATCTTCTCCAAAGAACAGGCGTTCAATATTCTTTGTCCTGCCCGATGGCAAGTCTTTGCCATTAGCATCGAAGAAAATAATGTCGGTCAGGTTTTTATCAAATGGCGAACGGCGGACGTGAATACCGCCTGCTTCCTTGCCGCTGCTCAACTCATGTCGCAGAAGTGGAATCGACATCGCACGCAAATCGAATATATTGACGCCTGCAGACATCAGGCCGCAAATAAGCGCACGGTTCATCATGCGGGAAACATTATCCGAATCGCGACACGTGACAATTGTTTTTCCTTCTCCAATGAAGGCTCCGTACGCCGCACCCAGTTTGGCGCCAAACTCCGGGTTCATTTCAATATTCGATAGTCCGGTAACACGTGAATCTGCAAACAACTCGCGGAGCCATTTGTCTTCCCACACAAGGCTTCGTGTGAGGATGGCGCCTTCTTCAACAACTTTTTCCGGCCAGAGCTTGATGTTGGACGAGAGTTGTGCTTTGCGTCCGATCCAGCAGGCGTCGCCAATGAACACATTCTCAGCGATCACCGCTTTTTCGCCGATGGAGCTGCGCGAACAAATAACATCATTGGAGAGGTCGGTACTGTGGCCGACGACTACGTCATTCCATAACACGACGTTCCGCAGTGATGCTCCGGGGCCGATAACACAATTGTCGCCGATGACGCAGTTCGAAAGTTTTGCGTCATCTCCAATCGTAACATTTTTTCCCAACAATACAGTGCCGTGAATGTGGAGATTGTCGCGTTGAATATTGCAGCCCTCACCGTAATACAGCCCTCCGTCTTTGGTTCCTTCAATGTTCACCTTCACTGCACCGGCGAGAGCATCAATGTGTGCTTCCTGGTACTCATTCAGGTTTCCGATATCCCGCCAATAGCCATCCGAAATGTAGCCGTATAATCCCATGTCGTGCCGTAGCAGATGCGGGAACAAGTTTTTGCTGAAATCGAATTCTTCGCGATAGGGAATTATCTCCAACACTTCGGGTTCAAGAATGTAAATTCCGGTATTGATTGTATCGCTAAAGACCTCGCCCCATGATGGCTTTTCGAGGAAACGTGTAATCTTGCCATCAGAAGCTGTAATTACCACGCCGAACGCGAGTGGATTTTTCGCATGGGTGAGAACGATTGTTGCCTTCGACTTCTTTTCCTCGTGATACCGAATCGCAGCGGACAAATCGAAATCCGTCAACACATCCCCGCTGATTACCAGCGTTCGTTCCGAAAAACCTTTTGTTGCATTGCGGACGCTGCCGGCGGTTCCGTAATCGGCATCAGCCTTTACGTAACTCATCTTCACGCCGAAGCGCGAACCGTCACCGAAATGATTTGTAATGGTATCGGGTGAGTAAAACAGAGTCGAAATCATATCCGTGATGCCGTGTTTCTTCAGTAACTCAACGATGTGGTGCATCATTGGCTTGTTCATTACGGGCGCCATGGGTTTGGGAGTGTTGCACGTAAGAGGGCGCAGCCGCGTCCCGAACCCGCCAGCCATTATTATAGCTTTCATTGTTCGGTTGTGCTCGTTATGAAGGAAATACGAATTGAACGGTTCGACATGCTCACGCAAAAAAGATAACAAAAGGAGCAGTTGAATACAACGAAAGGGACAATTCTTTTGGGCGTTCCCCCTACGGGGTCGGGCTGCTACTGGCTCGCTGCGCTCGTCCGCCTGCGGCGGATAAACCATCCGCATCCCTAACGCGTCGACATCAACTGCACATCGGGCAAGGAAGTTTCCACACCATCAACGCATCGCTTGCCCGAGATCGGCAATAATATCTTCAACGTCCTCGATGCCGACCGAGATGCGGACCAATCCATCCGTAACACCAATGCGCGCACGCTGATCTGCGGGAATCGCCGCGTGGGTCATCGATGCGGGATGCGTGATGATTGTTTCCACACCGCCAAGGCTTTCAGCAAGTGCGCAAAGCCGTACTTTCTTCAGGAACGTCGCGGCGTTTTCAAGGCTACCAAGTTCAAACGAAATCATTCCTCCAAAATCCCTCATCTGTCTCTTCGCCAGTTCGTGTTGCGGATGTTCCTTGAGACCGGGGAAGTACACCTTCATGACTTTCTTCTGCTCTGTCAGCCATTGAGCGACAATCTTTGCGCTCTCGCAATGCTGTTTCATACGAACAGCAAGCGTCTTCGTTCCCCGCAAACATAACCACGCATCAAACGGACTGAGAATGGCGCCGACCGCCTTCTGCAAGAATCGAAGCTTTTCGTTGTATGCATCGTTGTTCGTGACAATAAACCCGCCAAGCATATCGCTGTGTCCGTTCAGATACTTAGTCAGACTGTGAACAACAATATCGAATCCGTAGTTGATTGGCTGTTGCAAATACGGCGTTGCGAATGTGTTGTCCACAACCGAAATCAGCTTGAATTTTTTCGCAATTGCCGCTGCACCCGCAAGGTCGGTAATCTCCATCGTGGGATTTGTCGGCGTTTCGATGAACAGCATTTTCGTATTCGGACGAATCACCCGCTCGATGTTCTGCAGGTTTGTCGTATCGACAAAATCGAATTGCAATCCGTAGTCTTCCCACACCGTCTTGGCAATGCGGTACGTTCCTCCGTAGACATTCCACGAGAGAATCACATGATCGCCGGGCTTCAGTAAATGCATTATAGCATCAACAGCCGCGGTGCCGGAACCAAACGCCAGTCCGTGCTTGCCATTTTCGAGGGCGGCAATGTTCAATTCAAGCGCCGTGCGGGTAGGATTTGAAACACGCGAATACTCATATCCTTTGTGTTTGCCGAGTTCTTCCTGTACATACGTGGAGGTAAGAAAAACCGGAGTCATAATGGCGCCGGTTGTTGGTTCCGCCGGTTGTCCGGCGTGGATTGCTTTAGTCGAGAAGCCTTGTTCGCTCATGTTATCTTATCCTGTTCATGTTTTCGTTGTCAATCTTAAGAACCTAAAATCACTTTCCCAAAAACTCGATCACATCATATCGGGTCAGAATTCCGATAATCTTCTGATGATCCTCGATGAGGACGGCGGAATTCTTTTTGGATGTCATCAGTCTCAGAAAATCTTCCACGTGCGTATCGATATTCACTATCTGAAAAGAGGCGTCCATCACCGTGCTGACGGGAGAATCCATCAGCGCCGGATTTTCCATGACCCGGGCCATCATATCCGAGTCGTGCACGGCGCCCACAGGTTTGCCACGATCGAGAACAGGGATCTGCGAGATGTCGTGTTGCTTTATCAGCTCCAATGTCTTCCGAACGCTGGTCAGGGGGTCTACAGACACGAGATCGCTCGTCTTCTTTCTGAACTCAAGAATGTACCGAGCTGTGATCCGCTCAGGGACGAGGAATCCGTTCTCCTTCATCCAGTCGTCGTTAAAAATCTTGGTGAGATATCGTTCACCGGAATCGGGGAGGAGTACTACAATCACATCGTCCTCTTTGAATTGATGAGCCGCTTTGAGCAGACCGGCGACTGCTGTGCCCGCAGATCCACCGGATATCAATCCCTCTTCACGCGTAAGTCTTCGAGCCATGAGGAACGATTCGCGGTCATCTGCTTCGACGACTTCATCGATATATTCAAAATGAAGCGTGCCCGGCACGTAGTCCTGTCC
>JBKJJX010000062.1:0-2825 GCA_046597825.1 Bacteroidota bacterium | reverse complement strand
CCTGTTGTTACGCAGAATGTTGTCACGTACGCCGTTATCATTGACGTGAAAAATCCGGCACTGAAGCTCATGCCCGGCATGACCGCAACGCTTTCGATTGTTGTCGCATCGAAGGATGATGTGTTGCGAGTTCCAATACAGGCAACGAAGTTTAGTCCCCCGAATGCCCAACAACTGATTGACAGCACTATTGCAAAAATGCGGGCACGCCCGGACAGTTTAAGGGGAGGTGGCCAGTTTCAACGCGGTCCCCGCGAAGGAGGAGCCCGCGGCGCGGGTAGGCCAAAGCGCTCAGCTGTCTGGACTCTTGCGAAGAATTCACCGATGCCTCATATGGTCGGCACCGGAATTCAGGATGGACGCTATGTTGAACTGACGCGCACGGACCTGAAGGAAGGCGATGAAGTAGTGATTGGCATGACCGGTCTTCAGGCTGATACGCCGCAAACGACTCAGAATCCATTCGCTCCGCAATCGCCGGGCGGCGGACGCAGGAGAGGTTTCTAAAATGAATTTTTTCGAGACGATCCTGATTGCGACGGATTCATTGTTACGCCAGAAAACGAGGGCGCTGCTTACGATGCTCGGCATAATTATCGGCGTTGGTGCTGTCATTTCAATGGTTGCAGTCGGACAGGGAGCTCAGTCGGCGGTCGAATCCCAAATCGCAAGTCTTGGAACGAATGTATTAATCATTTCGCCCGGCTCAATCTCGCAGGGTGGTGTGAGAACCGGTGCGGGTTCTCGAACATCGCTGACGATGGGGGACGTGATTGTGATTCGGGAACAATGTCCGTCGGTTGCATTGGTTAGCCCCAACACGAGAGTCGGGCGTCAAATTGTTGCAAGCAATCTGAATTGGGGAACTGCCATTCAGGGCGGCTCACCCGAATATTTCCAAATCCGCGACTGGCAGCTTGCTACAGGCGCATACTTTACGGATCAGGACGAACGTGGGTCGACGAAGGTATGCGTGCTTGGTCAAACGGTAGTGCAGAATCTTTTTGCCGGTCTCGACCCGGTCGGACAAGTAGTGCGGATTGGCAATATGCCATTCGTCGTTACCGGCACACTGCTTCCCAAAGGACAAACATCGTGGGGCCAGGACCAGGATGATATCGTCGTGGCTCCGTTCTCCACTGTCCAACGCAAGTTGCAGGGCATTGACTACGTGAGCAGCATTCTTATTTCTGCCGTGTCAAAAGATTTGATCCCGACTGCACAGCAAGAAGCCACAGACGTTCTCCGAACACGGCACAAGATACAGCCGTGGGATGATGATGATTTCACGATCCGTAATCAATCTGAAATTGCCGCCGCCGCAACAGCGACCTCAAGCATCATGACCATGTTGCTGGGCAGCATCGCTTCGGTTTCATTGATTGTGGGTGGAATTGGAATCATGAACATCATGCTCGTTTCAGTTACCGAGCGAACGCGGGAGATTGGCATCCGCATGTCTATTGGCGCACGACGCAGCGATATTCTCCAACAATTCCTTTTCGAAGCGATGATGTTGAGTATCGCTGGAGGGATTGTTGGTATTGCCATCGGGCTGGCCGGCTCAAATCTTATTTCCAAATTTGCCGGTTGGCCTATCGTTGTCCAACCGTCCGCCGTCGCATTGTCGTTCCTGTTTTCTGCACTCGTCGGTGTGTTCTTTGGATACTACCCCGCCCGCAAGGCGGCAGCATTGAGTCCGATTGATGCGTTACGATACGAATGATTCGATGAGCATCTTTTCTCTCACATCCGACTACAAACCCAGCGGCGATCAGCCTGAAGCGATTCGGCAACTCACTGAGGGCGTTCTGCGCGGCGATAAATTCCAAACGCTTCTTGGCGTCACGGGAAGCGGCAAGACGTTTACGATGTCGAACGTTATTGCAAATGTGAACAAGCCCGTTCTCGTCATGTCGCACAACAAAACTCTTGCAGCGCAATTGTACAGCGAGTTCAAGAGTTTCTTTCCAAAAGACAGAGTCGAGTTTTTCATCAGTTATTATGATTACTACCAGCCTGAAGCGTATGTCCCCACGTCCGATACATACATTGCAAAAGATGCTTCCATCAATGACGAAATTGATCGCCTGCGTTTGCGGGCTACCAGCGCGTTGCTGAGTGGCGATAGGAATGTTATTGTCGTTGCATCAGTGAGTTGCATTTACGGCATCGGAGCTCCTGAGGAATGGGCGAGCCAGATTGTTGTCATCCGCAAAGGGGAGAAGATGGAGAGGAATGAACTTCTCCGCAAACTCCTCAACATTTTCTATATGCGCAATGATTTCGAGTTTGTCCGCGGTACAATGCGTGTTCGCGGCGATGTGGTTGAGGTAATTCCAGCCTATGAAAACGAAGAAGCAATCCGTATTGAGTTTTTCGGAGATACGATCGAAAGAATTTCCTATATCAATAAGAATGATGGGAAGGTTCTCGCTGAAACTGATTACGAAGTGATTTATCCCGCCAAACAATTCGTTACGTCCAAGGAAACGCTTGCGAAAGCCTACAAAGGCATTGAACAGGAGTTGGAAGAGCGTCTTGAAGAGCTTCGTCGTGCCGGAAAGCTCGTTGAGGCGCAACGGCTCGAGCAACGTACGCGTTTCGACCTGGAGATGATGCGGGAGGTTGGGTACTGTTCGGGGATTGAAAATTACTCCCGTCATATTTCCGGCAGGCCGCCCGGGTCGCGTCCCGCGTGTTTGTTTGATTATTTTGCTGATGATTTCCTTCTGGTAATTGACGAGTCGCATGTAACTGTACCACAAATCGGCGGGATGTATCACGGCGACCGGTCCCGCAAGCTGACTTTGGTAGAATACGGA
>JBKJJX010000017.1:0-7883 GCA_046597825.1 Bacteroidota bacterium | reverse complement strand
AGGATTGGCGGACGGCGTGACCGTCCAGAGTCCGTCCGGAAAACTTGTCTATGCGAATGAAGTAGCTGCCCGACAGGTGGGTTACGCCAATTCCACGGAGTTATTGAAAGCTGCGCCCTTAGAACTGTTGAGAAAATTTGAGATTAGCTATGAGGATGGAACTCCGGTAACGCCCGATGAACTTCCGGGTCGCCGCGCCGTACGTGAGAAGCACCCAATTGCCGTAACCTTACGCCATCGAAACACAGAAAGCGGTGAGGAACGATGGGCCGTCGTAAAATCAACACCCGTCTTTCATGATACTGGCGATGTCCGGCTCGCGATTAACATCTTCCACGATATCACAGATCAAAAGCGTGCGGATGAACAATTGCAAAAGGAGTACGCATTCCGGCGCGCGGTGGAGGCGGGTGTTTCTTCGGGCATTGCAACCGTCGACTTGTCCGGGTTGCAAACATATGTCAATCCCGCGTTCTGCAGGATGGTGGGGTGGACCGAGGCTGAGTTGGTGGGGCAAATGCCGCCGTATAAATATTGGCCGGAGGAGGAACGCTATAATATTACCCGCGCTTTTCAGGCAACAATAGAAGGCAAAGCTCCTGCTGAAGGATTTGAACTCCGTTTTTGTCGCGCCAACGGCGAACTGGTCGACGCCAATGTTGTCGTCTCCCCTCTACGCTCCGCCGATGGGGAGCTTTCGGGCTGGCTGGCATCGGTAACGGATATTACGAGCAGAAAAAAATCTGAAAATGCTCAACGCTTTTTGGTCGAAGCAGGAGCCCAAATTGGCAGCTCATTGGATTATCACGTAACGCTGGCGCATGTTGCCAAGCTCGCGGTTCCAACCCTTGCCGATTGGTGTACGATTGACATTCAGGAAGAGTCAGGAGAACTTCAACGCGTCGCTGTTGCTCACAAGGATCCGTCCAAAGTTCATTGGGTTGAAGAAATGCATGAGCATTTCCCATCCAATGTCGAAGCACCCTACGGCATCCTGCACGTTATCGAGACGGGGAAAACGGAATTCTTCCGGGAGATTACAGGCACCATGATTTCACAGTCCGTAAAAAAGCCCAAGCAACTGGAGATTTTACGCGCACTGAATCCGGCATCCGTAATTATTGCACCCCTGATTGCGCGGGGAAGAACGTTGGGCGCAATTTTTCTGGTCACCGAATCGGGACGCCACCTTGAAGACTTCGATGTAACCGTTGCTGAACAGCTGGCATACAGGGCTGCTGTTGCAGTCGATAACTCGCGTTTGTATCGCGAAGCTGAGCTTGAAATCAGCGAACGAAGACGGCTTGAAGATCAATATAAAGTCCGGGCTGCGCAACAGGCAGCCGTTGCGGATCTTGGACAGTTCGCTTTGTCGGGAGTGGAGTTACAGACGTTACTCGACCACGCGGCGAAGCTTCTCTGCAATACACTTGGGGTGGAGTTTTGCAAGATTCTCCAGGTTCTTTCGGGCACGCAGAAACTTTTGCTTCGTGCCGGAATCGGGTGGCGGGACGGCGTTGTGGGTATTGCTACATTCGATACCGATTCAGGTTCCCAGGCTGGCTACACATTAAGATCAAACGAGCCGGTCATTGTGCATGACCTGCGTAAAGAAACGCGGTTCGCAGGCACATCATTGTTGCATGAACATAATATTGTCAGCGGCCTTGGCGTTCTCATCAAGAGCGGCGCACAGGACTGGGGGGTTCTCAGTGCCCACTCCTCATCCACCAAGACTTTTGTTGAAGATGATATTAACTTCTTGCAAGCTATCGCCAACGTTCTTGCGCAAGCGATTGAACGAAGCAAGGCCCGCAAAGAGCTGGAGGAGGCGTATGAGGTGCTTGAGCACCGCGTCAAAGAACGAACCGCTTCGCTTCTTCAGGCAAACGAAGAGCTCAGGCTTCTTCAATCTCTATCCATCGCAATTGCGGATAGTGACTCGGTTCCCTCTGCCCTGAAAATCGCTCTCCAAAAAATATGCGAAACCACCGGATGGGATGTGGGCCGTGCCTGGCTTCCCACCACAGACAAAACCCGGATCGAATGCATCAGTACATGGAGCAGAATGCCGGACAGCGAAGCGATAACATTAACTGCCCAATCGACATGCTCATTTGATGACCAAAGTGCCATCCCAGGACGCGTTTGGATGTTGAAAAAGCCCATCTGGCTGCCCGACATACACAACGACCAGGGTTTACTTCTTAAAGACTGGGCTGAGGCGTTAGATGTTCATGGCGCAATGGGAGTTCCAATTCTGGCCGACGATCACGTTGTGGCAGTTCTCGAGTTTTTCCTCCATGAACCAAAAATGAAAGATCAGAGGCTCGTCGGTCTAGTCTCCGCCGCAGCCGCACAACTCGGCACAGTACTCCGGCGGAAGAAAGTTGAGGAAGAACTGCGGATGAGTGAAATGGAGTTGGCGGAAGCGCAAGAGGTCGCAAACATCGGCAGCTGGAAATGGGAGGTCGCACCCAACACATTAACATGGTCTGATGAGTTGTATAGAATATTCGGGCTCGACCCCGCAAAAGGTTCCATAGCTCTTGAAGAGTATCTTGTACTCGTCCATCCCGACGACCGCTCCATGGTTGCCACTATTCTTAAGCAAGGTTCGTTCGAGGATCAACAATATACATTCAGAATTGTCCGCCCGGACGGAACCCAACGCATTCTCAATGCACGGGGCAAAACTATCCTGAACGAACATGGAAAACCGTTGCGCATGATCGGTATCGACCAGGACATTACCGAGCGCCGCCTTGCGGAAGAGGAACTGCAGAAGAGAGACGCACAGCTCACGACAGCCCAACAAATTGCGCACCTCGGCAGTTGGGAATACGATTTGAAATCGGGCGTCGTTACATGGTCGGATGAATTGTACCGGATCTACGGACTCACGCGTGAGACGTTCAAGGGAACAATTGAAGACTTTCTTAGTCACCTGCATCCCGATGATCGCAGATATAAGTATGAGAGCGTTCAGGCTGCAATCGCCGAGAAGACACCTTTCTTGTTTGAGGAACGAATTCTCCGGCCCGATGGCTCGATTCGCGTGTTACAAAGTCAGGGCAGAGTAATTGCCAATGAAAGCGGCGGAGTTGACCGCCTCATCGGCGTCTGCCTGGATATAACCGAACGCAAGAAAGCGGAAGAAAAATTCCGCGGCTTATTGGAATCGGCGCCTGATGCAATTGTAATTGTGAACCAAAGCGGCGATATTGTTCTGGTGAATGCGCAGACGGAAAATGTTTTTGGCTACTCAAGAAAAGAACTCTTGGGCCAGCCGGTTGAACTTCTCCTGCCCCAGCGGTTTCGAAAGAACCATCCGGCGCACCGGGAGGCGTATTTCACTTCTTCTCATCCCAGACCGATGGGTGCCGGACTTGACCTGAAAGGAATCAGGAAAGACGGAACAGAATTCCCGGTCGAAGTCAGCCTGAGTCCGCTCGAAACTGAAGAAGGAACTCTGATCAGCAGTGCAATACGCGACATAACCGAACAACGCAAATTGCAGGAACAACTGTTCGAAGCTGAACGGCAGCGAACGGCAGACTTGCGTCAGTATGCGATACTTATCCAGCGTGCTCAGGAAGAGGAACGACAGCGCATTTCCCGTGAATTACACGATGATTTGTGTCAGAGGCTGAGCGCAATGAAATTAAGCATGGACATGTTGGAAGAGGACATGCCGAAGAGTAACGGGAAGAATGCCAAATCACTGCGGACGTTCGGGAAGAACATAGAAACTATCATCAACGAAGTCAGGCGGATGTCGCATAACCTTCGGCCAAGCGCGTTGGATGACTTCGGACTAGCGGTCGCAGTGAAAGTGCTCAGCAAGGAATTCGAGAAGATTCACAAAATCCAAATCGAGTTTACGGGCGATGACCGGTCCGTCGTCCATCTTGATTCGCAAGTTGAAATTGCCGTTTTCAGAATCGTTCAGGAATCTCTTTCGAATATTGCAAAACATTCCGGCGCGTCCCGTGTCAGCATTACACTTAGCCAGGACGGCGAATCAATCAGCCTTTCCATTGAAGATAATGGGCGGGGATTTAAGCAGGATGAGCCACAAGCAAAACCATTGTACAGCGGATTGGGACTTATCAGCATGCGTGAACGTACAGAACAACTTGAGGGTGTATTCGATATTACATCCATCAAAAACAAAGGGACAACAATTCATGTCCGCATCCCGCTTCATGAATCTCCCGCTCCGGCCGAAAAACAATAAGAAAGCGCTCGCATGAAAAAAATCCGAATTCTCATTGCCGATGACCATAGTGTCGTTCGAAGCGGCATTCGCCTGGTACTTCAGAGTTCTCCCGAATTTTCAGTCATAGCCGAAGCCGAAGACGGCGAAGAGGCAGTTGAGCTCGCCCTCAAACACAAGCCGGATGTGGTTGTCATGGATATCTCGATGCCCATCCTCAACGGAATCGAAGCAACAGCGAAAATGAAACAGGAGGACCCGAACATCAAAATCATCATCCTGACGGTGCATGCGGACGAGGAATATGTGTTTCAGATTTTACGGGCGGGTGCGAGCGGCTACGTATTGAAGAGTGCGGGAAAAAAGGAAATCTTTGCCGCTATCCGTTCAGCGATCTCGGGCGAGCGTTTCTTCAGCCCGGGAATTTCAAACCTTATCATCGAAGGCTTCATCAACCGCACGAAGGAGCCGGCACCCAAACCCGTCGCAAACGTCAACACGGGGAAACAGCAGCTCACCAAGCGGGAAATCGAAGTTCTTGAATACATTGCCCAGGGATATACAAACCGGAAAATTGCCGACACGCTCTTCCTGAGCGTGCGAACAGTCAACACGCATCGGACGAATCTCATGCAGAAGCTGGATATACATGACACAGCCCGGCTCGTGCGGTATGCGATTGAAACCGGACTCGTAAAACTTTCAACTCAGCCGGGGTAATGGTTCACGCCTGGCGATTCTCTTCGGACTTCCACCATTCATAACTTTCGTATTGTGATCTGATCTTTACCGCCGCGTTGCCAATACGAATCCGGTTATCAAGCTTCTTGTTAATCACACGTGCTTTCACGTTGTCGCGTAGCTGCAAATCAAGCAGAGTCTTGAGTTGCCCCTGAAGTTTTTTGTCGTAGATGGGGAACGCAACCTCAATCCGCCTGTCCAGATTTCGTTTCATCCAATCCCCTGACGAGAGGAAGAAGCGCTCATCTCCGCCGTTGTGAAACACAAAGATTCTTGCGTGCTCAAGGAACCGGTCGATAATACTGATGACCTCGATATTTTCACTCATCCCCTTGATACCGGGAATGAGACAGCAAATGCCGCGTATGATGAGCGAGATCTTCACACCCGCATTGCTCGCCTCATACAGTTTCTCAATCATACGTGGATCTTCAAGAGAATTCATTTTCGCAATAATTGATGCCGGCCTTCCCTTCCGCGCATTCTTTATTTCATGGCGAATCAACCTTTCAATGCTTTGCCGCATATTGAACGGCGGCACAAGCAAATGCTCAAACTTTGCCTTGTGTTTTTCTCTGAAGAGAATTTCGAACAACTTTTCTACCTCTCGCGTCAGACGTTCATCTGTCGTAAGGAAACCAAAGTCCGTATAAAGCTTCGCTGCACTTTCGTTGAAATTTCCAGTACTAAGATATGCGTACTGTTTCTCTGCGCCCGCCTCACTCCTGGTTACCAGGCAAAGTTTCGCATGTACTTTCAGATTGGGAATACTGTAGAGAACGCGTGCGCCGGCTTTTTCCATTTCTTCCGCCCAACGGATATTTATTTCTTCATCAAAGCGTGCCTTCACTTCGACAAAGGCGGTAACCTGTTTTCCATTTTGTGCTGCGCGGATTAACTGACGGACTATTTCGGAATCCGGTGCAAGCCGGTACAATGTAATGTGCAGAGAGACAACAGCCGGGTCGTTTACAGACTCCTCAAGGAATTTTATTACTCCATTATAGGAGTGGTAAGGGAAATGGAGGAGAATATCACCCTCACGCATCGCATCGAACACCGGCTTTTCCGTCAACCTGCTGACGGAAATCGGCGGCAGAGGTTGGTACGTGAGAGCGGGAGCTTTTGGATTCGGAAAACTAAAGAAATCACTGAAATTGTGGTAACGTCCCCCGTTTACCATTTCGTCATCGCTGAGTTTGAAGATATTTTTCAGGAACAAAAGCATCTTCTTCTGCATTTCAGAGTCATACAAGAAACGCGACGGGAGTCCGTGACTTCTCTTACCCAACGCCTTCTTTACTTTGTCCAGTAAATCTCCCACGAACTCATCTTCAATGTACAACTCCGCATCTCTGGTCAGCTTGATTGCGTAGGAAGCCTCCACATTGTGACCGGGAAAAATCTCACCCAGACTCATTCGGACAACGTCATCAAGAAACATGATGTAGTGATGATTATTTTCCGGGGGAAGGAGTAGGAATCGGGGCAGCGCAGTCGGAATGCCAACCACTGCATATTGTTCCGGCTCCTTCTTGTCCGTGGTTCCTTTTCGCCGCACTTTCAGGGCGAGATAGACGGTTTTATTCTCAAGAAATGGGGGGTCCTTATCTTCACTCAGGAAAATAGGATCGATGAGAGGACGAACATGTTCGCTGAAATAGCGAGGCACAAACGTTTCCTGTACGGCTGTCAATTCTTCTTCACGAACCAGAAAAATACCCTGCTTGTTCAGTTCACGCCTGATCTGGCGGCGAAAAATGACCCCGAACTCTTCCTGCTGGAGCGTAACTGCTTTGAGCATGCGCCGCAGAAGTTTTTCCGGCTCCACATCAAGCTTCTTCTGCGTTTTCCTTTTCAGTCGCTGAAAGGCGCGCAACGAGGCAACGCGCACACGAAAAAACTCGTCCAAATTTGAGGACCAGATTGCGAGAAAGTTGATTCGTTCGAACAGCGGAACAGTTGGGTCAGCCGCTTCTTGCAGCACGCGGTGGTTGAATGCAAGCCAGCTCAGGTCACGGTTTTTCAGCCGTACGTTTTCAGGATTCATAACTCCGGGCTTTCGCGTGGGGATTTCAGGAAAAGACAAATCATGTTCCCGGCAGGCTCTGCAGTGCTGCGGGCATATGAGACCGATCGGCGAGAGTCCGCAAGAGAGGGCCCGATTTTGTGAATTCCACCTTGCTCACCGAGCAGACCGGGCAATCGAGGCGGTAGCGGAATCTTCCGACATCAATCCCCAAAAACTCACAGAGAATAATTCTAATCGTCGCCTTATGGGAAACAATAAGAACATTTCCATCGTTGTGAGACGCTTTTATTTCCTCGATAACCTTCAACGCCCGCCGTGCAATCTCAATTCCCGGTTCACCGCCAGTCGGAGGATTCCATCCCGGGTCGGCCTGCCAGCGAATATAATCGTCATGATAGTCACGATCGACATCGGCGACATTCTTCCCTTCCCACTGACCATATCCGATTTCTTTCAGATCATCGCGCAACAACATTTCCTTTCCAATTGCTTTGCAAAGCGGATTTGCCGTTGCCTTGGTCCTTCGCATGGGGCTCACATAAACAGCTTGCCATGCTACATCCCGATACGCCGAAGCAAATGCCGTCGCCATTTCGGTTCCCTCAGGCGTGAGGTCGGCATCGATGCCGGATCCGCAAAACATGTTGGCGCGGCTGAATTCCGTTTGTCCGTGACGAAGCAGATACAATATCAGGCTCATTTGTCTCCTGGTAGCACATGTGAATTCAATTGTGAGAGGGAAATATTTTCTCCTGTGAGAAATCGTTCAAAATTTTCTCTTCGGTCGGGCCACTCGGTATCCAGCATAGCAAACCACGCGGTATCCCTGTTCCTGCCCTTTACAAACATATGTTGACGGAATAACCCTTCCTGAATAAAACCCATGCGCAA
>JBKJJX010000310.1:0-4124 GCA_046597825.1 Bacteroidota bacterium | reverse complement strand
GACGACCCGGCTGACCGCGTTCATGCGCTCCTTGAACAGCAAAAAGATTCGTGGAAACTCCTCCGGGACAATTACGATGCCCTCGATAATGTTGAGACCCGCACGTTCACCATTGATGGCCACGTGTATCGTGTTGAATTCAATCCGGGCAGATTAACTTCGACAACAGCGGCAGTCGACGATCGCTCGATACGTGAGCGGAAGTGCTTTTTATGTCCCGACAATCTTCCCGCGCAGCAGCGGGCGGTTCGCTATCGCGACGACTACGCAATTCTCTGCAATCCTTATCCGATTTTTCCCGAGCACTTCACAATTGCGAATGTCGAACATGTGCCGCAGCAGATTCTCACCTCGTTTCCGGTTCTTCGTCAGCTAAGCAAGAGTCTTTCAGAGAGGTACAGTACCTTGTACAATGGCCCGAGGTGCGGAGCCTCTGCGCCCGATCACTTGCATTTTCAGGCGGGGGACAAGGGGTTTCTGCCGATTGACGAAGAGTACGAGCAACTAATCACGACTCGCGGCGAGAAACTTCTGGATGCAGACGGCCTGCTCGTTTTTGCAGTCGGAGGTTTTTTGCGGAAATTTATTTCATTCGAATCAGATAACATCTCGCTTCTGCAGAAGGCGTTTGAAGTCTATTATGCCGCTGCACTCAATGTTGCCGGCGGCGCTGAGGAGCCGATGATGAATATTCTCGCCTCCTATCAGGAAGGCGAATGGCGAATCATTCTGTTCCCGCGTGCGAAGCATCGTCCGTCTTTCTTCTTTAAAGAAGGAAACGCGAAGATGTTAATCAGTCCGGGAGCTGTGGACCTTGGCGGAGTAATTATGACACCGAGGGAAGAGGACTTCAAAAAAATATCTGATGAAATCCTCGTGGAGATGTTTGAAGAGGTTTCAATCTCCGGAGATGATTTCGAGAAATTGAAATCAGGGATTTCGTCACATGCAAATCAGTTGTAGATGTAATAGTGTCGTGACTTCTCCCTGAACGGCGCAACATCTTTGTTCAGATAATCCCGTAGATCCAACCAATTCATCCGCTTCGTGAATAGTTTTCGAATTTGATTCGACCCCGCCACTTTATCAAACATGACAAGACGGCTGCTGTCTGCAAGCAAAAATGGATTTTTGTCCGGATACAATTCATTGTGAGCCTGCATGCAGATGAATTGCACACTCATCAGGTTCACAGCAGAGTAGTCGGTGATGTGGAGTTGTACGCCGTTCAAAACTTTATCCTTGTACTTTCCATAGTAGGGCCTGAAAGAAATCGGGCGGAAAAGAATTCCGGCAAGATTCAGCCCGTTCAACTTATCTGTCAGCGCTTTCGGTTCAATCCATTCCGCAGCGAATATGTGAAACGGAATCGTGTAACCAACTCCTTCTGAAATTACTCCCAACTCGCCGAGGATACCCGTTGCAACGTAATACTGTGGTGACGATGATTCGGGAATGTGTGGAGAGGCCGGAACCCATTGAAGTCCAGTCTCTTCGAATGTCATCGAACGTTTCCAGCCTTCCATCTGAACGACGGTGAGTTTGCATTTCTTTCCGTCCTTGAGCATTCCTTCTTCGTTCAACATCTTTGCAAGCTCTCCGCATGTAAGTCCGTACACATAAGGGATCGGGTACTGGCTGACGAATGACTCGAAACCTTTTTCGATGATGTTTCCTTCGATCTTGATTCCTCCCAGAGGATTCGGGCGATCGAGAACAACGAACTCAATGTTGTTTTCTGCCGCTGCTTCCATCGCCAATCCCATGGTGCTGATGTAGGTGTACGATCGGGCGCCAATGTCCTGAATATCATAGACGAGAACGTCGATGCCTTTCAGCATGTCTGCATTTGGTTTTCGTGTCTTCCCATAAAGAGAATACAAAGGTAAGCCCGTTGCTGAATCTGTTGCATTCTCAACTTTATCACCGGCGGAAAAGTTGCCACGCACTCCATGTTCCGGGCCGTACAATGCAACGAGCTTCAGATCCTTACGCTCAAACAAAATATCAACCGTTGATTTCAGTTTCGAGTCAACGCCGGTGGGATTAGTAATGAGGCCTATACGTTTGCCGCTCAGAATGGAGAAATTACGTTCGCGTAAAACTTCAATGCCCGGTTTCACTTTGGGAGTTTGGGCCGATGCGGTGCAAAACGCACAGAACATCAGAAGAAAGGAGAGTATGTTTTTCATTATTTCCTTTGGGAGAATTTGTTGGCGTATTCATTGTATCTGAACGCAAGCAGAAAAGCAACAGGGTTTGCATTCTCTCGGCAAGTACTTCGTTGTTAAGTATGTGAGGAAAATCCCGCCGACATACGGCTGGATTTTTTATTTCTTCTCCTTAAAATCTTTATATTCATACCAACAAATCATCTTTTCCCGTCCTGCTGATACGCAGGCTTCACCTCATCATTCTGAGCAAACAATTTGCCTAAGACACTGAACATTTTCTTCGTCGGCGACATCGTCGGCACACCGGGACTTGAGCTTGCGATCACGCTCGTTCCGAACTACGTCAAGAAATACGAAGTCGACCTTCTCATCATCAACGGTGAGAACACAACCGAAGGCAAAGGCATTGCCGAGGAACATGCAAAAAAAATATTCGAGCTCGGCACGCATGTGATTACCACCGGCAATCACGTCTGGGACAGGTGGGACAGCCGCAAAGTATTAGGCGGTGACCGGCGCATTCTTCGTCCGTTGAATTATCCGCGGGAAAACGGCGGCAGCGGATTTATTGTTGTTGATTTGGGTGAGAAGGGAAAAGTCGGCGTGCTGAATGTTCAGGGCAGAGTGTACATGCAGCCAATCGACGACCCGTTCAAAGCAGCGGACTGGGCGATCAGCAAAATGGCGGAGGAGACGAAAGTTATTTTTGTGGACTTCCATGCCGATGCGACGGCAGAGAAGATGGCAATGGGCTGGCATCTCGACGGCAAAGTTACTGCATGCATCGGAACGCATACGCATACGCCGACAGCAGATGGAAGAATTCTCCCACGCGGAACAGCCTTTCAGTCGGATGTGGGGATGACTGGCCCGTATGATTCTGTGCTCGGGATGAAAAAAGAATTGGCGTTGAAGCGGATGATGATGCAAACTCCGCACAAGTATGAAGTCGCCTCGCATGATGTTCGTCTCTGTGCCGTCTACGTACAAGCCGACGCAGAAACTGGACGGGCGTTGAAGATGGAGAGCGTTGTGTTTCCCGCGTTCGGCTAGGCTAAAGAAAACCGCGAAGACACGATAAAGAAAACCACCAAGGCGCCAAGACACGAAGAAAAGACTAAATTAAGTATGTTCGAAGAACCTGATAAAGAAACTGATCGGATTGCGTCGGCAATTGTTGATTCGTCGCTGAAAGTTCATCGGGCTCTTGGTCCGGGACTTCTGGAATCGGTCTATGAAGCCTGCCTTTCTCACGAACTCCGTAGGCGGGGCTTGAAGGTTGATGGTCAGGTTAATGTTCCCGTGATTTACGAAGGTCTGAAGGTTGATGCTGCCTTACGGCTCGATATGCTTGTGAACGATCTGGTTATTGTTGAGCTCAAGGTCGTGGAAAGAATGATTCCGGTTTATGAAGCGCAGATGTTATCGTATCTCAAACTGACTAAAAAAAGGTTAGGTCTTCTTATCAACTTCAACGTCGTCCTGATCAAGGACGGAATCAAACGTATCATCCTTTGATAATTTCTTGGTGTCTTCGTGCCTTGGTGGTGAAACATCTATGACAGCTACAATCATCGACGGCAAATCCATTGCCGCTCAAATAAGATCCGAAGTGAGGCTTGAAACCGAAAGGTTAAAGCGCGAACGCGGTGTAACTCCCGGTCTTGCGTTCATTCTGGTTGGTGAGAATCCCGCATCTCAGGTGTATGTCCGATCGAAAGGAAAGGCGTGCGAGGAGATGGGGTTTCACTCGGTAACCGAAAAGCTTCCTGATGCAACTTCCGAGAAGGAGCTTCTTTCCCTGATTGATACATTCAATGCAGACTCAAAAATTCACGGTATTCTCGTTCAGCTTCCTTTGCCTAAGCATATTGACGAGAACAAAGTTATTGAACGCATTGATTGGCGCAAAGACGTCGACGGATTCCATCCTGTCAATGTCGGCAAGCT
>JBKJJX010000140.1:0-5949 GCA_046597825.1 Bacteroidota bacterium | reverse complement strand
ATTATCCACGATCCAATACCCGGCATGCCGGCCAATCCAACGAAAGCGTACGCGGGATTGTGCAGCGCATAATGTTGATGAGGTAATGTTCAGCGAGACAGATGTAACGGACTGCATGGTACTTCGAATCGAGGAAACTTCCGTCCATGACCATCCGTTGAACACTTCTACTTTGCCCTCCACAAGGGAGTCGGCCGCAAAGAAGAAGTGATCGAAGCTGAGACGGAATCCGTGGCTGGATGAAGCATTAAACGCAGGCGACTCCATAACAAATTCGCCCGCTGCGAGTGTGTCGAAGTCAAGGATTGCGGCAGGATTCGTGATCGGACCCTGCATAAGCCGTCCATTCCGATTATCGAAACGCCATTGACGCGAAGAGTTTCCGGCGATTGCGTACACATTCCATCCAGCGGGAGGAGTAGCTCCGGCTGCGGTAAGAAATGTTTGGTCGAAGACAACGCTGCTTACGGCATCGATTGAATTTCCTTCAGAGCCTCCGCCTAGCGCAGTAGTTGTACACAGCAATACCCACAGAACAAAAATGGGTATATATCGAGAAACAAGTATGAACTGTTTCAAGTGTTTTCTCCTTAATGTGAAATGCAAATCGAGTCCGGGGGGAGACTGTTAAATGTTCTGATGTGGGAAAAGCGTAGGGGGATTCGGATTGTTGCGTGAGACAGTATCGCAAATAAAAAGTGGAGATGTGGTGATGACAATCATCTGCTCGGACACCTTTGTCTGCCACACGAAAGGAGAGAAGTGTATAAAATAAAAAACCCGGCCACTTTTCAGTGACCGGGTGACTATCGAACAAAGCGAATAACTTATTTTAACAAGAGAAGTTTCTTAATGCTCGTCTTCGCTCCACTTTCAAGTTTGTAGAAGTAGGTTCCGCTTGAAAGGGCAGATGCATTAAGTCTCACCACATGGTACTGTCCTGCTTCCGCAACTCCATCAAACAACGTCATCACTTTTTGTCCGAGCGTATTAAACACTGCGAGCGTTGCGTGTGCTGTGTTTGCGACCGAGAATTTTATGTCCGTCGACGGGTTGAAAGGGTTGGGATAGTTCTGCGACAAGCTGAAAACTTTCGGTACATCATTTCCGACACCCGTTACAATACTCACCTGAACCGGGTCGGAGTAAAGAACAGAACCATTCAGCTCCATTTGTTTGATGCGATAGTACCGAATGCCAATGCTGGGTTGAGAATCCGTCCACACATAATCGTGCGGGATGTTCGTGGTACCATGGCCGGGAATGAAACTGTTCGCAATTGTTTCAAAGCCCGTTACATTGCTCTGAGATTTTTGAATTTCGAACCCGGCATTATTTGTTTCGGTCAACGTTGTCCAGTTTATTTGTACTGCATTTTCTGAGGCAACTGTTGCCGAAAACCGTGAAAGTTCCACCGGCAAGTTTCCCGTTGAGACGTAATCGAACAAACCGGTATATGCAGGCGCGGAAGATTCTGGAATCCCTGCATTGCCCGCATAGAGTCCAATCTTAGTGACATTCATCGATCGGCTGAACGAAGTCCCAACAGTGTACGTCAGTCCGCTCGTTGACCAGGACTGCGACCACACGTCACCCTGACGTTTGATTCTCATGTAAAGCGGTGCGGTGGGAACACTGACGAGTCCAGCAGTCCCCACATCCTGATGAATGCCATCGACAAAGCTCCACGCAAGCCGCTGAAGATTTCCACCGTCGAAATGGAATTCCAGACGAAGGAGATTAGAAGTGTCCTGCCAGATTTGAATTCCTTCTGTTTGAAAGCGTTGATTCATCGTGGCATCAAATTTTACGCGCAGTTCAAAATTGAGCGGATTGTTCACGAACTGCACGACCCGCGGCGCGAAGTTGCCGCCTTCCCATACGTCATGCGCTGAACCAGCCGGGACGCTGATCGACAATTGCGTGCCCGTCATGGCATAGGATGCGTCTCCTTTCGGATTTTCAAATCTCCAAACAGTGGTATCAAGTGAAGTGGAATTGAATTGATCGGCAATAACGCCGCTATTTCCGGTGGAGGTTTCGGTTATGACAATATTGTCAATCATCCACCACCATGACCACCAACCTCTCCATCGGAATCGAATCCTGGCGTTGGTTACACCAGCAGTTTGCGCCGAGATGTTCAAGACCAGTGATTGCGGGTTTGGTGTCGACTGGACGGAATCCCAGACAGATACCCAGGCAGCCCCGGTGAAAATCTCAATTGTTGCGCGACCGTTCGAGCCACCTCTGAAGAAATGATCCATTGTCAGGATAACGGTTGCGTTTGCGCCGGCGCTGAAAGCCGGTGATTCAAGAGCGACATCCTCTGCTCCACCGAATTCTGAAAGTAAATCGCTGTCGAAAATCGCGAAGGGGGCGACAAAGGGAGGTGGTGCGTTTCTTCTACCCGGGTTGTCATAACGCCATTCATCATATGTTTGTCCGATCATCCTGTTTCTGACCCAGCCAGCCGGTGGCGTGGAATCTGCCGCTGTGCTGAAATTCTCTTGCAGCAATACGTTCGTCAGAATACTAGTAGTGGAGTTCTTCGGGTCGTGTGATGACTGATCTGCGGAGATTGGTTTGGGCTGAGCGTCCGCCGTAGAAGCAAGCAGCAGGCCTGATATGATAAAGGTAGAAAGAATATTTGTGCGCGTTTCCAAGTGATGCCCCATGATGATAGTGTTGCGCTTCGACGTATGTTGATCTAGTAAGTGTAGAACAACCGAAGGGGGGCACCTCGATGTGTACTTAACATCGTCAACAACGAGTACAGAATCGATGATACGGGTCAACCCTGCACACGGGTGACTGGTGTCAGTTTGGTAGAGAAATCAGTTGACCCGCCGGGACTTTCGCTGCGAACGAGATCCCGGATTTATTTCAATAACATCATCTTTCTCAACTGACTTTCCGTTCCCGATGTGAGCTTGTAGAAATATATTCCGCTCGCAAATGTTGATCCATTCAATCTCACTTTGTAATACTGTCCTGCTTCTGCCACATCGTCGAACAGGATTGCCATCTGCTGACCTAAAACATTGTACACGGTCACCGTTGTCTTGGCAGGAGTTGCAACAGAGAACTTTATCTCTGTCGATGGATTGAAAGGGTTAGGATAGTTTTGTGATAAGCTGAATTCGTGTGGTGCCGAAATATCAACACCCGTTAGCATATCCACAAGAACAGGCTCTGAATAGTGAACTGAACCATCCAGGTCAATTTGTTTGAGTCTGTAGTACCACGATCCTGCAGCTTGCGTGTCTATCCACTCATAGTCGTGAGGAGTAATTGTTGTTCCGTGTCCCAGAACCAAGCTGTTACTAAGCGTCGTAAAACCTGTGAGACTGTTCTGAGATTTCTGAACTTCGAAACCATAATTATTTGTTTCGGTGAGCGTCGTCCATGTCAGGCGCACGTTGCCCGCCGTAGTAACAGTGCCGGAAAATCTCGCAAGTTGTACAGGCAAACTTCCGGTCGTGAGGAAATAGTCGAATATTCCGATGAATGCGGGTGCCGTTGATTCCGGGAACCCTGTGTTGCCGGCATAGAGCCCTACTCGCCTCATAATCATTGAACGATTAAATGTCGCACCCACTGTGTAATCGATTCCATTTGTAGACCAGGACTGCGTCCAGACATTTCCCTGTCTCTTCACTGACATGTAGACCGGGTCAGTTGGAGAGATACCAAGACTGCTTGTTCCGACATCCTGATGAGTTCCATTGACGAAACTCCAGGCAAGCCGGTTGAGGTGTGAGCCATCGTGATAGAATTCGAGACGCAGGAAATTAGAAGAGTCTTCCCACACTTGCACTCCTTCAGTCTGATATGCCTGCGACATGACTGCGTCGAACTTTACGCGCAATTCAAAATTCAGCGGATTGTTGACAAGCTGCATCACCCGCGGTGCAAAGTTGCCGCCTTCCCACACATCATGTGTACTGCCTGCCGGAACACTTATCGAGAGTTTACCGCCGGTTACCGCATTCGATCCGTCACTTCGTGGATTTTGAAATGTCCAAACAGTTGTATCCAGTGCAGATCCGTTAAACTGGTCTGAAACAATTTCAGTTGACCCTCCCGGAGTTTCAGTAATGATGATATTGTCGATCATCCACCACCATGACCACCAGCCGCGCCATCGGAAACGAACGCGGGCATTGGCCACGCCGGCAACATGATTCGTAATGTCGAGTTGAAGCGACTGCGGGTTCGGAGTCGAATGAACTGAATCCCATACGGCTACCCAGGCTGTTCCGTTAAAGACTTCAATTGTTGCCCGTCCGCTTGAATCGCCCTTAAAGAAATGATCCAACGTAAGAATCACAGTAGAGTTTACACCGGCACTAAATGTTGGTGATTCAAGTGCGACATCCTCCGCGCCGCCGAGGCGCGACAACGTATCGCTATCAAAGATTGCAAACGAGCCAGCGACAGGTGGCGCCGGAATTCGCCCGCCGGGATTGTCGAACCGCCATTTATCGTATGATTGGCCGACCAATGTATTGTTTGTCCATCCGATAGGAGGAGTCGCTCCATTCGCGTTTTTGAAGGTCTCGACAAGCAAGCGATTGCTTGGTGCGATCGGAGTTTCCGTAATGAGAATATTGTCGACAAACCAATACCATGAACAGTTTCCCTTAAACCTAAATCGGATTCGGGCATTGCTTACTCCTGCAACTTGTGCAGTAATATTGATGGTGACCGTGTCCCTGTCATCGGCCTGGATTGCAGTTGAGTCAACGATCACCCATCGCACACCGTCATATGCCTCCACAATAGCCTGCGTTGCGGTGGGGTTCGACCGGAAATACTGTTCGTAGTAAAGCTGAATATTGGAGTTCAGAGGAGCGTTAAACGCTGGCGATTCCAGCGCCACATTCTCGGGTATGCCGTCACATGAAAGGAAATCGCTTTCGAAGAGTGCTGCAGGTTGTGTTACATCGGTAAATGTTGTGGTCCGCACGGCAGGATTATTGAACCGCCACGTATCAGTCGGAGCACCTTCGATTCGATTGTTCGACCAGCCGGCGGGGGGCGTGGTGCCCGATGCTGTGCTGAAGTTCTCCTGGATTAATACAGTTGAGAGCAAGGAGCGGGGCATCGTCCCTCCATGAACCGCGCCTTGTTTGCCATGAATCATGGCGCCGGCAGACATTTTTCGTTGAGCATCTGAAATTGACGCAAAAACCAATATCAGTACGATGACAAAAAATACACCTTTGCGTACAACCAAGACGTCCCCCTCAGATTGTAATATTTTCTTGATATTATTCGAATGGAAAAGCAGCCTCAGGCGGGGGAACCTTGCTGTGCTCTAATGTCGGGAAAGAAGATGCTGAAATCGTTGACTGGTGTCAACGTCGGACAGGGGTGACGTCTGGGGAGTACAAAAAGAAAAACCCCGGACAAGAGTGGCCGGGGTTTTTTGTTCAGGATTGAAAAAAACTATTTCAGAAGCATCAGCTTTTTTGTCGCAACGCTGCTACCACTTTCCAGTTTGTAGAAATACACTCCCGATGTAAGATGAGCACCCTTGAACGACAGGTCATAATATTTCCCAGCCTCTGCAACATCATTGAACAATGTTGCTACTTCCTGTCCGATCATATTAAACACCCGCAGAGAAGTCTTTCCGGTTTGATTTACGGAGAATCTGATATGTGTTTCGGGGTTGAACGGGTTTGGATAATTTTGTTTGAGTGCAAATTCTTTCGGCGCAAGCTCACTTACCGAAGTCGGACTGGTGACGACCATAATCCATTCAGTGTAAAAGACAGTTCCATCAAGGTCAACTTGTTTCAAGCGATAGAACCAGTTTGAGTTTGGAACATTGATGTTGGTAAATGTATAGCTGTGTGGCATATTCGTCGTCCCGTGTCCGGGGATGAGAGAAGAAACCGTGGATACCTGAGTCCTGTCTGCGGATCGTTGGACGTAGAA
>JBKJJX010000117.1:0-2962 GCA_046597825.1 Bacteroidota bacterium | reverse complement strand
AATCCACCGGTGGGACTCGGTGAGCCGGTTTTCGATAAGCTCGAAGCGGAACTTGCAAAGGCGCTCATGTCCATAGGCGCAATCAAAGGATTTGAAGTTGGAAACGGATTTGCAGCGGCACGATTGAAGGGCAGCGAGAACAACGATCCGATGTATATTGAGAAGAAAACCAAACGTGTCAGGACGCGGACAAACAATGCAGGCGGAATTGCCGGCGGTATCTCCAACGGGGAAGACATCGTCGTCCGCATCGCCGTGAAGCCGCCTTCGTCCATTGTGAAGAAGCAGGAAACTGTAACTGTGTCCGGAAAGTCCGCAACAATTTCAGTTGAAGGACGGCACGACCCGTGCATTTGCCCGCGTGTTGTTCCTGTTGCTGAATCGATGACGGCGCTGGTGTTGCTCGACCACATTACACGTCAGCAGCTTCTCCGGAGGAAAACCAAACTGCGTGCATTACGCGACGACATCGATCTGGTCGATCATAATATTCTGTTGCTCATTGGCGAGCGACAGCAGCTTGTCGAGCAGGTTGGCATGTTGAAAAAGAAGCGCGGGCAAAAGATTTACGATCCGAAGAGAGAAAAAGAAATCCTTCGCAAACAGCTTTCCGTCGGTGCGAAGCTGGGGCTTGAGCCGGATTTTGTCCGCGAGATGTGTTATGCGATCTTCCATCTCGCCAAAGCAACACAGCAGAAGCTCAGTTCGGGAAAGATCAAACGCGATGCGCGCTAACGCTCCGACAATCGGGCTTATAGGGTACGGGCGCTTCGGACAACTCGCAGCGAAATTCATTTCATCAAAGGCAAACGTTCTCGTTTACGACAAGCGGCGAACCGTAGTCTCATCTCCATCTATACAGCAAGCCTCGCTGCGCGATGTTGCGGCTCAGCCCATTGTGATTCTCGCCGTTCCTGTTTCAGCACTTCAAAGCACTCTCCGAGCAATCAAACCATTTCTCTCCAACAGCAAAGTTAATCCTAACCTCGTGATTGATGTCTGTGCTGTAAAGTCAAAGCCGGCTCAGTGGATGAAGAACATCCTGCCGGGGAATGTTGAGATTCTCGCGACGCATCCATTGTTTGGCCCGGATAGTGCAGGGAAATCATTGAAGGGACATCGGATTTATCTGTGCCCGATTAGGATATCGAAACCGCGGCTGCGGCGGGCGAAAGGCTTTTTGGAAGACGCCGGACTTATTGTAGAACAAATATCTCCACGTGAGCACGACAAAATCATCGCCGAAACGTTATTTCTCACCCAATATGTGGGGAGATTGATTGGCGAAGCAGGGCTTCGGCGGCAGGGTAATTCTACAACTTCACATGCCAATCTGATGAAGATTGTAAAAATTGCCGATAACGATACAAGAGAACTCTTTGAGGATATGGTGAAGTATAACCCGTCCGCACAAAGTGTTTTGCGAAAATTACTCAAGGCACAACAACGCATTCTGAAAAATTTGTGAACGTATGTCGCTGATTGAAATTCAAAACGTATCAAAGAAATTCGGTTCGTTCACCGCCGTCGATAATTTGAATCTGAAAGTCGAGGCGGGAGAATTCTTTGGCTTCCTAGGGCCCAACGGAGCGGGGAAGACGACGACAATTAAGATGATGACGGGATTGTATCTGCCGAATGTGGGACGCTGCTTCATCAACGGGTATGATGTGCACCGGACGCCGCTCGAGGCAAAGCGTTCGTTCGGTTACGTGCCGGACCAGCCGTTCCTGTATGAGAGACTTACCGGTCGCGAGTTTCTGCATTTTGTCGGCGGACTGTTCGGGATGAAATATGACAAGCTGAAAACGAAAATTGATTCCGTGACCGATCTGTTTGAGATTGGTTCGTTCATGGATAAACGTGCCGAAGAATATTCGCAGGGAATGAGGCAGCGTGTTGTGCTGACCGCTGCGCTTCTGCACGATCCGAAAGTCCTCGTTATCGACGAGCCGATTGTCGGGCTTGATCCGCGCAGCGCCCGTCTCGTGAAGGACACGCTGAAGCAGAAAACGAAAGAGGGCATCACGGTTTTCATGTCCACCCACCTGCTGGAGATTGTCGAAGAACTGTGCGACCGGATCGCCATCATCAAAGCCGGAAAAATTATCTACGAGGATGTGCCGGGCAAACGCAACGGCGAACTTGAAGAATTCTTTCTTGAGCTCACGAAATGAGAGAGCTGCTTGTCGTCCTCAATTCCCGCGCACAGAGTTTTCTGAAGAGGGCATTCGAGCTCCGATGGCAGACCGTTATGCAGAACATGGCATCGGTGCTCATCTTCGGCGGATTTGCGGTTGCAATCTTTTTCGTCTCCCGCTTCGCAACGGATTACCTTCTCTCCCAGGCGCACATCGGCCTCTTCCTGTTCCACCGGTTTCTTTCGATGTTGCTCTATGTGTTTTTCATAACTGTCAACCTTGGCAACATGATCGTCTCGTTCTCGACGTTGTACAAGTCGCAGGAAGTCAGCTTCCTGATGACATTGCCGATTTCACACGCGAAGATTTTCCTCATCAAGTTCGTTGATAATTTCTTTTACAGTTCGAGCACGCTCACGCTGCTGGGGCTTGCGATGCTGCTGGGGTACGGTTCGTATTTCGATTTGCCATGGTACTTCTATTTCTTCGTGATGTTCTTCGTCATGGTGCCGTTCATGCTCATCGCCGGCATTTTGGCAATCACGTCGCTGATGCTGCTGATAAAACTGGGGACACGCATCGGGTTCCGTCTGTTGCTCGCGGTCATGGTCGCGGCATACGGACTGCTTGTGTATTTCTACTTCGATGCAACGAGCCCGATGAAGCTCGTTGAAAACGTTATGAAACTCTGGCCTAACGTGAACGACTACCTCGGCTATCTCGATCCGCCATTTGTGAAAGTCCTGCCGAACCATTGGGTGGCGGAGTTCCTGTACTGGTCGGTTCACGGCGACTACGCCCGTGCGATGCCTTATTTTACG
>JBKJJX010000287.1:0-5832 GCA_046597825.1 Bacteroidota bacterium | reverse complement strand
AATCGGAAAATATTGAATTCAGTTGAGCGTTCCTAAACCGCGCAACTGCCGTTTGAAATCCCGAATTAGAGCTTCCGTCGCCGAGTTGCATTCGCTGAGTGTTCGAGTAATCATCGTTATCAAATACGCGATAAATATCAGGTGCGAGTTCAAACGTGCCCGCCTCTTGTATGGCTCTGACATAAGGGTCTGTTCCACCCGGTAGAAATGTCGCTTCGGTCATTGCTGTATGTGCAAAACCCTTTCCCTGAGTGGGGTCAGGCGAGATTGCCTTGAGCCTTTCATTCACGTACCATACACTTCTGAAATTCGTGAACCAAGGTTCATCGTGTGTATAATAGCGCGCAAGGGCAGATTTTGAATTGAATGCTTGAGCCCGTGCATTTATTTGGCTGTCGAACTCGTGAGTGTCAAATAGCCGCGAGACGTCCTCAACCGTCGTACCGTATGGATGTCCGGCCCAGTATTCTCCATCGACGCGAACGTTATCAAGCCACAGATTTGCTGTGCCGTTTGGCGGATTGCCGTACCATTTAACTCGGAAGTCATACGAATGAACGTAGGTTGGCGCTAAATGATCCAACGGCATCCATTCTTCTTGATCAGCTTGAGGATTGGGACTTGACTCTTCTGCCCTGAAATCAAGCGAGGGCAAATAGTATGTATTGTCCGACTGGAAGAAACTACTCTTGAGTGTTTGATGTGCTACCAGTACATGAGGCCAATTGGTGTTGTCATAAACTTCTATTTCGGCCACCGGCGTTGTGGAGTCAACCGTGCCGGACCTTTGCACCTTAACGCGGAAGAATGCTCGATACCAAAACCGCGCTCTGTTACCATCAACGGGCTGATACTTTACCCCTTCCACCATGTAAGCATTTGGCACGGTCGCTCGAAGTGCTTTGTGATCATAGTAACGCGAGTCGCCATATGGTTGTTCTGCATCAGGCTCATCATTCGTTGGAAGAGCACCGTTTCTTGTCGAAAAGTAATCATCATTTGCGTCATAATAAAACCGTTGAGGCGATGCGTACTTGTTCAGAGTCGGTTCCGGCAATATGATTTTGATGTTGTGCGCTGCTGCGCTGTCGAGAAGTTGGTGTATTTGTGCGTCCGATAGAAATTGATCCGGGTATGTATCAAGAAATGGCACTCCAAAGTTGAAATAGGCATCCTGGTATTGAGGAAATGTCTTCGCAAGCTGCTGCACGAATGTAAAGTTGTGCAGTTCTTCGTGCCAGAAGCTCATCATTTTGAAGCTGCCGACAGGAAATTGTTGGGCGCTGGCAATACAAAGATTGAAAACCAACGCAAGAGCGAGAATACGTTTCATGAGGATTTCTCCTATGAAGTGGTTGTTGGTTATTTGAGGTGAATGAGTTTTTTTGTTTGTTGAGATGTAGGTGTGTGAAGCTGGTAAAAATACGCGCCGGACGGCACGGGTTCTCCTCTGCTGTTTGTCCCGTCCCATCGCACCTGATGTACACCAACGTCTTGTGTCTCCTTCACGAGGGCCACAATCTCTTCTCCGAGTAAATTGAAGATACGTATAGTTACAAAGTCTCTCTTCTGCAATGCATATTCAATCGTAGTTCTGGGATTAAACGGGTTGGGGAAATTTTGCTTCAACGAAAAGTCCTTGACTTGTGTCTGCTGCTCTTCTGCGGAAACAACTAACGCCGTGTCGCCGGAATAAATCCCGAACATGCCTTGCCCATTGCCGGTAAAGTAGCCGGCACTGCCAACAATAATATCATCGACACCATCTCCGTTAACGTCTCCGGCATTGTCAAAGGAATTTCCAAAGGAGCCATCAGTCCGTTGTTTGAAAGCAACAAAACCTTGACGAAGTCCGCGCCCACCGAGGAACACAAGCACGCGTGGAGCAAATCCGGTAGAACCCATAATGATGTCCTTTACGCCATCCCGATTGAAATCGCCACCTCCTTCGACCCGCGGAAAGCGGCCGTATGTGAGGGTGTCGTTGTTGGGTGGCAGAATTGTATATGAAGGTAGTGTGTCGATAGTAGCAGCACCTCTGAATATGTGGATGCGGTTCACAAGGATGTCATCAACTCCACCGCTATCGGCGTCAAAACTTCTTGTGTTATTTTTGAAGCTACCCGGTACATGTCGTGAGTCAACAAAGTAATTGCGAGTCATTTGGAAGTTTGAGGTACCAAGGAACATTGAAAGATAGAAGTATTGCAATTGTCCTTGAGGCATTAACTGATTATAGCCAAGAACAACGACGTCCTTTTTTCCATCCCCGTTAACATCGTTGCATGAGACGTCCCACCCTAGGAAAGCCCGCACCGTGTCGCCTACGAATGTGACCCTCGGAATCGGATTCAGTTCCTGCCCTCCAGCAAAGACGTACACTTTTCCTTTGTTTTCAAAAGTTGGAGGAGGTGAGGGAAAATTTCCTGCGGTAATAACCAAGTCGTCAAAACCATCACCATTGATGTCTCCTGCAGCCATCGCCTCTCCAAAACCATCTCCAATATTTTCTGCAGTCAGAACAAGATCTGGTATTGTGTCGAGAGCAAGACTCCCATAGTATACGAACACTGTGTCACGGAATTTCTTTTGAATTGCCAAATCGATCCATCCATCATGGTTAAAATCTGCAGCAACAACTTTTCCACCACCTACAAATGTCCGCGCAGGAACGGTACTCATCGGGCTTCCGCCGAAATAGATAAACGTTTTGTATCTTCTCTCGGCGCACACAGCCACATCGGCGTACCCGTCATGGTTCAAATCGCCAACACCTTTCACGGTGGAGCCGAACAAACTCGACGTGTCCGTGCCGAAGACTTCAATAATCGTTCGCAGTTCGCGAGGCTGTTGTGCGTTGGCAATACAAACAGAAATCAACGCAACGAAGAGAATCCGTTTCATTTGTATTTCTCCTATTTATCATATAAGTGCGACATCGTATTAGGTTGCCGACATTCCCGCATCTGACAACGAACCAATAGCAGAATGAACAATCCAGAAAAATATATAAGACGCGTAATCTTAAAGAGTCGGCTAAATCAAACTGAGGACGTCCATTGCAATTAGGAATGTCATGAAC
This sequence comes from Bacteroidota bacterium, assembly GCA_046597825.1. GTDB lineage: Bacteria > Bacteroidota > Ignavibacteria > UBA10030 > UBA6906 > CAADGV01. The sequence goes on along the minus strand of JBKJJX010000287.1, from coordinate 2,750 downwards.
GCAATTTATATCATCCTCTTAGAGCAAGGTGAAATTACAGAAGAAAAGTCTCCTGTAGAAAAAGCGTTTATCTCGATTGACTTCTGGAGTGTGTAGCGGGGTGGTTCGTCGCGCCTCGAATTCTGCCTGTCGGCAGACAGGCTCCCTGCAACGCACAGCATGAACAATGGAAAGAACAAAGAAGCTGCGGGTAATATACTATCGCCATCATACGATGTCAACAACTCAGGAAAATATAGTGTCTCAGTTTGGTCGTACGTCGGGCAACACTCACCGCTTGAATCCAAACACAGCCGGACCCTTCTGCGCGACAAACGTCTTGCGCAAAGCGCCCGCCGCTGTATAAATCTTCACATCGCCGTTGCCGGAGAAATCGTGGACATCAGAAACATAGAGTTCACGCGCAACATCATCGAACGCCAGCGCATAGAATGTTCCCGGAACAAAATTCAGAACGACTGATTTGGTTGCGACCGCAATTCTGTGCACAGGGCCGCCGTTAAAGCTGGTTGGCGTTACGCCAATAACATAGGCAAATCCATCTGCGCCAATCGAGATCGTTCCCCATACATTATCGGCGAATGTAATTGAATCTGCAATTGCATTTGTTGCCGGATCGAGGATGAATATTTTTCCTTTCGTCGGCGGAGACGCAAACGCATTACCTGTACATGCAACCCACACCTTGCCATCGGTTGCTACGGCAGCATTTGTCGGCCCTGCTGCAAGCTTGACTGTCGTGATGAGTTGGTTGTTCGATGGATTGATGATTGAAACAGTACTGTCAGACCCGTAGCCGGAGTTGCAAACGAACAGCTTCCCGCTTGCGATCACCATCCCTTGCGGATTCGCTCCAACGGAAATTGAATCTTGTATGGCGAGTGTGCTCAGATTCAGGACGTACAACGAGCGACTGAATAGTCGCGTCACAAAAATCTTGTTCCTCACGGAATCTATCAGTAGATCATGAACCGCAGACCCGGGAAATGTCATCTCTGCATCCTTGCGATTCGTCGTCAGGTTCATCACCACCAGATTTTTTGAGCCGCTCATAACAATGTACGCCCGTCCGTTGAAGAATTTCATATCATCGCCCACATTCCCCAGATGCGAACCGCCGTTTGCCGATTCAAAGACGTCCGTGTACACTGAATCTTTTTGGACATCGTACAATGTAATCCTTGCACCGGAGGCGTCTGAAAAGTCGCCTTCATTCAAAATGTAAACGGCTTTCACAACAGCGGGCACGGTGCCCGGATCAACGGGACCTGCGGGGTCATTTCTGCAGCCGAGAAGAAGTGCGAGCATAATCGCGTTCAACATCATAATGTATTTCATAGAAACTCCACCTGTATGATTAGTATTCGACGCCAAGGGCGATTCTGAATGACCGCCCCGGCATCGGGTATGAAACAATGGTTTGATATTCCTTGTCGAAAAGATTGTTCACCTCGAGACGAACGACATATCGCACAGGCAAAAGAGCGATTGTTGCCCGCAAATTACAATTGACAACCATGTAGGATGGCAGAAAATTCAGATTGTCTTCCGCTGTGTAACGGAATCCCGTATACGACAAGGCAACTGTGCCTCCGAGTTGGGAAAGAACACTGTTATCGAATTTTTTGGAGATCGATGCCGAGGCTGTACCGGTTTCCTGCGGAACGTAGACAAGTTGTGTGTTGACATTCCGGTCGCCGGCAAAATCCCCGGCACTTTTTCTTGTGTATGATGAAGTATACGTTGCGGACAGAATCAGAAAATCTTCTACAGGTTCCCAGCGGTAGGACATTTCAATTCCCGATGAGCGGACGGAACGGATATTTTTTGGCGTAACATTCGGGCCGCCCGAAGAAATCCACACGATTCGATCAGTCATTGCAATATTGAAATACGAAACCTGTAGCGATTGTTTTCCCCACCATCTGGCATCAGCATTCATTCCAATGTCAAAACCCGTCGAGCGTTCGGGCAGAAGGTTTGGATTTCCCATTCCTCCCCCGCCCGCGAAGAACAACATGTTAAACGTCGGCACCGCAAAATTCCGGCTTACGTTTACGCGAAGAGTCGGCTTGAATCCGCTCATCTCAACAAAGGGGACAACAAAGCCAAGCTGCGGACTCCAATTGGAAAGTGTTGTTGTTCCCGTTTTCACGGCGTCAAATCGTAGCGACGGATACATGAGAATACCATTGATAATTTCTCCGCATCTAAAAAGTTTTTGTTCCACAGATGTATACGCCCCGCACGCAATCCGTCGGACAGTATGCGCAAGCGAATTGCCTTCTGCGAACGTCTGCGCAACATCTGCCCCCACTGCGAGTCGTGTATCGGCTCCGAAATCGTACCGAAGTCCCGGCTCGAACCGCCATTCAGTGTTCTTAAAATACGTGTTGAGCAAAGAAGCGCCGACAAAAAAGTTATCGTCTGTGTACCGTTGATAACTGCTGTGAAATTGCAATCCCGTCCGGTACTCAAGCGCAGCCGATGATTTTCCGCTGAATTGAATCTGCAGCAGATTGTCCTTGTCGAATTGGCGCGCAACACTTGAACTTGCCGGTCCGACGACCAATCCGCCAACACCGCGTTGCGAATCAAACATCCTTCCGTACAAACCCAGTTGAACATCGGAGTCCATGGTGATTGCAGATTGAATCGTACCCGATCGTGCAATGAAATCTGCGTTCTGTCTCCTCATTGCAAACTGCTGCGGGCCGTTGCGAAAGATAAAAGGAAAATTCTCTGCTCCC
>JBKJJX010000101.1:0-7823 GCA_046597825.1 Bacteroidota bacterium | reverse complement strand
CTGCTTCAAATCCCGAAGGATGACGTGCCACCTCATACTGTTATCGAAGAAGTGGAACGGGGATACAAGCTGAACGACAAGGTCCTGAAGCATGCGAAAGTTATCGTCTCGACATCTCCTTCAACTGAACCGGATGAGCAAACCAAACAGGAAGAGATGAAGGCATAAATGACGAAACGAGATTTTTATGAGATTTTAGGTGTTGAACGAAAAGCGGCGCAGGATGAAATAAAGAAATCGTACCGCAAGATGGCACTTCAATTTCACCCCGATAGAAACCCGGGCAACAAACAAGCCGAAGACAAGTTCAAGGAAGCCGCTGAAGCGTACGAGGTGTTAAGTGACCCGACCAAGCGCCGCCGTTATGATCAATTCGGACACGAAGGAATGCGCGGGACGGACTTCCGTCCATTCACAAACGTCGATGATATCTTCTCAACGTTCGGTGATATTTTCGGGCAGAGCGGCGGATTCGGCGGTTCGGTATTCGAAGAGATGTTTGGCCGCGGCGGACAACGAAAACGGCAAACCCAGGTAGGCCAACCGGGTTCTGATCTGAAGCTACGGCTGAAGATCACTCTCGAAGAAGTCGCAGCTGGTGTCGAAAAGAAACTCAAAATAAAAAAACACATCGTCTGCGAAACATGTAAAGGCAGTGGCGCAAAGTCTGCCAGTTCACGAATTACGTGTCCCGTGTGCAGCGGTACCGGCGAACTTCGCCAGGTATCCCGTTCCGTGTTCGGTCAGTTCGTGAATATTTCTCCTTGCTCAAATTGCGGAGGCGAAGGAAAAATCATCAAAGACCCCTGCCTTGCGTGTAAAGGCGATGGACGTGTCCAGAGCGAGGCGACTGTTAAAGTTCAGATTCCTGCTGGAGTGACCGAAGGAAATTACATCTCGTTACGCGGAGAAGGAAACGCGGGCATACGCGGCGGCCAGGCTGGCGATGTTATTGTGATTATGGATGTGGAACCACACGATGTTTTCACCCGCAATAACGACGATGTCGTGCTCGATTTGCTTGTCAGCTTTCCCGAAGCAGCGCTTGGAGCGGAGATTGAAGTGCCGACACTCAATGGCAGAGCGAAGCTGAAAATTGAACCGGGCACACAGTCCGGACGAATTCTTCGGATGAGAGAAAAAGGAATTCCCCATCTCAACAGTTACGGCCGTGGCGATCAGCTTGTCCGGGTCAATATCTGGGTTCCGACAAAGATCAGTAACGAAGAACGTAGCGTCTTGAAAGAACTTTCGGAATCCGAAAACATCAACCCAAAAGACGGAGATAAATCCGCTCATTCGGAGAAAAGCTTCTTCGACCGCGTAAAAAAAACGTTCTCGTAGAAATCATAGCCAGGCGCTTGGCAGTTCACAAAGTACAGTCACTTTTACTTTTGACCTGTTATGCGCCTGCTCGAACATCTGCAACAAACAATCGGCTTCACGCGCAAGGAAGCTCTCGCAGTGTTGGTTCTTTCGGCAACGTTCCTTGGCGGTGTTGGCATCCGCTGGTTCCAATCCAATCAACCAAAGCCTCCGCAAAAGCAGTTCGATTACACTCAGAGCGACAGCACGTACTTTTCCCGCGCTCATAAACCCACGCCGGCACCCTCCGCTTCATCTCCTCAACCAACTGCATCAATCCCGAAGCTATCACGGAAAAATAATCAAACCGTCAACATCAATACGGCTAGTAAAACCCAGTTGATGGAACTTCCGGGCATAGGGCCTTCATATGCCGAACGCATCATCGAATATCGCAAAACCCGCGGCTTCGCATCCATCGATGAACTTTCCAACGTCAAAGGGATCGGGAAAAAGAAATTAGAAAAGCTCCGGCCTTTCATTTTGGTGAAATAACATCGGCAGTCCATTCCTTGTTTGTCCTCCCTTGATTCAATATATTTTACCCGCATTTTCATCTTGAGAAATTCCTCTTCTCGCTTTCGCTGAAAAGGCTCTTCAACTTCAACCAATAATTGATCAAAGTATTATGCATGCTAAACTGATTGCTGCTGCTTCATTGTTTTGCCTTTCTCTTGCATCGTTTCAGACGGCGAATGCCGGAGATGATTCCACCGCCGTCACCATCTTCCCGGGAAAAAAACTTTTTCCCCGGTTTACAGCCGACGGCCTTGCGCATCAGCTATCTCTTTCGCGTGTGACCGAGAATAGGGATTGGATTGGCGCAGTGGGCGGCTCCATCCCCATGGTTCAACTCGATCTTGAGAATGTGAAGATGCAAGGAAGTATCGCCGTGACGATCTTCAATAGATTGGAGAAAACGCCGGGTCACATAAGCGTCTTAACGATGGACTATAAAGTCGATCTGCCAATTGATTTCAGATTTTCAGAACTCGCCCTGCGTGTCGCAGCCGGACATATCAGCAGCCACTTCGCTGACGATGCGATTGAAATGTTCGGCAAGAAATCCATTCAGCATGCGAATGACTATGTAACGCTAGCGGCAGCATACGATGTGCGTGCAATTCAGGGGCATGTTTACGGCGGGGTCAATTACAGTTATGGCACCCAGCCGATTCAATACAAACCCTGGCTTTTCCAGTTCGGCGCGGAGTTCGCCAATATCCGGCTGCATGATGAAGTGACGGCGTACGGCGCTTTTGATATAAAAATACGCCAGGAAGTCGGATGGGGAAGCACAAGAAGCTTTCAGGCGGGATTCAAATTATTTCCGCGGAGGAATTTTGGATTGCGCGTGGCGTACACATTGCGCATGGGATTTGAAGAACGCGGGCAGTATTATTTGAATAAGGAAACGATGAACCTCATATCACTCTTCATTGATTTTTGAGGATTGAAATGGGAAAAAAGTTCATTGTTCTCGTGTTGCTCGCGCTTTGTCTATCCAGAAGTCAAGCTCAGGACTCCCTTTCTGTTACGGATGGATTCCATTTCACCCCGGGTTTCACCGGAAAGAAAATTGCAGCGACAAGTACTATGGGTGGATTGCTTGGCCTTTCGCTCTTCTGGTCATACGATCAATGGTGGAAGAATGCCAGCGGCGGGTTACATTTCATTTCGCAGGATTGGCTGAACGGATATTCCAAAGGTATTGATAAGCTCGGGCACTTCTATACATCGTATTTTTATTTCCATCTGTTCAGAAATATCATGTTATGGGGCGGCTACGAGGAATCGACGGCAAATTTTTGGGCTTTCGCCAGCACCGCTTTTTTCGCGGTCTCAGTTGAATTAGGTGATGGTTTCACTCCCGACTATGGTTTCGACTATCAGGACCTCACGTTCAACCTTGGCGGCCTTGCATACGGATATCTGCAGACAAAAATACCCTTTCTCAGGAACTTCAATTTCAAATGGTCATACGTGCCCGCGAACGGATATCATTTTCCGGTGCGATTGGCTGAAGAGTACGACGACCATACCTACTGGTTGACGTGCGATGTAAACAACCTCTTACCTTCATCACTTGAGCCGTACTGGCCGGACTGGCTTCAGCTGGCTGTAGGAATGGGAGTAGATGATCACTGGACTAAGCGCGAGTTTGTAATCGGTTTTGATATCAATATCGAATCGATATTCCACACCGAGGATGAGAATTGGTTGCTCTTGGAAAAAACTGTCAACAAGTTTCATATTCCCGCTCCGGCAATCAAATTCACGGAAGACAAGGCACCCCGGTATTATCTGCTCCATAAAAACTAAATGGCTCCATAACATGCAATCGCCCGCATAAGAACCTTACGCGGGCGAACACCATGCACTCCCCATGGAGCGAAGGCCATCTACTTCATTATTATCATCTTGCGCGTCTCACTGTACCCTCCCGAAGAAAGAGAGTAGAAATACATCCCGCTCGGAATCTCCCCCGCCTTTGCATTGAACTCAACAGAATGCCGCCCGGCAGGCATCATACCGTTGATGAGTTTCGTAACTTCCTGTCCCAGCAGATTGTAAACAGTCAACGTTGTGTAGCCGGCTGACTTGAGGGCGAAGTTTATTTTTGTCGAGGGGTTAAATGGATTGGGATAATTTTGTTCAAGGGCATAAATTGCTGGGAGTTTCTCCTCTTTCACCGCCGTCAATACATTTACAGTAATCGGATCGGAAAAAGTAAACGAACTATCAAGGCTCATCTGGCGAAGTCTGTAGTACCAGGTACCCGGTGGCGCTACATTGCTGTCTCTAAAGGCGTAGTCATGCGGAATAGTTGTTGTCCCGAAACCCGGAATGAAGCTGTTGGGAACAGTCTGAAAATGTGTCGGCGTTGAGAAACTGCGTTGAATATCGAAACCGGCATTTTGATTTTCAGAAAGTGTCCGCCAGTTAAGCTGAACTCTGCCGTTGCCGATAAACGTCCCCGCAAACGAAGAATATACGACCGGGCTGTTGGTGATCGAAAACGTAAATGATTGCTGGCTGAGTGTTGTGTTGAACTCGTCCTTTGTTGTAACGTTCCACGCATAGGTTGTACCTGCTGTGAATCTGTTGCCGTTGGCGACAACGAATGTTGAATCATATGAACGGATTGTCGTATCGAGCCCGCTGCCTGTAATGTGCAACAGATAATAATGCGGATCTTTAACAGGATCGGCGGCATGCTGCCATGTAAAGCGTACGGTTGCAGGTGTTCGGAATGTTCCACCGTCAGCAGGCTCAATCAAGCCGGTATTACGGCGGGCAGCTAGTCCCGCTGAACTGAAAATGTATAACCCGTTCTGCATATCTGATCCGATAATTCTTCCCGACGGGAAGAACGGATAACACGCCCACATACCGTCGTAATTCCCTGGCGGCTGGGTGGATGTATCATAGCCCCCTGCATCCTGCGGGGATGTGGGATCGGTAAGATTCACAACACGCAGGCCGGCTGTATACCACGCGACGTATGCATAATCTCCGCGAATGAAAACGTTATGCACAATATCTGAGGGGTTAGGTGAGAATGTAGCGACCGGAGTGGTCGACACCGTCGGGAGATTTTGAAGATTCCAGATTTTCAAATTCTTCGCCGTGGATCCGATTTCATCCGTAGTAATAGCATACCGTCTGTCTTTCGTCGTCCATACATTGTGCGTTCCGCCGCCTGTGTATGCAATGCTGGCAATAAGCGTCGGCGCAGCTTTGTTTGCTCCGTTGATGATATCAAGCCGGCCCTGATTGATGGCAGCGGCAAAAATTGTGTCGCCCCGCGTATATGAATCGTGCACATATCGCGTCGTCCATCTGCCGAGATACTGCGGGCGCCGGGGATTTGCGAGGCTGGCGATAATCATTCCGCTTCCTGTTCCATTGAGATACAAGTAGCCATCGTGGATTGAAATCGTGTGGCTTTGCAAAACGCTGAACCCACCAAGAGAAAGAATCGTCGTGTCCAATGCAACGCTTGCCGGAAGGTTGGCGAGATTGATAATCTGCAAGCCCTGACTTCCATTCACATCGGCAACAACATAGGCATAATGATCGTAGGCTTTAACCTCTTTCCACAACGAACTCGCGCCGAGGATATGTCCCACTTCCACCGGAGAAGCTGCGTTCGTAATGTCGATAAATGCACATCCGGTGTACGTACCGAGAATTGCATACTCACGTCCGTTTGGTGCAGCATAGCCCCAACAACCTGCGTACGAGATTCCATCACTGCTCGTCCCATGTTTCTGATCAATATGCCCGAGCAGCGTTACCTGCGAAAGGGTCAAAGAAACAGAAACTGATAACACTCCGGCCAACAACCCCCAACGATTCATTCAAACCTCATTTTGTTTTTGATACATAGCTCTTTGACAAATCTATTCAGTTTCGGATGGAACATCAAGCCTGCTTTCTAATCAAATCGCATCGCGAGTTCTTTTCGGAGAAATTCACCCGTCACTGAGTGTTCCGCTACGGCAACGGATTCCGGCGTTCCTTCCGCAACGATGCGCCCGCCACCCTTCCCACCGGTTGGACCGAGGTCAACCACCCAATCTGCAGTCTTGATAACATCAAGGTTATGCTCGATGACGATGACAGTGTTTCCCTTTTCGACCAACCGGTTTAGCACGTTCAGCAACATGCGGATGTCTTCGAAATGAAGTCCCGTTGTTGGTTCGTCAAGAATGTACAACGTATTGCCGGTTCCGATTTTCGAAAGCTCAGTGGATAGTTTCACCCGTTGTGCTTCGCCGCCGCTCAATGTCGTCGCCTGTTGTCCGAGATGGATATAGCCGAGCCCCACGTCGTTCAACGTGGAAAGCTTTCGCTGTAAGCCGGGAATCTCACTGAAGAACTCAACAGCCTCAGCAACCGTCATATCGAGTACATCGGAAATGGATTTCCCTTTGTAAGTCACCTGAAGCGTTTCACGATTGTATCGCTTGCCGTGACAAACATCGCAGAGCACATACACATCCGGCAAGAAATTCATTTCTATTTTCTTCAGTCCGTCTCCTTCACAATTCTCGCAACGTCCGCCCTGCACATTGAAACTGAATCGACCTACTTTATACCCGCGAATCTTTGCCTCGGGCATCTGCGCAAACAAATCCCGGATCATTCCAAACACGCCCGTGTATGTGGCAGGATTGGATCGGGGTGTTCTACCGATCGGGGACTGATCGATGTCGATAACTTTATCGATATTTTTCAATCCATCGATTTTTTTGTATGGGAGAGGAACAGCCTTCGCCTGATAAAACTTGCGGGAAAGAATCGGGTAGAGAGTCTCGGTAATGAGTGAGGACTTTCCCGAACCGCTTACGCCTGTGATGGTGATAAACCTGCCGAGCGGAATCCTGAGTGTAACATCCTTGAGATTATTTCCACGGGCGCCTTCAAGCGTGAGGAACTTCTTGTTCCCTTTTCGCCGCTCTGCCGGAATTTCAATCCTTCTCTTGCCGAACAGATATTGAGCGGTATACGAAACAGAATCGAAGACATCGCCATCATAGCGGATCGTATCGTTTCTTAATTCCAGCTTCGAGGGTTGGCCTGCTGTGACAACATAGCCACCATGTTCGCCCGCACCCGGGCCGAGGTCAAGAACGTAATCCGCACTCTCAATCATCTCCTTATCGTGTTCAACCACAATTACAGTGTTTCCCAAATCCCGCAACGCCTTCAGCGAATCAATAAGTTTGATGTTGTCGCGCTGATGAAGCCCGATGCTCGGCTCGTCGAGAATGTACAACACGCCCACCAACTGCGACCCGATCTGCGTCGCCAGCCGGATGCGTTGTCCCTCTCCGCCCGAAAGCGATCTTGCCGATCGATCCAACGTCAGATAATCCAGCCCGACGTTCAAAAGAAAATCCAATCGCTGCCGGATTTCTTTTAGAATTTGAGAAGCGATGAGCAGCCGGCGTTCAGTCAACTTGAGCTTCTTGAAGAAAACAGCGACCTCTTCAATCGAGAGAGAAACAACGTCATGGATGTTGAACTTCTCTTTTGTTGCAGCATCCTCCAATTTTACAGCCAGACTTTCCTTCCTGAGCCGGCCACCTTTGCACACTGAGCACGGCTTGGTCGTCATATACGCCTCAACCCATTCACGAATGTTGCTTGTCGTGGCGTCATCGTAGTAGCGCTTCAACACATCGAGCAAACCGCCGAAGCGGTGTTTGTATATGACTGTACGACCGCTTTTATATTTGTATTCAATTTCAAACTTGTCGTCGCCCGCTCCGTACAGCAAAACATCTTTTGCCTTCTTCGGAATCTTGCTGATGGGAGTGTCAAAATCGAAACCGTATTTTTTTGCCACCGAGCGAACCTGACTCCACGCCCAGGTCTGCCGCGGCTTGCCAAGCGGCGCAAGCCCTTCTTCATTGATAGTAAGCGATGTATCCGGAAGAATCAGATCC
>JBKJJX010000053.1:0-12425 GCA_046597825.1 Bacteroidota bacterium | reverse complement strand
ACGCAACGCTGACTTCGCTGGGACTGAAGAAGACGAAACTGCAACGCAAAATGCTCGACCAGGGTGCGTCCGCGCGGGGAGATGAAAATCTCTCGACCCCAGCCGAAGCAGCGCGTATCATGGAGATACTGTATCGGGGCGAATTCATCGATCGTACAGTATGTGAGGGAATTCTTGCATTACTGAAGAAGGGAAAGCCGGAACTTGGGGTTGTGACCGGCGGGATTCCGGAAGGCATTCCTGTTGCATACAAATCCGGCGATCTCGCCGGTGTCAATACCGAATGGGCGATTGTCTATTTGCCTGACCTTCCCTATGTTCTTGTCATGATGGAAAGTTTCGGTCTCGGGGATGAAGCGATGTCGTCGATGAGGCACGTATCGCGAATTCTCTACGACTATTATTCACGACTCGCCCACGCAACGAAATACGGTACATACGTTTTGCCTCCGCCCGGAAAATAATCAACATTTGAAGCTGACCAGTGAACATTCTCCATGTGCTTTCTCAAAGCGAAGTTACCGGAGCAGAAGTATATGCCGCGACGCTTGCTGACAGACAAGTAGCTCTCGGAGATAGTGTTTTTCTGGTTTCCGACACACTTGCAGTTCCCGTCGCTGCAAGCTACACGTCCCTCCCTATTGGCAGGCGGTCCTACCCAAATCGATGGCGGAATGTACGTTCGCTCTCGTCTCTCATCACCAGGCACCGGATTGATGTGGTACACGCTCATTCCCGCGCTGCAAGTTGGGTTTCATTCTTTGCATGCAAAGGATCGCCTGCGGTGTTGGTTTCCACAGTCCATGGACGACAGCATCTTCATCTCAGCATCAGACTATTTAATGTGTACAGCAATCACGTGATCGCGATCAGTGAATCAATCAAGGAACAACTTGTCAACAAGATGGGATTCCCGTCGCATCGCGTGACTGTTGTTCCAAACGGACTCCGGTCGTCGGTGTGGCAGAACGATACTGAACTCTCTGCGACCGAAAAAAAACCGAATGAATCAAAACGTATACTCTTTGTCGGAAGGCTGACAGGGCCGAAAGGTGATGTTGCACGTCAGCTTCTGGTCGAGATCATGCCCGAGGTCAGAAGGCAGCATCCGTGTACGCTCTGGATTATTGCGGGGACAATTATACCGGAGGAATTTATTTCGCTTGTGCAGCGGATGGAGGAACATCTCGGGAAAGGATCCGTTGAGCTGAAAGAATTTCAGCAAAATATCTTTCCTTTGATGCGTACCGCCGATATTGTCGTGGGATCCGGGCGCGTAGCAATCGAGGCGCTGGCATTGGAAAAGCCGCTGGTTGCGTTTGGCGAATCCCAGTTCATCGGCCCCGTGCGTGCGTGCAATGTGGAAGAAGCGTTCAAGACAAATTTCGGGGACACGGGAATTTATCAGCATGCTGATATCGGAAGTGCGATATCCCAAATTGTTTCATTGCTTGAGCAACCTCCCGACCAAAGTGAGCTGAAATTGTTGCAGACGTTTATCAAAGAAAAATGTGACATCGACAAAATCGAACCCCAAATCCGCGCTGTGTATGAGAAGGCAATCGCCTGCAAATCCGCGAGAAACCGTGCGTCGTAAGCCCATTCCCATCCTGATGTACCACCGTATTGTTCAGGCTCCTCTCGTCGAGTCACGGCATGGCGTCTGGGTAACTTCCGAGACGTTTGAAAGACAACTTCGCTCTCTCCACAATCGCGGATACTCCACAATTACGTTGCAGCAATATGATCATCTCCTCTCCGAACATCACGCGCTTCCTCCCAGACCGATCATTCTGACATTTGATGACGGGTATGAAGACAATTACACAATTGCATTTCCGTTGCTGCAGCGTTTTGGTTTTAACGCCGTTGTCTTTGTTGTTACCGCCGGAGACCGGAGAACCAACTTCTGGGATCCTGATGAGCCACAAGCTCCTTTGCTGAATCGCTCGCAAATGTCGGAGATGAGCGATTACGGAATTGAAATCGGTTCACATACCGTGACCCATGCGGACATGCCAAGCCTATCGATGCAGCAGCTCCAACATGAGTGCACACTCTCAAAGGAAACATTACAACAGATGTTGGGCCGGAGCGTTAACAGTTTTGCTTATCCTTATGGAAAACTTACAGCGCAGGTCAAGTCCGTCGTTGCAGAGTCAGGATACACATTCGGCGTTGCGACGAACAGCGGTCCGCTCGCGATTGATGAGGACCGATTTGAAATTCGTAGGATACAAGTATTCCCCTGGACCAATCAATTTGGCTTTTGGAAAAAAACGCAATCGTGGTATTTGAAGAAGAAGATTCCCCGACATGAGCTGCCGCAGGATACTCAACAGCAAAAAGCCTTCTGAATTCTCAGAAGGCTTTTTGTTCATTAACAGCGTATTGTCCGCTTCTTATTTGAGAAGAGACATTTTCTTCGTTTCAACAAATTTCCCTGCCGTCAGACGGTAGAAATAAATCCCGCTTGACAATCCGCCAGTCTCAAACTTCACGGTGTAGACTCCCGCCGTCAATTTTTCGCTCAGAAGTGTAGCAACTTCTCTTCCCAGCATATCAAATATTTTCAACGTCGCCTCTTCGCCGTTCGCAATTCCCGCGGGAATTCCAAAGCGGATTGTGGTTGAAGGATTGAACGGGTTCGGGTAGTTCTGGTCAAGAGAGAACCGATCAGGTATGATATTCAGTGAGGAAAGCTGTACGGATGTCAATCCTGTGCCGCGTCCGCGCAAAGCGACGAACACTGTATCGTCATTCGGATCGGGGTCATTGCTGAGAATGCGCAATGTTGAACTGTAACTTGATGTCGAGTCCAGCGGCGTAAAGATAACACGCACCACCGTAGAATCATTGGGCGACAGTTTAATATTTGGCGTGATCGTTGCAAATCTTCCCGGCGGATTCACATTCGTTGTTCCCCGGAGTGTGTCACTGCCGCTGTTGCGTAGCCGAACGCTGAGCGTATCGGTTCTTCCGAGCCGGACGGCACCGAACTGCAGAGTATCACGCGGAGTTACGACAATCTGTGCAATGCCAACAACCGTCAGACGCATGGGAACAGTGACGGAAGGACGGAACGCATCGTTACTCGCGACGGTAAGGTTGCCGGTATATGTTCCGCCGACCAAACCGTTCGTGCTAAAGCGGACAGGGGCTGGCCGCGTCGAGTCCGCCGGAACAGATCCACTTGCCGGCAGTGCATTTGCCCACGATATTCCTGTGGTTGACCAATTCAACGCGAGCGTGCCGGAATTTGAAATGCGTAATGTGTCAAAGCCCGCATTATTTCCAAAAGCGACAACTGCTTTGAGAGAATCGGGTGCCGTGCTGATAAGCGCAGTGGGCGAGGAGATCGTGAACGCTGCATCGCTTTGATCAAGAATCGTTGCCAGACTGTCGACCCATGCAATGCGAACTCTTCCCTGAGTTGTCGGCGTCGTAGTGACTGTCCAATTGAGCAAGCCGGTTGAAGCGGGAACACTTGCGTTGATTGTCGTCCACGTACTGCCGTTGTTTGTCGAATACTCGACACGAACATTGCTCACATCGCCGCTCTTCGTCCACTTGATTTGCTTTGATTGTCCCTGAACCCAAATCTCGCCGCCATTCGGCTGTGTAACGCGTACCGCATTGGGAATGTACTGGACGCGAATCGGAATTGTTCTCCGGTGAACCGGAGTTCCATTTGGCCCTTGCCCGGTGATGGTTACCGTATAATTTCCTTCCGGCACATTATTCGTTTTAATTTTCAGAACAACTGAATCCGGATACGAGGTCAAAGAATCCCGGCCCTGCCAGGTAAACACAAACGGCGCTGAAGGCGAGACAGTGGCTGAGAATTTTACGCTGCGGGTGTACAACTTAACGGCCGGGACTTTAATCGTTGCCGTCGTGCTGTCGGTGAACTTCAGCGTGTCGCGGGCAGCAGCGGCGAGCATAGCGTAATCCGGAAAGTATGCAGTCATCCCGAGATAACTATTGTTTCGGAAATCCGTCCAGCACGCGAGTGATGCATATTTGTTGGAGGTTATGGCGTCGTAGTCACCCTTATATGCAGGTGCCGCCGCATTGTTGAAGTTGATTTTGGATGTTCTGTTCGTCAGCCGTTGGTTCGGTGCAAAACTCGCGCCACCATTATCTGTGTATGTTGCGTACACATCCATACTGTCGCTCGTTGGCACAAGGCGGGTATCATAGAATTTGATATACAATCTGCCGGTTTCTTTATCGCACCAGATTGCAGGGTGGAATTGAAAATTATTTTGACTGTTCGGATCGTCATTCACAACTGCAGCCGCAGACCAGGTTGCTCCTTGATCGGTGGAGTAACGCAGGAAGACATCAGATTTATTGCCGCCACCAACCGGATTGTTGGATGCGTAGACGAGATACAATCTTCCGCGAAAGGGGCCAAAGCTATTATCCGACGCAATCATCGGGTAGGGACGGCAACGCATCGCCTGAACAGTGGATCGTCCGCTGACTTCAACGCCGATCAAATTGGGAAATTGGTTGGATGATTTTTGCGTAAAGGTCAGACCGCCATCTGTCGACACGTAAAAAGTATAAATGCCGGCTGCATTGCTACCGGAATGTGTAACGACGTACACGCAACCGCCGGAGATGTTATTCGCACCCGCAACATTCGGCCCTACGGCAATCATCATACCCGGAAGAGCCTGCGTGGATGGTGCGAATGTGCTTGTCCATGTTGCCCCGAAATCTGTGCTGCGTGCAAAGTTGCCGGCGCCGCTATTGGTCATGGAGGTATAGACATAATTTGCATACGGACCCATCGTTTGATCGCATGCCAACCAATTTTTATCATTGCCCGCAATGGATGTTACCGGCGCGGTCCACGTCGCACCGTTGTCGGTTGAACGGATTACTTTGCAGCCCGTGACTCCACCGAACATCGACTCGTAGTAAAGATTTCCAAGACTGTCATAGGCAGTCAACGGATCGCCGTTTACTGTCACTCCAAAGTTGGGGGAAGAAGCTATCCAGCTGGTTCCGTCCGTTGAACGGAATGCGCTGTTGGTGTTGAATGCGTTAAATGATCCCAACGGATTAAGAGGGTTCATGGAGATATGAGGCTCGGCATTCGTCGATCCCAAATCAAAATTATCAAACCCGTCGGGCGTTGTGATAACCTGAATTCCAAGCGGACCCGGCGTTGGGCCAAATGCTGCCCGAATTGGGGGCGTGTCCAAATTTGGATTATCCTGTCCCTGCATAATCCCGGGAGTTACCCAAAGTGCAATTGCAAAGAATCCCATTGCAAAAAAACAGTAATTCATTCGCATGGTTGTTGCTCCATCATAATGAGTTTAAGAAGATTGAATTAGAAGGGTGACGTTTTCAGTTGGGAAGACGATGCAGGCAACACCCAATTCCCCACACCTTGATAATAATAAATGGTGCGAGAAGCAAGACATTACATGGTTAAGAATTTCTTTAGCTCATCAAACGTTTCAAAGATGAACGTCGTACATCCGAGAACCCAGCCCGGAATATCTTTATGGGGGACAGATGTAACCATATAGACCGGTTTCCCGAAATGTTTCGCAATTGTCAGCTCGCCCTTTGTCCCCGCCCCACGTTGAGCGGACTCATCCCAGTAGCAAATCACGAGATCGGATTTTTCGGCGATCTCCTTGCAATCGATCTCTACAAGCCGCGAGACAATTGCGGCATACTGCACGACGTTCGTTTCCTTTAGTGAGCGAATAGCCACGTCGGGATAGTGTTTGGCGAAGAATCGTTCGCTCTCGCTGTTGGGATTAAACACCGTGCAGCCGACTTGTTTGGCGAGCCATTGCTCGAGACTCTTGCGCCAATCGCGGCCTTCATTGTCTGCATATTCCATTCCCCCTGAAAGATAAATACGCCGGACATTCTCCATCAGTGCATCGCCTCAAGAACATACAAGTTTACCGCTGGTAGAAATACAAGATACAACATCCACATGGTCACTCCCACGCTGAAGGGGATAAGGATGTTATCATCGAGGAAGGTAAATGCAGCTTCGACTATTGCACCGATGAGGGCGGCTATAGCGCCAATGAGATATTCGGCGCCGGTTCCTTCTGCTTTCGGGGCAACGGCAACAACAATAAGAGCGCTCAGGAAAAATGCAGCCGTTCCTTCCATGCTTTTCTTGAAGAATGGATGCTTACCGAACCGCCTTCCGACAAGTGCCGCGAGCGTATCAGAAACGATGAGCACAGAAAATGCAGTAATGAAAATCAGTTTTGGGAAAAACCAGATAAAGAGACATGCCGAAAGAAGAACGTACGTTGCCCCGGTTAGCTTTGCCGCGTGTTCATCCCGTTCATGCTTGCGTAATAGCCAACCAAATAACTTGTCGTACATTTTGCGTGTTGGTGCGTGATAGAGCCGCAGCAGATCAGGAAGGCCAAAGACAAGCAACAGTGGGATGAGAATGGTAAGAGCTGTGGCCTTCGAAATAAAGTAGTAGACGATGGGGATCGAAAGCGAGCAGAGGTGAATCGTCTTTCGGACTAATTCGACTCCATAACTCTGCTCGACATTCGGAAGTTCATTCATTTCTTGACGTCGGTAGACTCGACAGTCACGGGAGCGTGCCCGTTGCCGCGCTTCTCAATCGGCGGAAGTTCCTCGCCTCTGATGATTGTATCGATTTCGATTGCGTCAAGGATCTCCCGTTCCAGTAAAGCCAACGACAGTTTGTGAAGCACTCCAATATTGTCGCGCAGTATTTGTTCCGCACGGGTCATGCCGCGGTCAACAATTCCTTTCACTTCCTTGTCGATGGAGACTGCAGTATCTTCGCTGTAGTTCTTCTGACGTGTAATTTGCCGGCCGAGGAATATCTCCTCGTCTTTTTGTCCGTATGTCAACGGGCCGAGTTTTTCACTCATTCCCCACTCGCACACCATCTTCCGCGCAATATCGGTTGAGCGTTCGATGTCATTGCCAGCGCCGGTCGTCAGCTCGCCGAAAATAATTCGTTCCGCTGCACGTCCGCCGAGAGCGTAACAAATCATTGCCTCAAGATACTTTTTCGAGTACGTGTGTTTTTCGTCGATGGGAAGATAGGTCGTCAGGCCCAGCGCTCGTCCGCGTGGAATGATCGTGACTTTGTGAACAGGGTCAGCTTCGGGAATCATGCGGGCGACAAGCACGTGTCCAATTTCATGGTACGAGGTGACTTTCTTTTCTTCTTCAGAGATGATCATGCTCTTGCGTTCCATCCCCATCATGACCTTGTCTTTTGCCTCTTCGAAATGATGCATGTTGACTGCCTTGTCATTCTGGCGCGCCGCAAGAAGTGCTGCTTCGTTCACAAGGTTGGCAAGGTCTGCGCCCGCCAGTCCGGGTGTGCCTTTGGCAAGGATATCAAGCTTTACGTCCTCGGCAAGGGGAATGTTTTTCGTGTGAACACGGAAAATTCCTTCGCGTCCTTTGACGTCCGGCCTGTCGACCACAACCTGACGGTCGAAACGTCCCGGTCGCATCAACGCAGGATCAAGAACATCGGGACGATTGGTTGCCGCAATGATGATCACGCCACTGTTTTGTTCGAAGCCGTCCATTTCGACAAGTAATTGGTTGAGCGTTTGCTCGCGCTCGTCATGTCCGCCGCCAAGTCCCGCGCCGCGATGGCGACCAACCGCATCTATTTCATCGATGAAGATGATACACGGTGCGCTCTTTTTCCCTTGTTCAAATAAATCGCGGACGCGGCTTGCGCCAACGCCAACGAACATTTCCACAAAGTCGGCACCGGAAATGGAGAAGAAGGGAACGCCCGCTTCGCCTGCAACGGCCCGGGCAAGCAACGTCTTGCCGGTTCCCGGAGGCCCGAGCAAGAGAACGCCGCGTGGAATCTTTCCGCCAAGCTTCTGGAATTTCGTCGGTTCCTTGAGGAACTCAATAATCTCCTGCAGTTCCTGCTTCGCCTCATCGGCACCGGCGACATCGAGGAAGGTTACT
Organism: Bacteroidota bacterium; assembly: GCA_046597825.1. Taxonomy (GTDB): domain Bacteria; phylum Bacteroidota; class Ignavibacteria; order UBA10030; family UBA6906; genus CAADGV01. The sequence goes on along the minus strand of JBKJJX010000053.1, from coordinate 4,439 downwards.
TTGGGCGAACCTTCATTCAACATTTTTGCACGGCTTTTTCCGAAGGAGAAAATTCCTTTTGGTCCGGCTCCCTGCATGCGTCGCATGATAATAAACCAGACCACGATGAGAAGAACCCACGGCAACAAACCAATGAGTCCGTTGATCCATGTGTTGTCTTCCCGAACCACAGTAAACTTCAGGCCTTTATCATTCCATTCCTTGATCACACCGCTGTCAAGAATAGGGAGTGTAAGCCAGAAGTTCTTGAAGTTTACATTCTTTCCATTACGGACGACGCTCTGGGTTTCATTCAGCTCGCCGTGAAAATCGTAATTGGTAAGCTCGGATTTTTTGATCTTGGCGCTGGCGATCTCGCCCTTTTCTAGGTAGGCGTGATATTCAGTGTATGTGACTTCAACTTCAGTCGGCTCCGAACCCTTGAACAGCGTCATTACCAGAAACACAAGCAGGATGATTGCGGACCAGCTCAACACAACCTTCAACACTTTGTTCCAATTGAAATCGTCATCAGGACGAAATTGTTGCCCCGTGCGCTTCTTGCCGGGACGCGGAAAGCTTCTCCGTTTTTCACCCTGGCCTGTACGGCGATTGCCGTTTTCTGTTTTCTTTTGTTCGTCCATTGAATCCTCTTTTTCTTCTTACAATCAGTTTTGTTTCAACCGGTAAATGGATTTCAGATGCCGCCTGCGTTGAGCGTAATCCAATCCGTAGCCGATCACGAAATCTTTGGGAATCGAAAATCCGATATAATCGATCTTCATGGTTGTTTTCACAGCGTCCTTCTTGTACAGTAACGTAACAACCCTGAAGGACTTTGGGTTCTGTTGTGTTATCAGGTCCCTGATGTACTCCATCGAAAGCCCTGAGTCAATTACATCCTCAACAATAATGATATCTCTACCCTCAACTTGACAATTAAGGTCTTTCAGAAGTTTCACGTTGCCCGAACTTATCTTTGCATCGCCATAGCTGGAGAGTTTCAGAAAGTCAATTTCACAATCAATTGACACTTCGCGAACGAGATCTGCAAAGAAAATGAATGAGCCGTTGAGCACGCCGATAAAAACCGGAATCGTTCCTTTGTAATCTTTGCTGAGCTTTTTGGCAAGCGTCTTAATGCGTGCCTTGATCCGGCGCTCGCTGATCATCACTACAAATTTATCGCCGTTCACGGCTAGTGTTTTCGTTGCCATTCGTCCGCTTATTGTTTGGTTGTGAATTCAAGTCTCATGACACGCCGTGTGTCGGTAGTTACCTTGAACCGGTCGTCGATGCGGTAGCCGCAGACCCACACCACGTCCCCGGATTTTGTTTCCAGAATCGGCACGTAGGGTTTTTCATAGATCGGGATTTTTTCATCGACATAAAAATCGCTGATCTTCTTCATTGACTTCATGCCGAGCGGAATAAATGCATCGCCTTCTTTCCACGAGCGCAAAATCAATTCTTGTCCCGCAACTTTATCCGCATCGATAAATTCTGCTTCCTTTCCGTTCAGCGTGATTCCTGCCGGTTCGACAATCTCGGAAACGAACGAAAACCTTTCAAACTGGTAGCGCTTGTCAGGCACAACCGTAAAACGGAATTGCGGCACTTCCTCTGTTTTCCTGAACACCAAATTATCACGGTCGCGAAAGGCGACATATTCCTTGCCAATGGTCACCTGCGATCCGGTCAATCCCTCTGTCAATCCCAGAATTCGTCCGATGTCGCAATAGTCGAGTGTGCGATTGGCGAAGCGTTGGGCCGCGAGCATCAGAATATATTGCTGAATCAGTTTCGGGTTGCTGCGCAATCGCGCCACTGAAAGCAGCAACTCGACGTTACTGTCACGCGTTACGGCTTGTTCATAATTTTGCCGGGCGGTATAGCGCAAAAATCCTTCGAGTTCCCTGAACAACTCCGCCGACCGGTTCACCGTCGAAACAACATCCGGGTTGATCTTCTCTTTGACAAGAGGAAGGATTTTGTTCCGAATGAAATTACGCGTGTAGTGGTCAGTCAAATTCGAGGAATCAACCCGAAAAGTTAAATGTTCCAGGCCGGCGTATTCCTTGATTTCCTTCCGTTCGGCAAATAACAATGGCCTGATAATTCTTCTGTCCGGCCTGTACACGGGAATGCCTGAGAGCCCGGCCACGCCGGCGCCGCGAAACATATTCAACATAATTGTCTCAGCGTTATCATCGGCGTTATGGGCGGTTGCAATCTTGTCAAATCCGCTCGACAAGAGTAATTTATCAAAGAACTCGTACCGCAGATTCCGGGCAGCCTCCTGAATACCGAGTTTGTGCTGCCGGGCGTATTCGTTCGTATCTGCACGTTCTACATAAAATTCAAATCCATAATGCCGCGCCCGTTGTGCAACAAATTCCTCGTCCTCATCTGATTCATCGCCACGCATCTGAAAATTAAAATGCGCAACGACAACTGTTGCGCCGAACGATCCTTTGTCCTTCGCCAGCAAATCCAAGAGCACAGTCGAATCAATTCCGCCACTAACAGCAACGATAATTCTGTCACGCTCTTCAACAAGCCGTTCGTGCAGACAGAATTCGTGAAATCGGGTGAGGAAAGCTCGTGATGAAAGCATGTGGGTAATTTCCGATTAGACAATATGTAGCGGGAGAGGGATTCGAACCCACGACCTACGGATTATGATTCCGACGCTCTAACCGGCTGAGCTATCCCGCCATTTGCTCTCTATATTTGCAGAGAAGTAGAAAAAATATACGGCTATTGGCGTTAAAGAGCAACCAGAACACATTGAGCTGTTTTCGTGTCTAGCAGCGGATTTCATGCGCCCTGTGTTTTGCTATTCGATTTTCGAATAGATATATTTTTTTAGTCTAACATTTCCCCAAAGGTGTATCCTGACTCCGATAGATAAGATATTGCTGCAGAATGCGCGGTTCTATGAGGCATTCGAAAATGCGGACATGGAAACGCTTTCCTCAGTCTGGGATCACTCAAATTCTGTAAAGTGTATTCATCCGGGCTGGCATTTGCTTGAAGGGTGGGAGGCGATTCAGGAAAGCTGGATCAATATCTGCTCCTCAAGCGCCGCAATGAAAATCTCTCTTCGCAATATCAAAGCGGAAATCTACGGCAAGTTTGGCATCGTTACGCTGGTCGAAGAGATAACCTATACCGAGCACTCGTCCATTCGAACCGGCGCCGTTGTGGCAACGAACATTTTTCAATTAATTGATGACAAATGGAAGATAATTCACCATCAGGGTTCTCCCGTCATCCCGACAAAGGAACAGGTCGACGATAGTTTTCGCTACAATTAAATGTCAGCACGGAATATTTCACCCGCAGTCCGTAACGCTTTTCAATATTGCGAAACGATTGCACGCCGGCATTATGAAAATTTTCCGGTGGCGACATTCTTCCTTCCCGCTCACCTTCGTCCGTCTATAGCCGCCATTTATGCCTTCGCACGGACTGCAGATGATTTTGCAGACGAGGGAAACAAGACAGTTGAGCAACGCCTCAGTGAACTTGATACGTGGCAGCGTCATTTGGATGACTGCTACGAGGGCAAAGCCGGGCACCCGATTTTTATTGCCCTTCATGAGGTGGCAGCAGGCAAGAATATTCCCAAGCAGTTGTTCGCAGACTTGCTCATTGCATTCAGGCAGGATGTCACGAAGCAGCGGTATTCCACATACGATGAATTACTTGACTACTGCGACCATTCGGCAAATCCTGTTGGCAGGCTTGTGCTGTCCGTGTTTGATGACACTAGTGACCGCCGTTTTCTTCTTTCGGATAAGATTTGTACAGCTTTGCAGCTGACAAATTTCTGGCAGGATATAGGTATAGATATTCTGAAAAACCGCATTTATATCCCGCTTGAAGATATGAGACGATTTGGCTATACTGAAGGTGATTTGGTTGCTCTTCGTTACAGCAACGCGTTCGGGCAACTGATGAGATTTCAGGTTGAACGGACGAAGGAACTATTCGAAAGCGGCAAGCAATTATTGAGTGAAGTTGTTCCGGAGCTTCGGTTTGAATTACGGCTTACATGGAACGGCGGGATGAAAGTTTTAGAGAAGATTGAGCAGCAGCAGTACAATGTTCTCAAATCCCGCCCCAAGATTACAACGATAGATAAAGTTTTGATTTTGCTGAACTCAGCGCTGAGTACGAAAACATAGCAGTTGTCCCGGCGGAATGTATGAGCGATATTGCGGAAGACATAACAAAAAACAGTAACACGAGTTTCTATTATTCGTTCTCGCTGCTGCCGAAGCATAAGCGTGAAGCCATTCATGCCGTATACGCGTTTTGCCGCTACACCGACGACATCGTCGATGAGGGGAGTGATGAAACAAAGAAAGTGATTCTTCTTCGCAAATGGCGGATGGAACTCGGGCGCACGCTTCGTGGCCAGTCGTCTTTTCCACTTCTCAATCAACTTGCAG
>JBKJJX010000015.1:0-17856 GCA_046597825.1 Bacteroidota bacterium | reverse complement strand
ATATAGTTGCCTTCAGTCACGAAGACGCGGTCAATATGCGGATTGCTCTTCAGCAACGGGGCTGCGCTTGCTTTGGTAATCCATGTTATTTGCGAGCCGGCATATTTCTTTTTGAGCGCGGGCAGAATGGACGTCGTCCTCAATACATCGCCCACCGCTGCAAGCTTGACAATTAAAATTCGAAATGTGATTGGATCGTGGTCTTTGCACCCTTCACATAAGCGGCCGTCGCGCTTGTGAAACTCGCACGGCTTAGCTCCCTCGTAGTATCGACAATCTGTATGAATCAGCATAATATCTTTCAATTCTCCTTTACACTTTTTGCTGCGGAGCCTTTAGGATGAGCGAGATGACTCGACCCGTTCGTCGGCACTAATGATTGGTAGATGCGGTCAAGAGCCAGCCCGTTCACTTCCCAGCTGTATCCTTCAACCACATTCTGAAATGCTTTCTCTGTTAACCGGGTTCGCAACGCCTGATCTTTGAACAGACGAACGACAGCGTCAGCAAAATCTTCCGGCGTATCGGCAAAGAGCGCCGAGTCTTCATGCCGCAGGTTTATCCCTTCACATCCCAATGTGGTCGACACTATTGGACGGCGCATGGCCATTGCCTCAAGCGCTTTGCCACGGATTCCACCGCCGATTTTGAGCGGGATGATAAATACCTGTCCCCGGGTAAAGTACGGTTTCACGTCATCGACAAAGCCGGTCACTATAATATTATCGGATGCGCGGCGTTGAATCTTTTTGGGCGGTTCCGCCCCTACAACGTACAATTTCGTATCCGGCACCTTGGCAAGAATCAAAGGGAAAATTTCATCCAGAAAATACAGAATCCCGTGGTTGTTGGGATAATAGCTCATCAGCCCTGCAAACACAATGGTATTGGGCTCCTCACGAACATCCTGCTTTTGGAAGAATGCACTGTCCACACCGTTGGAAATAATCTGGATACGCTTATGCGGCAGAACGGACTTGAACTTCTGATAATCGGCGGAGGTCGTCGAGATCATGACATCGAAAGGTTCGCATGCCTTTATTTCCTCCTTCTTCACGCGCAAATACTCCCAATAATAATAGGCCTTCAAAATAACATTCGTTGTTTGTTGATAGGCGCGGTACACAGCATCATGTTCCACATTATGAGTATCACCCACGAGAGGGATGTGTTCGGGAAGACGGTGATACGCCAGCATCGTGGTGCAGCAGTGAATGAGATCGAACTTTTCTTCTGCAACAAGCTGCGCAATCGTGCGCTGCATTTTCCAGCTATAAAATCTTCTGAACGAACTTCTGCCGGTGACCAGCAGCCAGATGCGAAGGAGCAAAGTGAAGAAACGGGTACGGTTGGTATCGACGTACACAATTTTGCATTGGTCGCCGTAGACTTCGCGCATTTTTTGTTCCTGCTCCTTGGTGCCAAAGGAAAGAACTGTTACTTCATGACGCTTGATGTTTTCGCGAAAGAACGGAAAATTCCTTTTCGCCGGCCCAAGATCGGCAGGGTAAGGTGCAAATTGAAATATCATCAAAATCTTCATAGTACCCGTCTAGATTTTTCACGCACGAATGCGGGTGTAAATTTTTTCAGGGGAAGAGGAAGTGCTTCAATAAGAAGAAAAAAGTCACGCTGAGGAATAGTCCCTACCATGATCAATAATCCCACGTACGCCGCGAAACCTACAATGATACAAACAATCCACACAGGAATAAGCAGCAGCCCTGCTTCAAAAACCAACGCCATCACAAGTCCGGCAGCGACGGCTTTCATCACAACAATAATGTTGCCTGAATTAAAACAATCTTTGGGCAGAATAAGAAGAATCATCGCTGTTACAGATACTTCCGTAACAATTGTAACGCCGGCTGCACCGATTCCGCCATTTCCGTACACACTCTGGAAATAAGGAATCAAAAAATAATTAAGGCTCAGATTGATCACCCCCGCTATAGCTGCAATAATAGGAGTGAACCGCTGCCTGTTTGTTGAGATAATAATGCTTCCGATGTGAAAATTTATATAGATGAAGGAGATGGCAACGCCCAGGAGTCGGAGTATAATTACCGACTGCGCATACTTTTCCAGCCCGAAAACCAATGACACTATCGGCTCAGCACATGTAATCAAAACCACGGCAACAGGCACTGCAACAATCACAGTTATGTCAAATACCCTTCTCGCTGTACGGAACAGATCATTTTTAGAAGTTCCCCACAACCGCGATAGAACGGGGAAAACCGCAATCTGAAGAATGGACGGGAAGAACATCAGCGCATCGAACAACCGGTACGGAGCGCCGTACCAGCCGACAACTTGATCGCTCGTCATTTTCTCCAACATCATAACATCGATTCTGTAATAGATAAATGAGAGGCCAAAGTTAATTAAGAAAGGCAAGCCTCCGCGAAGAAGTCCGGGCCACACTTTTGCGTCCACCGTCCACTTCGGTTTCAACACTTTTGGCAACAGCGTAAGACTTACAATCAGGCTGGCGGCAATACTTATCACCATCATCAGGGCAACCGCTACGATTCCGTATCCCAACATGAGAAGTGTAATTGCAACCAGCGAAAGGGAGACCTTTTCAACAATGATTCCGAGCGACCGATATTGCAGTTGTTCAAACGCCTGAAATACTCTGTAACAATATTCCGTCACCGTTTGCAGAAGCTGTGCGAAGCAAAGAATAAGAACGACGTGCTGGGTTTCAAGAGGAAAATTCTCCAACCTTACGTAGATAAAAATTGCAATCATCGCAACGATCCAGACCAGAATCCGGAGAAAAGCGCCGTTAACAAACAACTCGCTCGCTTTTGCTTTCGTTCGGGAAACCTCTATGACATAGTAATTACCGATTCCCAATTCGACAAAAATGCTTACCAAACCTGCGAGAGCAGCGGCAAAATAAAATCTACCAAACGACTCATCACCCAGAAACCTGGGCAAGATGACTAGCAGGGCCACCGATGATATCCACGTGATCACTTGCGAGCCCATCATCGCGGCAGTATTTCGGGCTATTGAACCCGATGATTCATTCATGAAAAAGACTTATCAATTGGGTGATGTATTGACGACATACTCTCGTCACTATTCGTGCCTGAAACACTCGCGGTCCCCCATACCTCGCCCCATTTTTTTTCAATCGCCCCAGGGGAGAGATACTTCTCAAAGTACGTGTCAATTTTCTTCTGTTGGGCTGCGTATTCAGAAGGATCAGAAAGCAGACGGATACATTGTTCCGAGAATTCGCTGAAGTCTCTGGCAATGCACAGACATTCCTCGGCGTGAATAAATCCTGTGGATGCTTGAACTGTCGTTACGACCGGTATCCGCTTATACAGGGCTTCGAGAATCCTAATACGAATTCCCTTGTCAATAAGGAGTGGAGCCACCAAGATAGACGTCTGATCCCATACCCGGCTTATATCCTCGACATATTCGGCATAATCAATTCCAAGTTCCCGGCACTTGTCCAGCACTGCCGCACTAATGTCTTTACCCACAATTCGTATTTTTGCTTTTGGAAGTTCTTGCTTCAATTTCGGCACAACGGTATTGACAAACTTCTCCACTCCCCCACCCGTTGCAGAAAACGCCAGATGCCCCAGCAGCGTTATAGTCGAAGCGTCAAAAGTCGATTTGCGTTCTTGCTTTACTGAATGGAGGTATGGTGGAAGATATATCGAATTCGCTTTTTGTTGGGTGAGGAAGACATGATCACGATATGCCATTGTCAAAATAAACCGACTACGAATGCATGCACTGATTTCATTCCTGTAGACGATTCTAAAATACAATAAGATCCACAACCATCGGAAAATTTTCCCACGCTTCCGTGCTTGATCAGCTGCAAGCTTTATTTCATGCGCCTCTATGTTTTGTGCCGTAAACGAAATCTTGTATCGGCCCAACTGGCAAAGACGTTCCGATGTGTCAACAAGCAGTATCGAGGTCATGGCGAAATGAATCTCTTCCGCATGAATTTCTCGGGCAACTGTATGGATCATATCAGCAAGATCCCCGGACCCATTCGCTGCCATCGGCCGTCTGCCGTGAAAGATGCGTCGAATCATTTGCCACACAACAAGAGACTTGCCCGGTAGGAGTTCCCATCGAAATAAAGTAACCCCCAGAATGCCCGGCAGGGATTTGAGCGTTCTGATAGTTTCTTCTTCACCCTCCGGCGCGAAATCCCAGACTGCATTTCCATTACACATTACTACGTGAACGTCGCGCCATTTTGAGAGCTGGACTAAATCATTATATGCAACATGGCGATAACCTTGATCTAAGGGCAGAGGTGGAGCAGGAAGAATGAAAACTACCTTGGGTTTGCTCAAGTGAGAGTCCTCCCTGCGTCAGAGAATCTAATAAGGAAATATGAGGGAGTAGGTCTCACGGACGAAGAATCCTTTGCATTAAGAATAAACGGGGCGTGATGGATCTTCTTTTTTTCTCGCCCCCAACAAAACGCGCATCGGCGTAGCAACGGGGACGGGCTCGTCCTTGGCAGTTGGCGTGGCCGATTGCTGTAATGTAATGATAGAGGATGCCAGACCCAATAAAATACCCACCTGAAGATTATTCCGATAGCCGGTGAGCATGATATCAAAAAAAGAATACACCAAATGGTTCATGATAGCGGCAGCGGCAAACGTAAGAACCGCTTTACGAAACAATTCTTTTTCATCCCCAAACGCGCCGGATATTTCCGAAATGCAGCTGACGTAGAAAAAAATGAAAAATACAAATCCAACAAAACCCGTTTTGACAAACACGCCTAGTATTTGGTTATGCGGGCTGTAGAATCCCATATCCCATGAAAGCGGGAGCGGCATATAAAAAGTAAGTTTCGTTCCGTAACCTGAGCCAATTATTGTTTGAGACCTGTAGGAGGTCGCCAGATTGTGATCTTCCACCTTTCGGTACATGTTGCTCAGATAGCGTCCGCCGGATTCTTCCTGATCATCACCGAATGACATTTTGATAGATTGAGCCGGGCCTGCAAGATCGGAATTCGAGTTCCAAAAAATTGCCAAGTAGAGCACAACGACCAGGCCTATTTTCCATCCGGCTTGCAATATGCGCCGTTGAATATTTTTGTCGAGCAGCAAAAAGGTCACAATGATGCAGTTCCCAAGAACCGCGTAGAATGTTCTACGTCCTGAAGCGATCACAGCAATAAAAAAAGGAATTGCGAATATAAACAGATACGTGCGAAGTTTGGTACGCACTTTAAGAATTCCCAGCGCGATAGCAAACGACAATATTGTTGCCCAAAAGCCGGCATCTTCATGGTTGCCAAACCCATCCAATCCGCCGAGCGTCCAGTCGTTATTCGCATAGAGATAGATAACTTCTATGGCTCGAATAGAAAGGGCTACCACCAAAATCCAGACAATGATTTTCATCTGTCGTTCGTTCGATACAACATAGGGCACCACAATATTCAAAAGAAACAGATAGAAGATTGCGCGAACTTCCCACAATGCAGGAAGGAACTCGCCGCCTTTGAGCATTCCATACACTACACCGGCAACGATTATCCCGGCATACAAGAGCATTGGCTTCAGGGCGAGAATGTGGACTCTTTTAGAACCATGAATTACCACGCTCACAAGCAAACCTGAAATAATGAGCAGCAGATGGATTTCCATAGGCGTTATGGGAATGCCTGACAACCGCATGCTTACATTGCTCAGATTAAAATGATACCGGAGGGGAGCAGTCCATCCATCAAAGGGAGGAAACTGTTCACAAACAAAACCCAGGAACACGAGAAGGTAGAGGCTATAGATAGGTCGTAAAAATGATAGGGCGACGACAACCGTTCCACCAACAATCACAAAGCCAATTCCCGGCTCGCCGCCAAATACGTACACCAATGCGGATACAAGTACCGAGTACCCGATAATAATCGCAAAAAGGGAATCGAATAACCGGGAATGATTATTCTGCGAGGAATAAAAAGTGTCGCCACTTGTTGTAGACCCATCAGATCCCATTAATTTCCGCCGGGCAGAGGTATCTGGTTTGGGTTGCCCCTCATTCTATATTGCTCGTTGAGATATTTTATCTGACCTATCCAACCCATCGTCCAGTAGTTGACTTCCGGCGGCTTCACAAAGAAAAAAAGTTGGATCGAGATAATCAGCGTGATGACAATCGAAAGAACAAACGTGTGGGTATGGAATTTGGATTGCCCGATTTTTTTATGGGCGGTTTGGTAGGCAACGACAAATATGCCAATCAACAATGAGACTAAAAGAGACATGGTGAGTGATCACATCTTTGATGGAACTCTGTTCATGATGAATCCGATGATCTTGCTCTCATTCAAAACATTGATTGCCTGGGTGATCTGTGTTTTCTTGGTCGTCCCTACAGAGGCAACAAGAAAATATCCGTCAAGGTGCGAACCAACCATTCCGGGAAAATCCGGATCAAGGGCCGAGGGCAAATCAACGACAACAAAACGGAATTGACGTCGTAGAGTTGTCAGAACATCGCGTAATTCCATCGCCCGGTCGAACGTCAAGGGTCCCTTAAGATTTGCGCCAGCGGGGAGAATCCACAAACCTCGAATGGAGCTTCGCCAAAGAGCAATCGTATCAGTTCCGCTGATAGAGTCCATAATGCCGGGACCGGACGGCACACCAAAAATTTCATGTACACGCGCGGATCGCAAATTAAGGTCGACAAGCACCGTATCATCACGAACATCCAGAGCAAAAAAAGTTGCCAGATTTGCCGCGACAAGAGTCTTACCTTCTCCCCGCTGGGGGCTTGTTACGCCGGCAATAATTTGCAGATCAGTTTCTTTACCCGGAAACAGGTTCGAACCAAAACTATTGTACCGCTGCATAGTGACGGTGTTCTCATCAAGAACAACGTTCGCTGGACGGTTGTAGAGAATTAACTTCCCTTTGCGGACGATCTGTTGACGCCGGCTATCGTGCTGCTCACTCTCGTCGTGATACTCTTCCGCAGGCTGTGCGTCTTCAAAATCCGGATTCATGTATACTTAGGCTTAGTGATGCTATCCAATGAACTAGTGGAGATATGCAATAATTGGTTTTTGAAACACTTCAATATCCTGCCGACGGCGAACTGTCGGATCGAGATATTCCGACAAGAACACTGCGATAGCCCCGATGAGAAAACCGATCGCCGTACCACCGCCGATTACTTTTGGTTTGTTTGGCTTGGTTGGTTTCGTTGGGATTTGCGCCGGATCGAGAATTACAAACTTCTGCTCGCCTTTCAAACCGAGGTCACGCGAAACTTTTGCCGCCTCCAGTTTCTGTCGCATGTCTTCGTACATTCCTTTATACATATTGTAGCTGGATTGACGCTGGATGGAAACCTCATCCATAGAAATAAACTTTGATAATTCACCTTGGGCAGTACTTCGCGCAGCGACCATTTGTGCTTTCTTGCTTTTCACCCGGTCTATGTCTGTTGAGTTGGCCTCCAGTGCCTTATGCAGAAGGCTGAGAAGCTGCGTTCGTGCATTCTGCACTTCAAAATAGCGCGGAGTGAATCGCGATAGCAACTGATTATACTTCAGTGAGAGGTTTTTGAGCTCTGTGATATACAGTGACGCACCCTCCCCGTCAAGCGAGGAGATCCGGCTGACGGTTCCCGGGTTATCGATATTATCAATATAGCTCTCCAATAATGCCTTCGTTCTTTGCAAGCCGGAAATATTCTGATCGAGTTCGTTGATCTCAAGGTCGGACTTCGATGCTTGTTGTTCTAACGTCTCCTTATTCCGCGGCATGGAAGAAAGCTCGGAATGTTTTACATCGACAAGTTGTCGCTGTTGATCTTCGTAGATCTTTTTATATTCTTCGACCTTTCCTTCAAAAAACTTTACTGCTTCCTCATTTTTTTGTTGGGAGGCGAGCTGTGTTGTACGTATATAACTGGCAGCGAGCATGGTTGTTGCTTTCTGTGCAACCACAGGATCCTGATCAGCCACTGTAATCGTAAACGAATCCGATCCACGTTGCGAGGTTGAAATCCTTCTCTTAGCATCATCAATGATTTCTTCGAGCTTTCCAGGGGAGACGTTCGGTGGAACGGCGTTTAAATTTTCCAGCATGTTTTCAATGCTCGTACGGCTGAATAGTATTTCGTTGAAGCCCGATAAGCCGCCATCCTGGCCCATCGTAACCGCAAGCGAAAACTGAACAAGAGGGTTCAAAATCTTGTCTTCTTGAACCATGATGGTGGTAGAAGATTCATACCGCTGGGGTAACATAAAAGCACCGACCGTACTTAAGGCGGTAACAATCAAAAACGGGGCGATAAAATACCATTTCCTCCGCTTCAGAACATTCGCGAATTCTCGCAGGTTCACATATCTGTTCATTTGCGCCTCGTCGTGTTTAATCCTATTTTGCAGGGTAACATTGAAACAAACACCGTAAATACGCTACTTTTCATGATTGAATATAACATTACACGTTTTTGAAGTCAATCTTACGTTTCAAGGTATGATAACCAAGATACCCTTTCAAGTCTTCCAAATGTATGTTCTCTCTCACATGGCAAATGCACCCATGTTTATGCCAATAATGCCTAAAATTATTTTTTCTTCTTTGAACGATCATTGAACATGCGCCTAGTTTTTCTCGCCGTCTTTCTTCTCACTTTCATTCCGATCACCTGTCAGAAAATTCTCAACAAATTCAACAAGCCACATCTTACTACAGAGACATTTTCATTCCATGGAGAAATTGTTGCAATAAATCCTGCGGAACAACTTCTAACGGTGCGACATGAAGAAATACCTCATTACAAAGAAGCCGGAGTCTCGGAGTTCTGGCTAAAAAATTCCCGCCTACTTCCAACGCTGAGTGTAGGAACCACTGTTGAAGGCGTTTTAATGAGATCGAAAGAAAAAATCTGGATAGAATCCATCAGCGGCCTTGCAACGGAACCGAAGAACGGGATAATCACTGATCTGGTTTTCTTTGATGAAGACTTTTCGCCGGATACAAAATTTTCTTTATACACAATTACCAGCATTGCTAAAACAGATAAGGCTAGCCGCGTAGGAAAATATTCGTTACTAGGAGATTGGGGAACGTACGGTGGATTGGTGTTAGGACTGACAAATCCAGATTCAGTATTCTGGTTTCACCCACAATCACGAATTCAGTTCTGGACTAAAACTGATAACCCCAACAATGCAATTCGCATTTGGGCTACTATGCACGGGGGCACAAACTACCTCGTCACAGATTGGTACAAGCCGGGAGAGAAAACTACCGACTGGTATTTCATCGACATTCCCGTTCCGCAAGATCTGCGTAACATTCCGATCGAGTCAATTCAGATAGGCGGGCCCGGTGTTCAGCACGTCCGCTATATCGACGATCTCAAGATTACAAATGTGCGTCTTCATGGAGGTCAGGGTTCTCTTCCCGTTGCTGCAATGGACTACATTTCACTTTCTCAAATCGGATATACACCTCGGGCAAAAAAGGAATTTAGCTCTCCACTCAACTTTGAAAACTTTGAGATCGTGAGCATGGATGATGAACGGGTTGTCTACAGGGGCGGTCGATCAAGCGGCAACGTAAATTCCGGTCTGATTGCGATTCCTTCTGCGACAATTTATTTTGGAGACTTCTCCTCGTTCGTAACACCCGGGCATTTCAAAATTCGTATTGAGAAGATGGAGAGCTTGCCATTCCGCATTGGGACGGATGTGTTCGATTCTCCACTGTTGGCAGTCCAGAGGATGTTCTATTATCAAAGAGCTTTCACTGCTATAGAAGAACCCTTCGCGGAAAAATATTGGATTCATCCATCTGATGCGGACAAAGCTCCTGCAGGAATTATCAAAGGCTGGCACGATGCCGGCGATCTTTCAATCTACATGCCAACAATGGCACAAACACTCTATTGGCTTCTCAAGGCTTATGACGATTTTCGTCCGGCAGAAGATGGAACAAACATCCCGGAGAGTGGAAATGGCGTTCCTGATCTTCTCGATGAGGCGCGATGGGGATTGGAATGGGTTATTTCCATGCAGAATGATAACGTGAACCATGCCGGAGGATTTTGGGGCACTGCATGTGTAGGATGCAACAATAAAGATCAAGGTTACGGCTACACAACTCCGAACACCGTGAGTCAATACTGCAAAGTGCACGCTCCAAGTGTTCAGAACACGGCAAAAGCAGTTGCGGTGCTGGCCCACGCCTCAATTCTATTTGAAAAATACGACGGTAAGTTTTCGAAGACATGTCTTGACGCTGCTCAAAACGGCTGGTCGTGGATGATGGCACATCCGCAGTTGACTGAAGATAGGAGCGGTGCATGTGATGCCTACTCTCAAGGTGGCGATCTTGCGCTTCTCAAATCCAATCGTTCTTGGGCTCACGCTGCGCTTTTCCTTTCGACTGGTCAGAAAAAATATGACGATGCCTTTCGACTCGATTACGTTCAGACAGATTGGATAAGTTCGTACTCACGGACCGATGGTTTTGCAAATAGCTTGTACTTAAGAGCAAATGGGGGCGATCAAAAAATCACGGACGAAATTCGAACCAATATTTTTCGCCTGGCAGATGGAGTGCGAAATGATGGAGAGAATCATCCGTTTCGGTTAGCGACACACTATTATTGGGGAAGCAACAGCAACGCTCTTCATCGTTCAGGTCAATTTTCCTGGCAAGCATACCTCATGGATACGACCCGCGTTACCGATAAAGTCTCAGCAATTAATAATTTGAATTATGTCTTCGGCAGAAATTTTCTGAATATTTGCTACGTGAGTGGCGCGGACAGATTTGGATGCACTCGATTTCGAACAGAGGGATTTCATCATTGGATGAAGACATTGAATAATCCTAAGCCCTTCTTTCATTTCCCCGGGGCTCTGGCAGGAGGACCCAATGAAAGTCCCGATATTAATGACAAGTCCTTCCAAACAGGAACTGTCGGAACGTGGGGCTACTATGGAGATTTTAGAGAGTCAACGTCTGCCAGAATAACTAATATGCGCGACGCTCGAACGCCTGTTGAGGGCCGCTTCACAGAAAATGACAGTTGGAGTACGAATGAAATTGCAATCAACTGGAATGCTGTACTTCTTTACAATCTTCTTGCTGCACGAACCAAAGCCTCACAGTAAGTTAGATGTTACTTTTATGCGAACAATGGTTCTTACTTTTGGATTTCGGAAACAAATCCTTACATTGTGGCGTCTTCTCACCGCAAACATTTTGATTCTCCAGGCAACAGGAATACAAATGAGTATGAAATTCTTACATCGAACGATTGCACTTGTCGTGCTATTCTTTTGTACTTTTGCCGGCCAGAGCGTGCTGGCTCAGAACCAAAGCGGCACCTACGTAATTGGTAGAGGCGATCAACTGTTAATCACTGTTTTGGGATATAATGAATTTACTTCGACCCAGACGGTAAAGGATAACGGAGCGGTTTCAATGCCGACTATCGGAGATGTAGAGGCCGCCGGGTTGACGAAGGATGAATTCATTGGAAGTCTTCAGAAACGTTTGGCGGAATTGGTCCAAGGTGAAATCCGGATAACCGTCGCAATCTTGTCTTCCGTGAACCAACGTGTAACAATTTTGGGGGCAGTAACACGGCCCGACAATTATCCCATCGCGAACGAAATTTCACTTTTAGAACTCGTTTCCATGGCGGGAGGAACTCTCTCAGACGCACGCCTGAATCGAATCAAAATCATTCATAGGGATAAACTCATCCCGCCTTCTGAAGTCGACTTGGAATATTATATCGAACGGTCTGACATCGAGGGAATGCCCAAGGTAAGACCTGGAGATATAGTTTTCGTTCCACGTCAGCAAAACTTCATTCGAGAATTCGGCGAATTTTTCCGCGATGTGGCTTTCCTGTTCACCCTCTTTAGACTCACCGACAGCGGACAATAGAGTTTGCATTTACCTGTGAAAACAATAAAAATACTTAGTGCCGGTACTTTGTTTCTTTATCTCTCAACAGGATTTTCTCAAGAGATCGGAAAGAGAGTTGGGCCACAATTTCCTTTCGTAAGCAGCAGTACCCGCGGTGCTTCTTTAGCCGGTGCTTCCCTCGCTATCATTGATGATTTTTCCGGATTTGGTAGTAATCCATTCAATCTTGGGATGCTAAAAAAATCAAGTATTGATTACTCGATTCGTCGAATTCAAGCAGGGACTACGTTTGAGCATCTCGGATTCGTTTACAAAGCCACAACAGTCGAGGCGCTTGCTTTCAACTTTGAAGTCCTTCACCAAGGTGGAACTGATTTTTATACGGATGAGAACGTGCGAAAACTTGGCTACGAAGCACGAACGGGGATAGCGTATGGGCGTCTCTTAATGGAAGATCTTTCCGCAGGAATTGACATAGAGGCGATGACTTCCACCACGGGACCGAATTCTGTTTGGGCGGTGGGGGGCAATATCGGTTTAACCTATGCCCCAGGAAGAAATATTCGTTATGCGTTGATGCTGCGGGGTTTGGGAAGTGACTATAAAGTGCCGGTCTCTCTAATTCAAACGGACAAGTATGAAAGCAGGATTTCAAAAGTATTAGCATTGGGTTTGGTGTTCGACTTTCCGTTCGATGATCATCGAAAGACCTTTCTCCTTGCGTTGCAGAATGACAAGATTCTTGGGGAAAAAGGGCTTCTGTATAGGATTGGTGTAGAGTATTCCTTTCTTTCATTCGGAAATAGTATCGGATTTAATCTCCGCGGGGGATTCCTTATTCGCGGACTTGACATTGCTCCGCGTTGTGGACTAGGCATTGGAGTTGCGAAAGTAAGCTTTGAGTACGCATATGAATATTTGAAAAGCAAAAATCAGCCCGCTCATTCCTTCACATTCTCTTACAAGTGGTAAATATTACTTCTCGTTGTAAGGGATTCACCCTTTCTTTGTAATTTTTTCCTCCCCTTCCTTATTTTCCTCATTTATGATCTTCAATTGATTGATTTTAGAGCCTCTGCTCCGTGGCACAGGTATTGAGCCTTATCACTTTAATGAGAAACAAATACTCACAAAAAGTTCTTGCTTTTCTCGTTCTATTCGATTATATTCATTTTAGTTGCTTAATAGGGTTAATAAGTGATGTACGTAAATAATTGCGTGGCAAGGGGAAATAAAATATATCGGGGGGGTGTTTTAATGGGTCCAAAGAAGCTTTGTGCTACAGTAATAACTTTATTGGGTTTAGTGTCGCTATCCTTTTCACAAGAGCCAACCGGTCGCGGCGTAATAAGCGATTTGATCTTTTTTGATGAAGCTGTAAATCCAATCTGTGAATTTGATTCCTACTCTTTAACTACTCCTCTTTTGCCTACACCGATCATAGCCAAAAATGGGACTTATTCACTTGGGGCCACATGGAGTGTATATGCTGGTATTCGGCCACAACTAGCCCACAATGACACCGCCGTAATTTGGTTCCAATCGAATTCAAGACTACAATTCTGGACAAGGTCAACTCTGGGAGGCAACACGTCGTTGCGCATTTGGGCCCGGCCTTTAGGTGGAACTTCGTATACGGTGGCGGATTGGTTCAATCCGGGCTCGTCCGCCGATACTTGGTATTTCGTTGATCTCCCTATCCCTGCTGAATTGCGTAACATACCATTTATTGGTTTTGAAATTGGAGGACCAGGAGTAACTCATACTCGTTTTTTTGATGACTTAAAGGTGACTAGCGTAAGGCTTCATGCAGGTATCGGTGCTCCTCCGGTGGCTGCAATGGACTTTATCGCTGCCTCGCAGATTGGTTATGCCCCGGGTATGACGAAGGAATTTTCTTCCCCAGTAAACTTTACCTCGTTTGTTATTAAGCGCGTTAACGATAATGTTACAGTGTACACGGGAGGCTCCCCATCTAGAGTAGTTTCCTCCAATCTGGTGTCCCTGGTGCCGGCAAGTATGTATATCGGGAATTTTACCGCTGTATCCACGCCGGGAAGATACAAGATCATTGCTAACGGGAAAGAATCTTTACCCTTCAACATTAGCGAGAACGTATTTGACGCACCATTACGGGCAGCACAACGGATGTTATATTACCAACGCGCATTCACAGCTATCGAACAACCGTATGCTGAAGGACCATGGGTTCACCCAACGGATATAGAAAAAGCACCAAATGGAGTAGTCAAAGGTTGGCATGATGCCGGTGATCTGACTATATACATGCCCACAATGACGCAAACACTTTATTGGTTGCTACAAACGTGGAACGACTTTCATCCGATGGCAGATAACACCAATATCCCTGAAAGCGGCAATGGTGTTCCCGATTTGTTGGACGAAACAAAATGGGGATTGGATTGGGTACTTTCCATGCAGGATATTAATACCACGCATACTGGCGGATTCTGGGGAACGGCATGTGTCGGATGCAATAATGCTGATCAGGGATACGGGCAAACCACCCCAAATACTGTAAACCAATACTGCAAAGTACATCCCCCGACCGTACAGAATACTGCAAAGGCGGTTGCCGTGCTTGCATACGCTGCAAGAGTTTTCCAAACGATCAACCCTTCGTATTCGGCAACTTGTTTGACTGCCGCACGAAATGGTTGGACATGGATACAGGAAAACCCATCTGTAACGAATGATGCGGGAACAGGGTGCGATGCTTACGCACAGGGTAACGATCAGAGTTTGTTGAAAACGAATCGTTCGTGGGCACATGCATCTCTCTTTTACGCGACAGGTGAAGCACAATACAATGCTGCATATCTGGCGGATTATGTCCGGACGGAATGGATTTCCTCCTTTAGCAAATCAGAAGCATTTGCTAACCGGATGTACCTGATGGCCAATGGTGGTGATAACAACATCAAAACTGAAATCAAAGCGCGAGTTTTTGGCGGGGCTGATGCCGCACGAGGCGATGCAAACACTCATCCTTTCCAGTTCGCAACGTACTACTACTGGGGCTGTAACTCAAATGCTATGCATCGAACGGGACAATTTTCATGGAACGCGTTTATTCTCGACCCATCGCGTACTGCTGACAGAGATGCTGTACTTGATAACATCAATTACATCTTTGGCAGAAATTTTCTAAACATTTCATACGTGTCCGGTTCTAATCGTTGGGGAGCAACCCGCTTTCGGACAGAAGGCTTTCACCATTGGATGAAAACACTTCATGTGCAGCCTGACAGTCTTTGGCATTTCCCTGGCGCGCTCGCGGGCGGACCAAACATTTCTCCGGACGGAAATGATCGTTCTTATCCCGGCAATACTCCCTTTCCTACGTGGGGCTATACGGGTGACTCAAGAGGCGTCAGCGGAAACCGCATCGGCAATATTCGATCTGGCATGACTCCCATCGATGGCCGATTCACGGACAATGATAGTTGGTCAACCAATGAAATTGTCATCAGCTGGAACGCCGCCTTCATTTACAATCTTTATGCTGCACAATCTGTTGCACATGGGACCTCTTTGCTGTTGCCTTCTGGCAGTCTCATCGTTACTCCGGACACCCTCCCCAGTCAGGGAGGAAACGTTACTCTGACATGGACGTCTAACAACGCAACTGCAGCATCCATCAATCAGGGAATCGGATCAGTGTCGACAAGCGGTTCTCAGGTTGTCACTGTAGGACAAACCAAGACATTCACGTTGACTCTCGTCAACTCCCTTGGTTCTCAAGTATATAGTGCCCAGGTAAATGTGGAGTTACCCGGCGGTGGCGGAAGTCTTCAGGACATCACCTCCACTGGAAACCCGGTTGCATTAATCACCAACCCAACAGGAACGGGCAGCAGAAATCTTGAGATTATCAGAGATGGAATAACTCCGCCATTGGGAAGTTCTAACCCGTCAGAACAATATGACACCTTTAACGGAGGCGGTTCACGCCAACTCGATTGGATCGGCTATACATATGCATCCACGCAATCCTTTGGCAGCATTACTTTTCAAGAAGGTGTTCACGCAGCGGAAGGAGGATTCTTTTCAGCCATCCCTCGCGTAGAGGTACGAGTGGGAGCGCAGTGGATCGACGTACAGGGCTTAACCATTACGCCGGCATACGGCGCTGGTTCCGTCTCCAACTTCAGCACGTATACTCTTACCTTTAATGCCATCTCCGGTGACGGGATTCGAATCGTCGGTGCACCGGGAGGGACAGCGCAGTATCTATCCGTCGCTGAGCTTCGTGTGATGGGTACTGCAACAAGCTCCGTTACCCCCGACACGAAGCCGAAGAATTTCGACCTCTTGAATAATTATCCTAACCCATTTAATCCAACAACCACAATCGAATTTACAGTTTCGGCACTCTCACATGTTACGTTGGAAGTATTTAACATCCTCGGACAGAAGATTCGAACGTTGGTCGATCAAACAATGGATCAGGGGAAATGGCCTGTAACGTGGGATGGCAGGGATGAAAGCAACCGGCTCGTCTCGTCGGGAGTTTACCTGTACAAACTGCAGGCGGGAGATTTTGTGTCTACGAGAAAGATGATCTTGTCCAAGTAATTGTTGTAAGAAATAAAAGGCGCAGGGAAGAAGGCGCACCGTCCAACGATGGTGCGCCTTTGCCTTATTTCCTCTTCTCCAACTGTGTTCCGATAATCACTCCCACCGCGGCAGAACCAACCAACGATCCCCAACTTGGAAAGCCAAAGCTTACCTCGGGCGGACGTTCGAGTAGATTGATATATTTCTGACTCATCATTTCGTACTTGGTATAAGCACTGTCATAACCGCTTTTGAAAGCCAACGTTTTATCGCGCTCGAGGTGAAATACACTATCCTTTAGCACAATGATGTTTGTGTTCAGGGAGTCCACTGTTTGAAGTTTGTCTCTCTGCTGTTTGTAATTCTCGGAGTTATTGTGTTCGATGATGAACGTTTCGTGGAACCAAAGCGGCACCATCAGATATTCAACAAACACTTGATTCTCCGGATCATACACTTCGCTCGCCCGCAGCGTCCTTTTGATCTGAGGAAAAGTTTGTCTTAGGGTATCGAGCAGTTCCTCCTTCCCCCGTATTGATCTGATGCCGCTTTGTTTATCGATTCTGACCCGCTCAAGAGTTGCCACCTGTTGACGAAGTGTCGAGGCTTCCGATTGCAGATCATTCACCTGAATCTGTAAGCTTCTCTGCAGAGAATCTTTCAATGCGACCAACGCGTAGATGGAGTCACGCGTCGATTTAAGCTGCATCATTTCATTCTTTGCTCGAAAAATTTCTTCCTGGTCGATGTAACGCGAGGTAATCCACGTCAGCGCAAGGAGTAATACTCCGGCAAACACGGAAACTCCAATCAGAATTTTCTTAAGCACTGTACACCTCCAGCCTGTCTTCGGAAACATCCTTGAATCCGAGTGCGCGTGCCATGCGCAGGACCAGCCCCTTATCGCCCTGAACAACATCGTAGTAGATTACAAAACCGTTGGAGGCAGGATTTTTCAATTTGATATATGTCGAGTTTTGTCCCCGGCATAGCTCCATAACAAGCCCTTTTACTAAACTTCCCGCTCCGACTTCAAGTTGATTTAACGTCGCCATGTTCTCATTGAACAGCATGTCTTTATCAACTCTGTCGTCCGCTGCTGACGACGGGGAATCGAGTGCTGACGGATCTGCGGTTTGCAATTTGCAATCCGCAACAATCCGGTTCCAAAAAGAAACATCCGGCAGCGGATCCGTTTTGTCCTGACGAACCATCGTGTGACCAATAATCCCCTTAAAATTCCTTAGCTGATCGCCATAGAAGTCAATAAATTTTCCCGGCACACGCCGCTCAATGCTGAACTGATCGCACAGATCGTTGATGAGCGCAGTGAGTGAAGCAACTTGTGCCG
>JBKJJX010000246.1:0-7704 GCA_046597825.1 Bacteroidota bacterium | reverse complement strand
CCGACTGCCTGAATGTGCGGATACGTCGTGACTACTTTTTCTACCATCTTCTTGTAGCCCTCAACGGGAAGGCTCTTCAGGCTTTCATCTGTACCCTCCACCTGGAAGCCAAGAACTTTCTGAAAGTCCTCTTCATTGCCAATGAGAACATCGACGTACGGAAGGAGCTTCTTCGTCACGTCAATCGCCTTCTTGCTGGACCAGAGTTCACTCCGGAAGTTGAGATCATAACTCACGATTGTGCCGGCAACGTGTGCCGCTTTCATCGACTCGAGAGCAACTTCCGCGCACGAGTCACTGAGCGCTGAAAAGATTCCTCCCGTGTGAAACCAGCGGACTCCGCGCTGCGCGAAGATTCGTTTCCACTCCACCTCGCCGATCTTTATGTGTTCGATGGCTGTATGTCCGCGATCGTAGAGGGTGACACTTGCCCGAACGCCCATACCGACTTCCGTGAAATTCAATCCGATGCGATCAGCCCGCCCTGATCCATCATACGGAACCCAAATAACTTCGCTGATATCCATACCGCTTGTCCGCGCATGATTTCTGATGAAATGCCCGAGCGGGTTATCGACGAGACGCGACACAAATCCGGTGCGCATACCATAACGTGCAAGGGCATAGCTGACATTATACTCGCCCCCGCCGGCATACGCTTCAAACACCGGTGTCAGTTCTATGCGCTGGTGGCCCGGCGGACTCAGGCGAATCATACATTCGCCAAGTGATAACAAGTCAAATTGAGTTTCTGCTGCGGCTTTCACTTTCAATGGCATCATCGTTCCTTTTCAGGTTAGATAGAATGTTCTGACCGACTTCACTCTATTCATCATTTGCACGTGGGACAATATATGAAAGAAGCTGGCGAGAGGAAAAAGCAATCTTAATCCCAAATACCCCAAATGGTGTATTGCCCGGATGTATATCCGGTTCTATTTTGAGACAGACTGGCGTTACAGAATGATTCACTTTCCAATTTCAAGGGGACACTATGAAGCTCTTTTCGGCGATTGTATCTGTGTTGCTTTTCACGGGTTCGCTCTCAGCCCAAATTGTCTGGCAGACCACCAACGGGCCTTTCGGTCCAGATCGCATTAATCGCATGACGGTTGCTCCAAGTGGCGACATCTACCTGTACGTGGATACGCTCCTTCGGTCTGTGAATAACGGCGCTTCATGGACTGGAATGAGCACCGGCGGAAATTCGTACACTGCACTTCTCGCAGTTTCGGCAACAGAGTTTTTTGCGGGAGATAATTCCGCCCTTCGCCACTCCACCGACGGTGGCGCCACATGGCCGCAGATTACAAATCTGGGAATCAACCCCATTGGGGTGTATGCAGTCGAGAAAAATGCAGCCGGTGATCTTTTTGTCGGGACGAACAATCATGTTTTTCGTTCCACCAACAATGGCTCCACATGGAATCGCTATACGAGCGGACTCCCCTCGAACTCCGTCTATTCAATTTCATTTCCCGCGTCGCAAGTTGTTCTCGCCGGCACGTTCAGCGGAATAGGCCGTTCAACCAATAATGGCGTTTCATGGTCCGCTGTTTCGGGCGGACCAACCGGACAACAAGTACCAAGAATATTGTCAACGGGCACCGGCACGTGCTATGCAATCGGGACAAACGGCGTGTTCAAGTCCGTTGATGACGGGGCAAATTGGACAAACATTACATCCGGAATACCTGACACCAATTTTGCATCGGGAGGATTTGATCCAGCGGGAAATCTCATTGTTGGTGCGAGCAATGCAGGCTTATACCGGACGGTGAACGGTGGAGCGACATGGACAAGCGTGTCAAGCGGAGCCCTGTTTCCGTTTGCAACCGGTATAGCAAGCGCATCAGGAAATCTGTATGCGGTAACGGCGGGTGCGTTTCATCGGTCGACAACGAACGGCGACACATGGGTAGTCAACGAAAACAGTTTTCCGCGTCTCAGGGGACGCACAGTGTACGTGCATACAAACAACCATATCTTCTACGGTTCTTCCGGAGGAGTTTTCCGGAGCAATGATCTGGGAGCTAATTTCACTTCAAGGCACATCGGGCTGCCTAACAGAGCAGTCGTTACATTCATCGTCGCTCCGAATGGACATCTGCTTGCGGGAACATATTACGGCGGCGTGTACGAAACAACTGATGATGGCGATTCGTGGACGTTTCTCTCACTGGCAAACAAGCGCGCCGAAACTTTTGTAAAGAACAACGCGGGAGTAATCTTCACCGCATCGGATGATGGCGTGTATCATTCCTCGAATAGTGGCGTAAGTTGGACTCGAGATACAACGGGGCTCGAGAATCATTATTATGTCAACGCAGTTGCATTAGGGTTGAATGGCGATGTGTACGCCTGCACAAACTTTGGTGTTTACAAATCAACAAATAGTGGTGCGAACTGGACATTCAATTTCAGTCCGACCGCGCAGGGATCGTTTTATTTTCCCGGCTGGATTGTGAAGACTCCGACCGGTACAATGATTATTGGCGGTGGTGGGCGGGGATTGTGGCGGACTACGAACAACGGTGGAAGCTGGAGCGCGGCAAATACAGGGCTGGGTTCCGACACAACAGGCACTCAGGCCCTTGGCGTGAGTAGTGCCGGCAATGTCTTCGTTGGGGGAAAGTCCACTGTCTATCGTTCATTCGATGATGGCGCGACGTGGACACTTGCCAGCAACAGCTGGCCAAGTACGACCTCGTTAAATGTCCGCGTCGCTGCTTTTGCTTTTGATGCATCCGGAATTATTTTTGCAGCGACCGATGTGGGATTATATCGCTCTGCATCGTCGACAGGAGTTGAATCCTCTGTTGCATCAAGCTCTTTCTCACTCGATCAAAATTATCCGAATCCGTTTAACCCTTCAACAACCATTACATTCTCACTGCCACAAGCTGCAAGCGCCAGGCTTGTCATATTCAATACACTGGGACAAGAAGTCGCAACATTGGTGAATGAATATCTTGCTGCCGGAACATACCGGCAAACATGGAACGCGAAGGGAGTGTCAAGCGGTGTCTATGCGTGTCGCCTGCAGGCGGGGAATCTCGTTGCTACGAGAAAGATTTTATTGATGAAGTAGCCGTACGGAGTTTCAATTTCGGATAGGCGACACATTGCTCTGACTAATGCAGAAAGGTTCATCGGGCTTGAGCCAATGAGAGTGAGTTGACGTTTCAGTTCTCTCTTAAAAGCTTAAGCTCTTGCTTCGTCGCCGGTTCAACGCAACAACACAAGCTTCTTCGTGGCTGCAAAATTGCCAACCTGCAGCCGGAAGAAATATACACCGCTCGCTACGCCGGATGCATCCCACTGCACCGCATATCTCCCCGGAGGATTCATCCCATCCGCAAGTGTTGTCACTTCCCTTCCCAATACATCAATCACCTTGAGTGTTACATGGCCGGTTACGGGGAGTTGATAACCAATCGTGGTCGTTGGATTAAAAGGGTTCGGATAGTTTTGAAACAGTTCAATGTTTTGCGGTATGCCAAGAGATGCATAGGGAGTCGAACTTAAACCGTAGCGCCCTTTCAATTGCTGTATACGGTCGTATGCCGCGTTAATTCTGCTTAGAGCAATCGCACCGGATTGCACATTGGTTTCAATTGTGTCGACCATTCGAGAGAGGAGTGAGGCACCACGCAATATGTTGCCAACATACAAAAGAATATCCGTTCCGGCATTGATTGCAAGAACTGCTGCCTTGCCGTAACTGTATCTGTCGGTTATTGCGCGCATGTTAAACAAATCGTCCGATATAACAACACCATTATATCCGAGTGAATCCCGCAACAACCCGGTAATAGTTTTTTCGGAAAGAGAAGATGGATAAACGGAATCAAGACGCGTGTTGTAGAGGTGGCCGATCATTACCATGTCGATTGCTTGCGCGGACAGGAGCGACCGGTACGGCGCCAGTTCCGAGTCAGCCCACGTCTGTGTAATGTCCGGCAGCTGAAGATGAGAATCAGTACCTGCACTGCCATGGCCGGGAAAATGTTTCAGTGCAGTAATAATTCCCCGAGAATGAAATCCATTGATGAACGCCTGAGCATGCTGACCGACAATATCAGGAATGTTGGAGAAGCTCCGTCCATAATGCCCGATAGCCGGACTTTGCGGGTTCACATTGACGTCGACAACCGGCGCAAACGTGGTTGTAAATCCGCCGGATCGAACCCAGCCCGCCATGCGGTTTGCTTGCACTGTCGTTGAATCAAGAGAGTGATAAACAGATCCCAGTGTAAATGCCGAATGTGTCGAATCGTATCCGTTGGTTCGGTTCAAACGTGCAACAACGCCTCCCTCCTGATCAATCGCGATAAAAGGCGGAGTTTGAGCTGAGGTTTTCACGGCCGAGGTGAGTTGAAGAATTTGATTCGGAGACGTGCAATTTCTTCCCAGAAAAATCACACCACCGAGATTCCGCGCCGAGAGATCCACGCGAACACTTTCCGGCAAGGTTGTGCCGTCGAATCCGATCATGATCATCTGTGCGATCTTTTGCCTGAGAGTTTCGTCTGCCCGTACAGGTGACGATGGCAAAAAGAACAGCGTGGCAATCAGACAGAGAGCTGACTTTTTGATTGAAGTAACCGGAAGTGTTAAGGTTGACCCATTGACTTCTCAAATATACAAACATTCCTCGCAGTGTTACGAAACACGGCGAAGATACATTGCAGTTATGTCATCGGCTTGTGAGGCGTTACCGCAGAATCGCCTGATGTCGGCAATGAGTTCCTGTATGAAATGTTCTGCCGTAGGAGATTGAGTTTTTTGGATGAACTGCTTAAGCGGCATAAAGGAGTCGTACAATTCGTTCCGTTCATTGACGGCTTCTGTAACGCCATCCGTGTACAGCAATATCCGCTCGCCCATTCCGATTACGATCTGATCTGTCTGATACGGAAAATCGATGTCCACCATTCCCAGCGCGAGGCCGCCGGCGTTCAACTCCTCAACCGTATTATCATTCTTAAGCCAATAGACGGGATTATGACCTGCACTCAAGCACTCCAGTTCACCTGTCTGCGGAGTGAGAATCCCAAAAAATGCCGTGATGAATTTGTCGTCGGTTGATGAGTTGCAGATCGCCCTGTTCATTTTCTGTGCAAGTTCAACGAGCGTCATCGTACTCTCGAGGTAGGCGGAAAGATACGCATTCATGCTGCTCACCAGAAGCGCAGCGGGAACGCCCTTGCCGGAAACATCCGCCACAACAAGCGCGAACTTTCCATTGCCCAGGGGAATACAATCGTAATAATCTCCGCCGACAAATTTGGTTGGAATATTGATGCCGAATGCTTCGTAACCTTCAATTGCAGGGAGGGAAGCAGGCAGAATTCGTTT
Organism: Bacteroidota bacterium; assembly: GCA_046597825.1. Taxonomy (GTDB): domain Bacteria; phylum Bacteroidota; class Ignavibacteria; order UBA10030; family UBA6906; genus CAADGV01. The sequence continues at coordinate 2,343 of JBKJJX010000246.1, read as the reverse complement.
CTGGATCGCGGCGGCAACTGCAATATCGCGCTCAATTTTCTGCCGTTCGATTTCTTGTTTCTGAAGATGCTGATTTTCCAGAGAGGCCTGCACCTGCCGAACAAGGGCGTCGAGCAGCAACTGGTCGGTATCTTCGAATGGCACGGCTCCGCTGCGACTTTCTTTATCAAAGAGTTCGAACGTGTATGTCGATTCGGAAAATGCAAACTTCGACCGGATTCTGTGAGAGGATTGAACGCGCCGCATAATTGCATCCGCCGGAAAAACAATTCGTTCGATTGTCTTGCGTTGACGGGAAACTGTCACGGCTCCTCTTGACGCGTTCGTGAGCATCGCAGCACGTTCGAGTGCAAGCCCGTGGAGCGACGTCTCGGTTTGTACCTTCGAGAGTTCGATTCCCGTATCGATAAGGCTTGTAAGCTGCAGCAGCCGATGGTTCAGCGAAAAGACAAGCTCCTTTTCTTTGCGTTGCTGCAGAAGTCGCTGATACGCGGTTGCAAACAACTGAAGAAAAACGCGTAACGATATCAGGTCGATATCGTTGTATGGTTTTCGATCCAGTTTCCCCCCGAGAAACATGACCATCTGCGATCCGTCAATGAGAGGCTGCGCGGCAACAAGTTTCAGATCGCCTTTTCGCTGAAGTTGCTTGATGAGAGGAACATTTGTCGATTCCATTTTCTGCAACTCATCCACACCTGGCGTTCCTTTTCCAAAAAGCTTCTCCCATTCAAGAGAGTTCTGCTTACGAAAAAATATTTGAGCGTCAACGGTTTGAAAATTGTTGTGTACGATGTGAAAGAACTGACGTGCAAGGTCTTTCAAATTGCCGGAACGACTGAGCAATTCAAATCCGTCCTGCAACGAATCGATGTGCAGGGAAAGCCGGTCCAGAATTCTACCTGAAGCTGATGACATCGAACGGTCCTTATGCAAGAGATTGAAGTGCGGAGTCGACTGTTTTTTCATTTCCCGCAAAAGCGAATAGTCCCATGATGGTCAGCATTTTTTCGACTGCCGAGTCCAGATGGCAAAAGACGAGCTTGCCTCCGGCATCATTGAGCTGATCAATGATGTCGATGAGATGCGACATGCCGATGGAGTTTACTACTTTGGAGCCGGCAAGATTGATAACCACATTTTTGATCTCGCCGGGAAAATGCTTCGAGAACTCGTTTGAAATTGCTTCTCCGCCAACGTTGTTAATATACCCCGACGTGGTGATGATCAAAACTTCGTTCCGGAGTTCGGAGGTTAACGAAAATTCCTGTTCCATATTTTCCCTTTCACACTAGTTTTTTCTTCAGTGTTATCCGCGTTCCCGTCTCATTTGAATCAATCCGAAAATCATCTGACATGGACTTCATGAGTTTAAGTCCCCAACCGCGTTTCTGTGCGGTACTTTCTTTCCCGCCGGCAACAGGATTTTTCACCGATGATGGCTCGAATCCCTTGCCGTAATCCCGCACAAGAATCGTTAGTTCTTCTTTTGTCATTGTAAATTCTACTTCGACTTGCGCGTCCGCCGCACCGGAATGCTCGAACGCATTGATGACAGCTTCCGTCACAAGAATTCTTGCCTCTCCCACTTTCTCCTCTGCGATGCCGAGAAAGTGTCCCAGCCGCTGCAATCCTTCGATTGCCACCATTTCTACATCCGGAATCTTCGGGAGTGTCATGGCAAGTATGATGGGCGAAGATTCCATGTTGTCAATCCTTGATCTTAATTGCGAGGAGGGTAATATCGTCATCCTGCACAACACCTTCCATCCACTGATCAATTCCCTGCATCAGATGGCGGATAATGTCTTGCGGTTGCGTCTCAATAACTTCGCCGAAGCGTTGCTGCAGGCGAGTGTAGTCGTACATTTCTCCCGCCGCATTTTTTTGTTCGGGCAATCCGTCCGAGACGAGCAACATTGTATCACCCGTCTGCAGTTCTTCTTCATGGATTTGATACGGAAAAGATTTCATGGCACCGAGCGGCATCCCCTTAAGGAGTACTTCAGAAATTTCTCCCGTTTGCCTGCGATAGATGTATATGGGCGGCATACCGGCACTTGAAAAGGCAATCCGTCTTCCGTTGATCTTCACGAGACTGAATGCCATCAGCAAGCGTCCGAGTTTTATCTCTTTAATTGATCTGCTGCAATGATTGAAAAATACCTGAAGGTCCAATCGCGACGCATCCGATGTAAAGAAGCCCTTCATCAGGGTCACAATTGTTCCCGCCTGCATTCCATGACCCGTTGCGTCTCCGAATGCGACATTCAGCGTTCCATCAACCAGCTGAAAATCGTAGTAATCGCCGCCGACTTCCGTCGCCGTTTTCATAAATACCGC
>JBKJJX010000181.1:0-14773 GCA_046597825.1 Bacteroidota bacterium | reverse complement strand
GAGTCCGCCAGATGCCGAGGACCGAACCATCCAGATCAATGACCGAGACGAAAACCTGCGCAGCAGTCCCGATCGGCCGGCGAATTGCCGCCCGCGTTTTCGCTGCCTGCGTTACCGCTTGCTGAATAATTCTGCTTACTTCCGTTTGTGTGAGAAGAGTGCCGGCTCTGATTGGAAAATTGAATGCACCGCCGAGGATGACTTCGCCTGTGGCTGGAAATTTCTGTGGCGGAGTGCCCCGTGTCGGATATCCGGTCTCGACTGAACCAAAAGCGAGCGCTCCCGAAAAGCTCAACGTGAATACGTCCGTCGGGGCAGTCGAGTTCACATAGAGAAATCGAATCCCATCGATGAAAATATTATCGCCGCGTTTTTCCGGAGGAACGGCGAACTCCGCCAGCGCAGCCTGCGCTATTTCCTCATCCTGACTCTGCCCGCTGCACAACACGGAATCGAACTGCGACCCGGCTCCTGTTATACCCAATCCTCCCGCAAGAATTCCGTTTTTGAAAATCGGTATGCCGCCGGGCTTGTCATTCAATGCACTGCCGTTCGGCATGATATCGCCAAACGGAAGGCTCGAAAATCCGACACCAAACAACGGACCCGCCGCAGTGTTGGAAACCCACGGAGGAAAATGCGGGCGCGTAATGAAGCTTGCCGTCGTGGTTGAAAATGCATGGTAGTTGCTGCTGAGGAATGCGGCTGTGCGCGCCTTGCGAATACTAATGTCAATGTTGGTAACGGTTACCGGCAGTCCGTTGACTTGTACAAGAGTGGAATCGAGTCTCGTTCCTGCCATCCGGAACACACCAAGGATGTTGCCTTCGCGATCAGATACTGCCGCGACAATTTTTTGATTCATGCGCTGCGATCGTTCAACGGCGTGAGCAAGAATGGATTCAACTTCAGATTGAGAAAGGGAAACGGTTGCCGGAATACTTGCTGCCGGCGGAGGGTCAACAGTATCGCATCGGGAGAAGAGCAGTATCAGAACGAGAAGAACGAGTGTGACTTCTGCGTGTGGAAACCGGTGATGGGCACGCGTCCTTCCCCAATGCAGATGATGATGCATGAACGCTCTCTGCTGTTGAGGCCAGATTGGAAGGTCTTTGGACTATGGTACGGCGAGCAATCATTAAATGCAAGAAAAGACATCGTTTAACAACCCGCGGAAAAAAGAAGGTAGCGCCTTACGCGGACATGAAGGAAATTTCCGCTCGACGAGTCGAGTCTTCGACCGGAGGCGGATCAGCCTTCGGCTGAGAACCCCAGCTTGTATCTTACATAAATAAGAAAGGCATCAGCTTGTGCTGATGCCCTTCGTCGTGGACAGGGAGGGAATTGAACCCCCGACACATGGATTTTCAGTCCATTGCTCTACCAACTGAGCTACCTGTCCGAATTTTCTGGAGATAAGTATAAGAAAAATCCGTTTGACTACCAAAGGGATTTTTGGGAGGAAGGATTAGTCTTCCAATCTCGGAACACTGACTTTGCCGATATACTGCACATAGTCCTCTCCGCCATCAACGCGGATAACATTCCCCGCAATGTAGTAGGCATCATCATGAGCGAGAAGAGCAATGGCTTTGGCAATATCTTCCGGCGTGCAATTGCGCATCGAGGGATTTCGTGCTTTTGCGACTCCAAGCATCTCAACTGCACCGGGAATCTTTTGGAGAGCCGGCGTATTGGTTACTCCACCCAGAATGGTATTGGCGGTAATTCCCATCGGTCCCAGTTCCAGCGAGAGTTGGCGGATGTATGATTCAAGCGCTGCTTTCGCGGCAGAGACTGCGCCGTAATTCATCAACGATGAATGTCCGCCGGATGATGTCATCGCGAAAATGCGGCCACCGCGTTTCATCATACCCCGTTCAACAACCGCCTGGGTCCAATACACAAGCGAGTTCGCCATCACGTCCATCGTCATTTCAATCTGCGCTTGTGTCAACGACACTCCGGCTTTCCGGGATACAAGAGGCTTCAAACTTCCGAACGCAAGTGAATGCATCAGCACGCGAATCGTATTCGCGTCGTTTGGTTCAAACACTTTTTTGATCGTATCCAGCACTTCAGTACGTTTCTGGGCATCCGATGCGTTCACATTGAAAAATTGTGCGTTCACACCGTATCCCTGAATTTCTTTTGTCAGTGCTTCAACGGCCGGCATGCCTGCAGCCCTGTCGAAATGAATACCGATTATGCTCATGCCGTGGCGGGCAAGTTCACGCGCAGTGGCCGCGCCAAATCCGCTCGAGGCTCCGAGAATGAGTCCCCATTCATTCTTGCTGTACGAAAAATTTGTATTCACTGCGAATCCCTTCCGTTAAGACTATTCTACCGTTACACTCTTTGCCAGATTGCGCGGCTGATCGACGTTCGTTCCGCGGGCGACTGCCATATAATACGACAACAATTGCAGCGGAATAATGTTGATGATTGGACCGAAGTATCCATAGGTTCGCGGAACGCGAATAACGAACTCCGCGAGCTTTTCGATTTCCCGATCATCCTCATTTGCGACAGCAATGATGCGGCCGCGACGAGCCCGGACTTCCTGAAGGTTGCTCATGACCTTGTCGTAGATAACGTCTTTCGGAACGATGAACACGACCGGCATGTTCTCATCGATCAACGCAATGGGTCCGTGTTTCATTTCGGCTGCCGGGTAACCCTCTGCATGGATGTAGGAAATTTCCTTCAGCTTCAACGCACCTTCAAGTGCGACCGGAAAATTTGCACCGCGGCCGAGATATAAAAAGTTATGCGCATTCTTGAATTCTTCCGCAATCTCCTTTAGCTGAACGGTATTGTTTTCGAGAATATGCGTTACCTTCTCCGGCAGGCTTGCCATTTCTTTTGCGAGGACTTGCGCATGTTTCTGATCTATCGTCCCTCGCAAGCGGGCAGTCATCAGAGTAATCAATGACAGAACTGTGAGCTGCGATGTAAATGCTTTCGTCGACGCGACGCCAATTTCGGGGCCGGCATGAACGTACACACCTGCATGCGATTCCCTTGCAATCGTACTTCCTACAACATTTACAATTCCTAAAACAGTCGCCCCCTTCGCTTTCGCCTCACGTCCAGCGGCAAGCGTATCAGCAGTCTCACCACTTTGACTTATCAGAAAAACAACATCATCACTGTTGATGACGGGATTTCTGTACCGAAATTCAGAGGCATACTCAACTTCTGTGGGCACTCTCGCCAGCTCTTCCAACATATATTCGCCGACAAGCCCCGCGTGCCACGAAGTTCCGCAGCCGGCAATAATGAAGCGGCGAGCGTTCTTGAGCTTATCCTGCACGTCGCGTAATCCGCCCAGAACAACATTTCCTTCTTCAACCTGAAGGCGTCCCCGCATTCCATTCCGTATCGTCTCCGGCTGCTCATGAATTTCCTTCAACATGAAGTGCTCGTAACCGCCGCGTTCAATCTGCGAAAGCTCGAATGTCACCTCTTCTACTTCTTTTTCAATTGCTTCATCGTTAATCGTCATCGTCCGCACACTGGTAGCGGTAATCTCTGCAACTTCGCCGTCCTCCAGATAAATCACCTGGCGTGTATAGTCAACAATCGCAGCAGCATCGGATGTGACAAAATTCTCCCCATCGCCAACACCGATAATAAGCGGACTCCCCTTTCGCGCGGCAATAATCCTGTCGGGTTCATACGTGGAGAGAACAACCAAACCATACGTTCCTTCAACTTCCGCCAGAGCAAGCCGGACTGCCGAGCAAAGATTGTTCGTCCGTGAATACATGTCCTCGATCAAGTGTGCAAGAACTTCCGTATCGGTCGCCGATTGAAATGTATGCCCCTCGCGCGTCAGCTTGGTTTTGATTGCAAGATAGTTCTCGATGATTCCGTTATGAATGATTGCAATCTTCTTGTTGGTATCCCAGTGGGGATGAGCATTCACATCGTTCGGTTCGCCGTGTGTGGCCCAGCGGGTATGCCCCATGCCGAGTTGAGACGTAAACGAGCCGTTAAATTGGTTTAGATGACTGACAAGATCAGCGACCTTGCCGGCTTTCTTTTCAATCCGGAAGACGCCGTCTTTTATAAGTGCGATGCCGGCTGAGTCGTAACCGCGATATTCCAGCCGCCTTAATCCTTCAAGGATCAGCGGGACGCAGTTCCGTGGACCGATATATCCGACAATGCCGCACATGATTTTGTTTCCCTTGTAAAAAAATGTGGGAAAAGATAGGCAAATACGTAGCGAAAATCAACGAAGGCGTCCGGCGAGTAGTGTCTCAGTTTGGAAGCACACGTCATTCCGAAATGTTCTTATTCGGAATCCGAACCAAGAACAAAGAGGTGAAGGTGTTGGATCGTCCAACTACAGCAAACCGATCACTCCCATCATTCTACCGGAGTGAACACCATCTCTGCGGAATGAATGGAGGAGTTGTGTTTCGGTGATCGTGCAGAGCGAACTAACTTCGATGGATGATGACGAAACTCCGGACTGAACAAGCTGAGCAGCGTTGGCAGCTTTGAGGTCGAGAAGAACTTTTCCATTCCGGGGTATGACAAACTCAGACATAAATTCAGATGCGACCTCTCCTCCCACTTCATAGCAACAGGCACTTGCGGACGGGCCGATATAGGCCACGATCTTCGCCGGATCGGAGCCAAATTCTTTCTTCATGAGATTGATGGAGTTGGAAACGATTCCGGCTTTGGTGCCGCGCCAGCCGGCGTGAATGCCGGCAACGACCTTGTTCTTCTCATCAAAAAGAAAAACCGGCACGCAATCAGCAACGCTTACGCAGAGAAATACACGTGGCTGGCCGGTAATCATGGCGTCGCAATCGTGGTAATTACCCGGCTGCCGTACGACCTGCACATCGCCGCTGTGAATTTGTCGTTGGGTTGCGAGCTCATCGAGGCGAATCTCCAGCGCTCCGAAAAAGAGTTCACGGTTTCGCCGGACATTTTCCTCAGCATCGCCAACGCTGAACGACAAATTCATCCCAAACGGTTCAGGACTCATGCCTCCGTTGCGCGTGCTCATCCCAAATTGAATCGACGGGAAATTTTTAAAGCAATCAGCTTTGAGAATGTATTCTGCCTTCATGTGCTTCTGCATGGATGGGAATAGTCATAATCACCGTGGCACCTTCACCGGGCTTGCTCTCGATCGAAATTAATCCGCCCAGATCCTCGATTGTTTTTTTGACAATGGCAAGGCCCAGTCCCATACCATCAGTTTTCGTTGAAAAATTTGGCTGGAATAATTTCTCCTTTATCTCATCCGGGATTCCCGGCCCAAAATCCTGAATGCGGATTTCAATGTCATTACCGAATTTCGACGTGAACACGATTATTCTACCCTCGTTCTCCATCGCCTGAATAGCATTTCGGAAAATATTGATGAACGCACGCCGCAGCTCTTCGCGGTCCGCTTTGATCGGGGGCAGCTGCGAATTCAGCTTCACCTCGAAGACAATCTGGTTTTCCTGCTCAAACAATGAAACTGCTTCGCGAAGAATATCATTAACACTGCATTTCTCAAGCTGGGCGCGGGGCATGCGCGCAAAACTCGAAAACTCCGATGCAATGCGGCTGAGCGCATCTACCTGCCGGATCACCATCTGGCTGACTTCTTCAAATATCTCGTCGAAGTTCTCCACTTTGTCGCGATATGTCTGCTGTAGATGCTGCAATGCAAGCTTCATCGGCGTCAGCGGGTTCTTGATTTCGTGGGCGACTTGCTTGGCCATTTCTTTCCAGGCAAGTTCCCGCTCAAACTGCACAAGATTTTCCCGGCTGTTTTTCAAATCTTTCGTCATGGTCTCGAATGAACGGATCAGTTCACCAATCTCGCCATCGGCCCGCGCATTCACGCGAACGTCCAGATCACCAAACGAGACACGCTTCGTTGCTTCGATGAGCTTTTGCAATGGTGAAGCAATACGGTTAGCAAACGCCGTCGCAATCAGGGAAATCGCAATAAACAAAACGGCGGAAATACCAAACAACACCGCATTGATTTGAGCAACCTCTTCGGCAATGTCCTCCTGTCTATAAAGTGTAGGAACCGATATCACTCCGGAAATTTTTCCCGTACTATCAACGCTCGGACGGTATCCCACGGCGTAACGGTACAATCCTATATTCTCTGCTTCAAGATGGAATCGTTGTCCCTTTGTTATGATGTCAGAATATGCTGCGCCGCTCATCCGCCGGTCGAGTATTCCGGTTTCATAGAGCTCCGGCCTGCTGCTCATCTGTAGTACATTGTCGACATACAGATTGAAATCCGCTCGTATTCTTGTTGCGATCCGCTCGGCAGCCGCATGTCCGCTTCCGTGAATAGCGAGAGTATCCTGAGTTTTATTTTGTTGCAAAGTTTCTTCTATCTCCGCTATTTCATCGCCCAATCGTTCTGAAAGATGATCCTTCAAGCGTTCACGTGCAAAAACGCGTGAGTACATCGCAATAATAATCACGGGAATTGTCGCGGTTATCAAGAACGCTGTCAGGAGCTTCGTGCGGAATGTAAATGGAACGGGCTTCCGCCGCGCCAACCGGAATGCAAGCAACGCGGCAATTCCCACAACCAGAACAACAGCGAAGTAGACAAACGTCCTTCCGACACCAAAGAGATGCCAGAGTAGGTCAAATTTTTCCACACTCAATCCTATCACACGATCAGTACCTTCTTCGCGGCGAATGTAGAACGTTTCATAGGATTTGTCGGAGATGTTTTCTTCCGACCAATACGAATGAGTAATCGAATCTTCAAACATTCTGGCTATACGGGCGGGCATATGATATCCGATCGGCAGCGAAGCGCTGCTGCTCGTGAATAATGCGGACCCGTGAAACTCATTGACAATAATCGGACGATAAAAAGATTCAAGGTCTTCCCCGGAGACTGTCCGGAATACTGTCGGAGATTCCCCCCGAAACAACGATTGTTGCGCGGCGGAAAGAACAAGGACACCATATCCCAGCAGCCTGTCCCGTGCAATGATGGGAATTGAGGCGGAATATATTTTCACGGCGTTTACACCGGAACCGACCTTGCGGACATCCACTTGCTTCGTTCCGTTTAACACCGCCTCCGATGCATGGAGCATTTCCTGATTTTGTTCGCCGATGGCAAAGCGGCTAATTTCCTCTTTTGACGCGTTCAGCACAACAAAGAGACAATTGTATCCCTGCTGCGCAGCACTGCTGTGTGCCCAACAGGAAAATGCGAGACGGCTTGTTTCCTCCTGATCACCGTTCATCAGAACATCATATGTCTCGTCTGAGACAAAACTCTCCAGCGATTCTTCCGCCACAAACTTCAGCCATGCGTCCGCGGGGCGAAGCACTTCGCGTGCAAACACCTCCACCCTGTCCCGATCCTTTTGGTGAATCACCTCATCGAGTAATGGATAAAACAGGAGGGCGCAGAGTACGAGGACGATGACGCCATTCGCAAATGAAAAGGGCGAGCGGGTTTGGCGCTCACCACCATAGACATACAACGAAAATAAAACCAATCCCAAAGCCCAGCCAATGCGGACTGCAAGCGAGAGATGCTGCGAATCGAAGAGAAGCGCAACAACAACATACAGCGCGGCAACAAGAAACCCGGGGGAATAACCATGAGAGAATCGCTCAATACTTTGAAAGAGTGAACAGAGAATGCGCGTGAGGACCACTGACACGACGATCAGACAGAGGGTAATGACAAAGAGGTTGAACAACATGACCCCCACTTCCACTGACGGAACAATAACCCTCAAATCATTGAAGCGCAGAGTAGAATCGAACACTGCGCTGCGGATAATTGCACCGTAACCATGCAACAGCGAAAAGAGAAACACCGCTGAGCCGGATGCAAAGAGAACTTTGGGTACAATTCCGCCGCTGAATTGAATCTGCCGCCGGGCAAAGCCCTTGCGATGGACGAGCCACGTTACAATTGCCGTATTCGCGAACAGTGCTATCGATGTGAGTGCCATTTCCCCGATCGTCTTTGCAACGCCGACGCCGAAGCGTGATGCAAAAAAAACGGGATCAAAGATACCTGAATGGAAAAACACCGAAGGGATATCCAGCCACAACAGAATATACCGTCCAACCCAAATGGCAAGCGTTGCAAATACTGATTGCCACACAAACGATTTAACCGCAGAAAGGCGCCTGGTAATTATTACCCCCACGACTCCGATGAGGATCAATGCCAGCGCCGCATTCACTCGCCGAAACATTTCACTTACACTTTCGAGAAATGCGGTCCTCGACATCCTGATAATATTTGCGACGCCGAGTTTTCTTCCATCGATGCCGTTAAGTTCAGTGGAAATGAAACGCCCGTCTTTACGCGGCTCGGCATTCTCTCCGTAATTAATTTCGACTGTTGCATCCAGGTCAGAGCTGAGCTGCTGGGCGAGTCCGGCACGTGTAATAAATTTATTGCTGAGCGGATAGTTTACCTCCACAGCCTGCCGCACAATCGCTGCCCCGACAATTTCCCCATCGGCGCGTATCGGGGAGATGACAAACAGTTGTGAGTAAATCGGGCCGCGGTTCACGTATGATGTTAGAACACCATGGAGAGCTTTTTGTATTTCTTCAGCCCGGACAATTCCACTCCGCCCCTGCCAGGCAATGAGCGTTCCGGTGCGGTCATAGACTTCAGCACTGACATCCTGATTGAGGGCGATACGTGCGGTTTGATCGAACACGCGGGAGAGATCGGTTGAATTGCCGGTAAGATAATCTGTGATATCCGGGTGGCGTGCCAACTCAGATGCAATTCGACGGACTTTTCTCTGCACGCCGGTGAATGCAGTTCTCACAGCCTGAAGTTGAGCCGCACTTTTTGTTTCGACAACCGTTTCCCATTTGTAATTGTAGTACGAGAGTGTGCCGTACTCAGCGAGGCGCGAAAGAAGGAGAATTATAAAAACAAAAAAGACGATCCCGAAGGATCGTCTGCGAAAAGATTGTGAAGGAAGAAAAGACCGCAGTCTTGAAAGCATTACGTGCTAGTAAATATTGATTTCCGCAATCACCCAGTGGTCTGCAGATTGCATGAGGGAGACATATACCTGGACGAATTCACGATTCCCCTTGTTACGGAACACTGCATTCCCGGTCGCATACGGAGTCGCTTCCGTGTCGCTCACACTTGTGAACTCAAAGCTGATTATTTTCCGCGCCTGGAGATATTTTTCCAGTAAGAAGTACGCATGGTTTGAACTATAATACCCGCTCTCCTCTCCCTTCAGATTTACCTGTACTTGCGAAGCAAATCTCTGTGAAAACTGCCCGACGTTTCCTGATGCAATTCCTTGCTGAATCTCATCGAAAATAGACCTGCAATCTTCCTGCTTCGCAGCTTGCCCGAAGGCTGCTGTGGACCACATCAGAAAACCAAGTACAATAACTCTCATTATCATGTCGTCAAAGTATATTTTATGGCATCAAAAGTCAATTCACCGGTCGAACATGGTTTTCTTGCGATGATGAATTCCATCCCGAAAGTCAATGTTCGACGCAAGCCGTACGCCATCATCCATCTTCATCCATCGAATCGATGCCTGGTCGTCCGAAACAAATTCCACGTTGAATTTGTAATACTGATTATCCCACGTCCACACAACGTATGTATCGCCCGGAACAGCGGCAACACGTTGAGTGGAAGACCAGCCTTTTGCAGCCGATTCAACTTTCCGGATCGGAACCTGACCTACATCCTGTATGTCCGCATCGGGGCCAACAACAAAATCCTCCACGTCGCCGTCTCTGGAAAGAAACATGTCGACATTCTTCTCATTGTAATTTCCGGTTTCTCCTGATGAAAAATCAAATCCGGAATTATCAGGAGATGTAACATTGCCTGACAGGACTACCTGAAATGGTATTTCGCCTTCGTCTTGTGCAATAGTGTTGGAAATCCCTCCTCGAACGACATCATCGCCGGTTAAGATAGGACTGTTGTCAATGATTATAATAATCGGAAATGGAGTTTGATTCTGTGACTCATGCTCGTTTGATGTTGAAATCGGATTCGCCTTGGGCTTCTCTGCCGCCTCTGAGCGGGCAGATCTTTCCGAAGAACTGTTGCCGGCAACGGGGTCACGTGATGTTCCCGTCGTCCTTCGTTGCGCATATGAAGCGGACAAAACGCAGCACGCCAGCACCAAACTCAAAACATGTCGTCTCATGGTTTTCTTCCTTCCGATCGTGAGAGGCCATAAAACCAACAGAGGAGAAGGGCACCGCTCATCCGGCCACCATCAAGTCCGTACGAGCAGCACCTTTATTCTCCTCTGTTGTCAACCTTACCCTTATGGCTTCTGCACGACCAACACCACGCCATTCCTCGTCACCACCACCTGCTACACTGCCACGCCAGCACTGAAAGGTAAGTTCGCTCAATCATCGCGCTTTGTTACTATACACTTCCGTTCGTTCACCATTCGAGTGCACCGGACGTTTCAGCAACGGGTTGGATGTCTGAAGTTGATATGCCCAATCGAATGTAACCCGTGAAGCTGAAATGTTCGTCACCCGGAATTTTGCATAATGATCATCCCACGTCCATACGACATATGTGTGTCCGGCAACCAATCGCACGTCATGTGTTGTCGACCAGCCGGAAGAGGGCGCTTCCCGGATCGCAAGGATCGAATTCGTCGGACCCATATCCCGAATGTCTGAATCATCCCGCACGTTCATATAGAACGTTCCCTGATAGTTTTCGAAATACATATCCGCATACAAATCATTATACGGAACCACCCCGTAGCGTGAGAAATCATAACCGGAGGTTGTGGTTACCCGGCGATAATCGTCGAGCAGCACACCGTAACCCTCCGGCCGGGGGATATCATACGCAACATCACGACTCAACTCACTTTCGTTTCCATCAAAATCATATGCCGTCACCGCATAATAATACGTGCTGCCGTTACGCGCACCATCATCCCTGAAATATGGCCGGCGGACAGATCCGATCAACTCATACCTTCCATCGTACGCCGAACTCACAAAGATGTTATACCCCGCAATATCATTCTCGCGGTTCCCATCCCAAAACAACTCAATGAAGTTGTCGCCGGTTTCCGTCCATAATCCGGTCGGACGGTAGGGCGCAGTTGTGTCCGAAAAGTCCGAAGCCAATTTCTGACATCCAAGAGCCCCGAACGCCAGCAACAAAACAAAAAATACTTTAGCAGATTTCAATTCTTCCTCCGCATCTTGTTAGAAGAAATGCAAAGCGTATGCCAGCCCTCAAGCAGGAAAAAGAAATGGATTCGCGGGTAATTCGGGGGACTACGGCAAAGTGGTGTAGCAGAGTGTATGCAGTAAGTCTAAAAATGAAGACGATTGGGGGATTTTAACTCCAGAATACCTGTCCGTTGTTTATGACTCCGACAGACTTTCCTTGCAGTGTATATCCGTGGAATGGGGTGTTCTTGGACTTGGAACGTAGTTTCTGTGCATCGACAATCCATTCAATAGAGGGATCGACGATTGTCAGATTAGCTTGTTCACCTTCTTGTATCGTGATTGCGGGTAGATGGAGAATCCGCCGGGGATTCGTCGAGAGTTTTTCGATCAGTTGATGGAGGGAGAGAATTTTTTTCTGAACCAATTCAGTCACGCTCAGTCCGATTGCAGTTTCAAGCCCCACGATGCCGAACGGCGCAGCCTGGAATTCCACCTGCTTCTCATCGTACGAATGTGGCGCATGATCGGTAGCGATAACATCGATCGTTCCATCCTTCAATCCCTGCTTCATTGCTTCAACGTCCTCACGAGTACGCAGTGGCGGATTCATTTTTGTATTTGTGTCGTATGTGCGCACGGCATCATCCGTAAGTGTAAAGTGATGCGGCGTGACCTCGCAGGTTACCTTCAGCCCGTTCGTCTTCGCAACACGAACAAGTTCCGCACATCCTGCCGTACTCATATGCGCAATATGATATTGTGCATCGGTGTAGCGGGCGAGCTGGATATCCCGCGCAACCATGATGTCTTCGGCGGTAGCGGGCATTCCTGACAGTCCGAGCGATGTCGAATTGAAACCCTCGTTCATAACACCGCCCTTTGTGAGAGGCAGATCCTGTGCATGCTGAATGATCGGCTTGTTGAACATCTTCGCATACTCAAGTGCGCGGCGCATAATTTCGCCGTCGTGAACAGGATCGCCATCATCGGTAAATGCAACAGCGCCCGCGTTTGCAAGCTCGGCAAGAGGCGCCATTCGCTCGCCTTTCCGGCCCGCAGTCACAGCGGCAACAGGATACACGTCAACAAGTCCGTTCAATGCAGCCCTCGCTTTCTCCTGGATAAACCGGATAACCGATTCGTCATCAATTGCAGGATTTGTGTTCGGCATACAGGCAACGCCGGTAAATCCGCCGGCAGCTGCCGAGGTACAACCGGTGAGAATCGTTTCCTTGTGTTCGAATCCCGGCTCACGCAAGTGAACATGCATATCCAGAAATCCGGGTGCAACAATCTTCCCCTTCAGGTCGACAACCTGCGTTGACCCCGACGCCGACAAGCCGGATTTCAACGATTCAATTCTTCCATCTATTATATGGATGTCAATGGTTTCATCTCTTCCTGAGACCGGATCGATCAGTCTTGCGTTTTTGAGTAGTAGATTCATTGTTTCTTTCAAAAAGAATTTTCGGTAAGGAATGGCGGAATTTAATTTCGCGTCCCGAGTAAATAGAGCACAGCCATCCGAACGGCAACGCCATTAAGGACTTGTTGTAAGATTACTGAGCTCTCGCCATCTGCAACATCGGCAGAAATTTCAACATCGCGGTTGATGGGACCGGGATGCATGATGACGATATCACGCCCCGCCTTCTCCAACCGCTGCCGCGTGATGCCATAGAAATTATGATACTCGCGGATGGATGGAAACAATCTTCCCGCATCACGTTCGAGTTGTATCCGAAGAACGTTCAACGCGTCGACCTGCGGCAATACATCATCGAGATGATGATAGACATCCACGCCAAGTTGTTCTATCTCGCGGGGAATCAACGTTGAAGGGCCGCAAACAGAAACCTTCGCGCCCATGGCCTTGAGGCCATGAATATTTGAACGGGCAACACGGCTGTGGGAAATATCCCCGACAATGCATATATGCAATCCGGCAAGACGGCCGAACCGTTCGCGCAACGTGTACATATCGAGCAAGGCCTGTGTGGGATGCTCATGGCCGCCATCCCCGGCGTTGATGACTGCCGATTCGATGACTTGTGAAAGATAATGTGCCGCGCCGGCAGCGGAGTGGCGCATCACGACCATGTCGATCTTCATCGCCTCAATGTTGCGCGCAGTGTCTTTCAACGTTTCGCCTTTTCCCATGCTCGAGCCCGACGTCTGAAATGCAAGAACATCTGCAGAGAGCCGGCGCTCGGCAAGCTCAAATGAAAGCCGCGTGCGCGTGGAGCTTTCAAAAAATAAATTGGCGATTGTCTTGCCCTGCAGCGGCGGGACCTTTTTGATCGGCCGGTCGAGCACCTCACGGAACGAAACTGCCGTATCAAGGATGAGTTCGATATCCTCCTTCGGCATTCCGTCCAACCCCAACAGATGTTTACTTTTTAGCGGCATAGTAAAGAGCCCTTGTTAAACCCGATACGAAATTCAGAATTCAGAATGAAATCCACCAATCCCACACTCTCTCTCACGATTCCGGATGCATCAGCAATACCTCATCCTCACCATCGACTTCTTTCAGATGAACTCTGATTGATTCTTCCGCCGATGTCGGCACGTTCTTTCCGACAAAATCTGCTTTCACCGGCAACTGGCGATGGCCACGATCGACCAGTACGGCAAGTTGAATCGTGCGCGGCCTGCCCATATCAGTTAACCCGTCAAGTGCCGCACGGATTGTTCTGCCGGTGTACAACACATCGTCAATCAGGATGACATCTTTGCCGTTGATGTCGAAAAGAATATCCGTTCCCTTCATCTGCGGCTGCTCGAGTTTCCCGAGCAGGTCATCGCGGTACAGTGTAATGTCGAGGAAACCGAGATGCACACTCACCCCCTCGACGCTTTCTATTTTTTTTGCGATCCGCTTTGCCAGGTGTTCCCCTCTCGTGCGTATGCCGACGATGACGATATTGCCGGCACCTTTATTCTTTTCAAGAATTTCATGCGCAAGCCGTGTCACCGTCCGCTCAAGCCCGGCCTCATCGATTATTTTTGCTTTTGTTTTTCTCATGGCCATATCTTTCTGTCATTGCGGGGAGTGCATTTTGCGACGAAGCAATCTGCCTCCGGATGAGATTGCTTCTCACGAATCCGTCGGGATCGCAATGACGATGAAAGGTTAATAAATAAAAAACCTCGCATCCCTATTGGGACCGAGGTTAAGTTCGCAATTGAAAATCCGGAATTTGAAGTCTTCATTTTTCCCTTGCCTGCCTCGCTGTGCAGGATTTAAAGGGTGAGTGTGCTGCTACT
Organism: Bacteroidota bacterium; assembly: GCA_046597825.1. Classification (GTDB taxonomy): domain Bacteria; phylum Bacteroidota; class Ignavibacteria; order UBA10030; family UBA6906; genus CAADGV01. Next base: position 304 of record JBKJJX010000181.1, on the reverse strand, counting down.
TATTGTGTGGACGCTGCTGGGGTCGAACCAGCGACCTTACGCGTGTGAGGCGTACGCTCTGAACCAACTGAGCTAAGCGTCCATTATTTTCAAACTGTTTTCAGCACTTTGTTGCTGCCATTCGTTGCGACTTCAACTGCACTTCAAAGATACAAAACTCTTCTCGCCATCGCAAGCGGAGCTACCCGTAAGCGTCCAATCAACGGTTGCTGTTTTGGTCAGATTTGAGAGCGGCTTTGAGCCAGTTCCCATGTGTGAGCCTGACTCCAGCAGCGTGAAGTCGGGAGTGCCCATTCAATTTCCT
>JBKJJX010000147.1:0-5494 GCA_046597825.1 Bacteroidota bacterium | reverse complement strand
CGGTATCGCGCAGAACGAACAGGGGTTGTCGCATCCTTCCGAAATTTTGATGTATGCAAAATGCCGCGGCGTCGAGAGAGCACGCTCGCCGAGCAACTCGTATTTGTACTCGGCGCCCAGCTCTTTGAGAATGCCCGTCAGATTGTTGGATGAGCCGAAGAACTTGTCCACCTCGGGAATTTCCTTTTCCATATCAACCATATAACGTTCAGTCAGACAGCCCATGGCATACACTTTCTTGAGCTTGCCCTTCGCCTTGAGCTGAACGTTGGCGATGATCATGTCGATGGATTCTTTTTTCGCAGCGTCAATGAAACCACATGTGTTGATGACTGCTATATCGGCATCTTCAACAGACTCCGTTACTTCGATGTTGTTGAGTTGGAGTTGTGCCATCAGTTTTTCAGAATCCACGATGTTCTTCGCGCAACCCATTGTTATAACGTGGACTTTTTGTTTAACGCTCATTGTTCCTCATTCTAACAAAACAAAATATAATTCAGGTAAAGAAAAATTATCGGCGAAACGAATATCAAACTATCGAACCTGTCCAATACGCCGCCGTGTCCGGGGATGAGCGAGGATGAATCCTTCACGCCCGCATCGCGTTTCAGCAGCGACTCCGCCAGATCTCCCAACTGTCCGAACACTCCCACAATACTGCCGCACATAAACGCGCTGCCGATTGTCAGGTACGGAAGAAAATAATATTGCGAGATAACAAACGCTGCAACCGCTCCGACATAACCGGCGCTGGCTCCTTCCCATGTCTTATTCGGGCTGACGCGTTCAAATAACTTGTGTCTCCCGAAAAATCGTCCGGCAAAGTATGCAAGCGAGTCGCACATCCAGATGGAAACGAAAACAGTGACAATGGTTGCTCCACCCCATATATCGACCTGCATTATTGCGGCCGCTGTCCCCGATCCCTGATTGCCCAACACAGCTGCGGTTGGAAAATTCTGCGATGCAAACAATTCTCTCAGGCCAACGATCGAACCGAGAAACAGCGACACGTAAAGGACTCCAACCACTGTGGTTCCCGTGTTGATGATTGCTGAGCCTTTGTTCCGGAACAACTCGACGACCATCAGCAGCGGAACAAAGAGCAACAGCAAGCTCAAAATCATTTCTGATTCTGTCGGGAGCTGAATACCATCCGGCGAATGCTGAACCAGGTCATACACTCTCCTTACGATGAACACCGAAACCACGAACAATCCAAATATCAACCCTAAAACAATTTGGGGAGAGATTCCCTTCTCCTTTGCCAGTGAATAGAATTCATACAATCCCAACAGGGAGATCAATGCAATCAGCCCGAAGAAATAAAAACCCCCTGACAATGAGACAAACACAATCAGAGGGATGGCAACGATTGCAACAGCTATGCGTGCAGCGAGATTACTCAACGAACCTGTTCGCCTTTAATGTGTCCGGAAGTTCGCAATGCCCGCCAAATACAGCATTTCAGCGGTGTTCAGTCGGTTCTACTTTCTCCGTTACACGTACAAGGTAGTAAGTTGCCGCTACAAAAACCACAGCACAAACCGTGTAGTTGAGGGCGAGCATGCCGGAAGTTGGAGTGGCAGTCGGGGAAACTGCGAGGAAGTCATCACGGAAATTAAGGTAGACCGCAAGACACGCAAGGAAATTATTGCTAAAGTGCGCCGCCATCGATGTCAGAATATTTTGTGTCCGGTAGACCACCAAGCCAAAGTAGACACCAAGTACGACCAGCGGAACAAGTGTGAATGGGTTCAGATGGTATAAACCAAACACGATACCGGCAACAACAGCTGCCGTAAGTCCGCGGCGCGTACGATTACCTGGTGGCGCCGCTTCCTCATTCTCCAACGATCTCTGAATGAGTCCGCGGAAAAGCATTTCTTCACAGAGAGCGGGCGTGGCAGCAATAACAATAACAACAACGATGAATTCCGGAACAGAGTGTGCACCCGTGAGCAGTGAATACATCTGCTCCATCATCTCCTTCATCTGATCAATTGCATTCTGAATGAAAGGAGGGAAATGAATGGGAATCTTTTCCTGCAACAACAAGTAACCCTGCAACAATTGCTGGAGCGAGAAAACCGAAATGATGACGAGGAATATTTCAAGAGGATTGATGCCGCCGAACCGGAAGAAATTCCGAACGCCGGGAAAGCGAAGCCTGGCAAGTACAATGGTTGGAAGAAGAATAAAGATAAATTGCCCGATCATCGTCGCCAGCCGGAACGCCGTTACGTTGCCGGTTGTCAGGTCGGCGCCGAACAAGAGCAACGTCAAAACTCCGCCCACAAGCTGGAAGAGAACAAAGATGATCAACAGCGAAAGTATCGCAAACAAGCCCGGGGACAACTGTTGAACATACAACGACAATTGCTGGAACCAAGTCGGCGGGACTGGTGGCGGAAGTGAGGAAAAATCAGGCTGGTTTACATCATCACGAGTATACGGCATTCGGCAGCACTATACGTTTTTAGCGGTAATCATTGCAGCGAGAAGCGGCACCATAATCTCATGATGGCCGGCGAAGTACAATCCTCGGCCGCCATCTTGTGTCGGACGAATTTTCACATTCATCGTTGGCCGGTAATGATTGTTCATGTCAAACACTGCGGTGGTGAAGCCCTTTGCCTTTGCGCCGAGATTGCGTGCAACGGTAAGCGCTTTCAAAAACACCTCGGGCATAATCACCGCCGAGCCGACGTTCAATACGACTCCGCCATCGAGAAGTCCTTTGCATATCTCGGACAGCAGACGAAAATCCCTGAATGACAGCTCACCGGTTGCCGCACCATCCATCGTCGGTTGCTGATGAATAATATCGGTACCGATTGCCGCGTGAACTGTCGCCGGAATATTCATGGAGTAACATGAAGCGAGCAAACTTACATCGGCGTTGGGAGCTTTCAGGTCGAGGAGTTTTTTCCCCAGCGCTTCGCCATACCCCATATCTGAATCACGGTATGCGGCACTTAGCGTCTGGTTAATCAGCTCTCCGGTTTCTTTCGCCATACCGAAGCTTCCGTCCATCATATTCGCTGCAACGTCTTCACTCGTCTGTCCCCACATCGCCGTTTCCACATCATGAATAGATGCAGCGCTGTTCATAGCAACGGCGGTGATAATCTTCTTCTTCATCAAATCAATCAACACCGGGGTAAGCCCGACTTTGATGACATGCGCACCCATCATGAGGATGACAGGCTTGTTGTTCTTTCGGGCCTTGATGATATCATCAACCAGAGTGCGCAACTCCGTCGCCTGCAGAATATTGGGAAGGCTGTCGACGAAGGACGCAAATGATCCGTGCTTGCCGTCGAAGGGCTTGGCAAAATCTTTCGGCGAGACTTTGCTGTAGCGATCCTTGATGGAGTTAGTCTTAATACCGGAGAAGTCTGCTCGTTTGAATTTTGCCATAGGATGGGTTGTTTATCGAATTCTGGATTTCAACGGCCCAACCAACCCCTGATACTCACGCAGCTCAACATCTATGGAACCGATGACTACTTTAGTATTGACGCGGATTGGGATCTTCCGTTCATCATCTGTCAGCCAGATAACGATTCGTCCTTCCGCTTTGAACAGGCCGCCCTCTTTTACCAACGGCTCCACGACGATCGTATGGAATGTTCCCGCCTCTACTTCCAACTCCTGCTTGCCCAAAAACTTCACACGGAGTTCGTGGCTTGTGTCCTTGTAAAAATTGAAGAGCGTAATAAACTGGCCCGGCTGCATGTTCGAATAATCGAGCATGCGTGCATAATAGAATGCCGACATTATATCATGCACATATTCAGGAATCGGGTAATCACCGGCGGCAGTTTTTGCAATGTGATTCACCTGATCGAAATCGGCGACGAAGTCGAGCTTGTACGTTCCTTCACGAATGTGCTGCTCGAACCGCAACGGCGCAATCGCTTCCACGTCGATAAATGTAAGATAGCGATCCCGCACGCCGAAAATCCAATCGAACGACGGCAGTGAGTTGACTGTGAATTCGATACGGTATGTGTTTCTGCCCGCAATCATTTCACTTCTCGGAACCGCCATCACCGCCTCGCCCGCAGTGATCGGTCCGTAGCTCACGTTAAAGATAAGCTTTTCACCGACACCGAACGCCTCATTGTCGATCTTTCTCCACTTAAATGCTTTGGCGGAATCAGCCTTTGCCTTCGCTGTATCGGCTCGTTTCACCGAGTCGCTGATCGCCTTCGCCGGAAGATTTTTCTTCACTGAATCCAGGCGGGCAAGGCTATCTGCCCTGGCCTTCGCCTTCGCTTTTGCCGATTGAGACATCGTGGATTTGCCGGTCTTCTTTTTTGTTGATGTCTGAGCAAAGAGAAGTGTCATGCCAAGCAGTGCGGTACATAATACTATCCAGCCAGTCATTCTAATTCGCATGAACCGCATTCCGTTGTTGTTGTAAGAGCGATGTCACAGATTGGAACACCTCTTCTACTGAAATGGTTGCCATACACTGACAGGCAGATTTTGTTTCCACACACACATTACAATCTGCCGGCCGGTCAGGAACGAACACTGCCTTCTTTTCCGTATAAGGGCCCCAACGTTTCGCACTCATTGCCAGATGTTGGGGAAAGAGTCCGATTACCGGTGTGTCCATTGCGACTGCGAGGTGTAATGGGCCTGTTGAATTCGAGACAAAAAGTCTTGCCGAACGTATTAGCGCTCCAAGCTCTTTGATTGTCAGCTTGCCTACAATTGGAATCGCTTTTCCGCCGGATGCGTTCACCACAGCGTTGACTTTGGATTCTTCCGCTTTCGTTCCGGTAATAATTACTTTGAATCTTCCCTTTTCAACTAGTCGTGCAGCCAGAGAACCAAAATTCCCCGGTGACCATTCACGGGCCGAGCCGCCGCTTCCGGGGTGGATGATGACAAAATCATTTCCCTCAATTCCGTTGGAACGCAACAACGCATCCACTGCTACCTCTGCAGCGGCGGGAATGTCAATGTAGAATTCCGGTTTGAAATTCTCGTCCGTTTTACAATCAAGTTCCTTGAGAAGGTTCAGATTGTATTCCAACTCATGGCGTTGTGCATCTTTTCGATGCTCGTATACTTTTTTGTTAAAGAGGATCGAATAATAACGATATCCCGTTCCGACCCGGATAGGGATTCCGGAACGAAACATCAACCACGCGAGACGGAAGCGTGGATACACCACCACTGCAATATCAAATTGTTTCTCCCGGAGCGTCGCGGTCATTACACCGAACGGCACCAAACCATTTTCATTGTCGTACCAAATCAGTTCGTCAACACTCGGGTTCCCCTCAACGACCTCTCCCGTATAGCGACGCAACAGCATTGCTATATAAGCATTCGGAAAACACTTCCGGAGAGCGGGAAGCATGGGAAGAGTAAGAATAACATCGCCGAGACGGTCGGTACGGACTAACAGAATGCGTTTGGGGGATTTATCAGATGCATGTGAAGGTAACAGGTGTTAGCTCCGTTTTGG
>JBKJJX010000130.1:0-8301 GCA_046597825.1 Bacteroidota bacterium | reverse complement strand
ACATTATTGAGCAGGCCTTCGGCAAGATCGGAGGCGGCGCTAAGATCTTTCAGTCCCTGTTGATATTGGATTCCGATCGCAGCACAATTAAATTCATCGGCAATCCGCAGTGCGGCGATGTACATCTTGCATTGCTGCAACACTTGTTGTTCCGTCAACTCCGTTTTTGCGTTGCTACCCAAGTTGAATTTCATCCCTTTAGCCAACAGCCACGCGTATATTGTGCGTGCTTCTTCATCGGAAGTTGATAGCATCTTTGCATACAGCGCTGATTGACTCAGGCGTTCTTTAAACATGCCAGTTGGATGCAATAACTCATCCGGAATGATTGCGTTGAACATCCCCATGCAGCCTTCGTCGAAGACGCCAAGAATCGGTTGGCTCTTGCGCAGTTCTTTCGCGAATTGTTTACCCGTTTGCGCGGCTGTAGATGGAGCCTTTGCTTTCTTATATGGCGTGACATGGGAAGAGTTGTGTTTCACGGCTCCTTTTCTCATCCATCGTTTCAATCCATCAAGAAAAAATGAATCCGTAAAATCTTCACTCCACAACGTGCTGTAGGAAACTCCGGCTTTCGTCAGCGATGCATTCAGGTTCAGCATGCCGACGAGTCCCGGCCACGTGCCGCTCCAGTTCGCAACAGTCAGTATCGAACCTTTGTGTGCAATCAATCCAGCAAGCACATGGTGGCTGTATTGCCAGACAGCCTCGGCAACAATCACCGGTGCTCTTTTGGGGATTGAATGAAAAACTTCGATGCCATACTTCTGGCTATCGATAAACCCATGTTTTTTTGTTTCATCAAACGCATGTGCGCGCTGCACGCGTCCCCCCAGCGATTGCACAGCGGCAACAAGCTGACGTTCCATCTCCGCCTGTGCAGCTTCACAATTCTGGTTTGCTGAAAGCCGAAGGTCGCCGTTGGCAACAACATAAATTGTAGGCATGACGAAGATTCCTTTATTGAAAGGATATCAGATAAAGTCGTGGAGAAGTTACTTGGTCCAGACCAGAGCGCTTGCGCCAAGCACAGCCGCGTTCCGTTCCTGCAATTGCGAAGGCAAGAGCTTTACAGTCCCCTGAAAGATATTGAGTAGATTTGATTCAAGATGTCGGCGGGTTGGTTCAAAGATCAACTCTCCTGCTGCAGCGAGTCCGCCAAAAAGGATTATGGCTTCGGGACTTGTATGTGCAACTGAATCGGCGAGCTTGAAGCCGAGAATTTTTCCCGTAAACTCGAATGCTTCGCGGGCAAGCGCGTCGCCGCGTTGCGCAGCATCGGCAATTTGTTTGGCGCTGAGATGTTCGGCCGGAATATTCCGGAGTTCACTTTGTCGGTCGGATTTTCCAAGCAGCTCCTTCAGCGTCGTGCGGATACCGGTCGCCGATGCGTAGGTCTCGAGGCAACCTTTTCGGCCGCAGCCACATTGCCGGCCGTTCGGATCAACAATCGTGTGGCCAATCTCGCCCGCAAATCCGGTGCTGCCGTACACAACTTCACCGTTCACGACAATGCCGCTGCCGAGACCGGTTCCGAGTGTTATGACAATGAAGTCCTTCATTCCTTTTGCGGCGCCGAATTTCATCTCGCCCAATGCTGCTGCATTTGCGTCGTTTGTAATTGCAACCGGAACATTATAGAGCTCCTTCACCATCGCAGCAAGAGGCACAACTCCTTTCCAGCTGAGATTTGGCGTATTCTCGACGGTTCCGCGATAGTAATTTCCATTCGGAGCGCCGATGCCGATCCCTTTCAGAATAATTCCGGGAACAGATTTCTTCAACCTTTCAATCTGCTCATGCAATCGCGGAACAAAAACATCAGCAGGCTCGCGGGCATTTGTGGGAAACGAAGTTTCGGCGAGACAATTACCGCTTTCATCAACAAATCCCAGCGCGGTATTCGTCCCTCCGATATCAACACCGATAACAACGTCTGTGTGTGCAGTCAATGTAATGGAGTGAGGTGTGGAATGGAATTCTATTACAGAAGAAAATACAAATCTCCCAAACAAAAAAAAGCTCCGAAGAGCTTTTTCACTGAGAAGGAAAATGCAAGGGCGATATTTCTACCGCCCCTTGTCCGGGCTGTTTATTTTTCCAAATGAAGCTTTTTCAGTTTCGGTTTGATTACAAATTGGCAATATGGCTGAAATGCATTGTCGTTGTAGTAATTGTGGTGGTAGTCTTCGGCTTCATAAAATTTCTTGAGAGGCTGAATTTCCGTAACGATCGGATGCTCAAAGTCCTGTTGTGCCGTCTTCTTTGATTTTTCTGCAGCGACTTTCTGATTTTCATCAGAATAGAAAATCACCGAGCGGTATTGAGTTCCCTGATCCGCACCTTGCCGGTTCAGCGTTGTCGGATCGTGGGCTTGCCAGAACACCTCCAACAATTTCTCGTACGATACTTTTGACGGATCGAATGTAATCTGTGCTACTTCGGCATGACCCGTGGTTCCCGAACACACTTCTTTATACGTAGGATTTTCTTTGGCCCCGCCGGCATAGCCCGGAACAACGGATTGAACTCCATCAATTCTTTGAAACACAGCCTCGATACACCAGAAACATCCGGCTCCAAACGTTGCTTTTTCCAACCGACTATTCTCCTTTCCCTTTTGTGGTCCACTTACAAAGAACAGCATTGCAATAAGAAATGAAACCATGTTTTCCCTCGTTACGAAAGTTCAACATACTCTCTGTCATTGATAATACGAAGTAAACCAACTCATGGATTCAAGTCAAGCATTTACAAGATCACCGGACTTGCTGCCGGCGGCAAAAATCTTTACGAGAATCAGGCCGGCAATAAATCCGCCGATGTGCGCGCCGTACGCAACGCCGCCGGCTTGTCCCTGTGCCGAGCCGAGGCTGCTGACTATTTGAAACACAAACCATAATCCGATTGCGACAATTGATGGCACTTCGGTCAGCATATTCAACATTAGAACACGAACACGCTTGCGCGGAAACAGCAGCAGGTAACCTCCCAGCACTCCCGAGATTGCGCCGGACGCGCCCAGACTTGGAATGTAGGGATTGCCATCGAACGCGACGGTTGCAAAAACATGTGCGAGAGATGCAAGAACTCCAACGATGAGATAAAACAACAAGTAGCGTGCATGTCCAAGCCTATCCTCCACATTGTCTCCGAAAATCCAAAGGTACAGCATATTACCTCCCAGATGCGCAAACCCTCCATGCATGAACATCGATGTAAGCAATGTGATGTAGACGGAAATCGGGGTTGGCTGCAAGTCGATTGCTCCAAGAATCTCGCCTGAGTCCTTGTCCACCAATCTGACCGTCTTGTCGATGTCAACCCCTGTTGTAATTTCCTGTGGGACTGTCGAGAAGGCGTATGTAAATTTTTCATTCGAGCCCATGCCCTGCAATAACACGAAGACAAAAACGTTTACAATAATGAGCGCGTAATTAACAAACGGCGTGGTTGCGCGATCCGTGTTATCGTCGCCTAATGGCATTATCATGTAGTTGCCTCAGTTTGGCGCGGACGCCCGTTGATGAATTGTTATGATTTTGAATTCCCCCGTCTTCACCGTCGCAAAACCAATCTGCACATTAAATATTCCTTTCTGCAAATCGGCAGCGGACATCGTTTCTTTATCGCAACGAACAAAATATGCTTGCTCTGGTTTGGCGCCCACGAAGGCTCCCTTTATAAAGAGGGACTGCATAAAATCAGTTGTCAGGCGACGTACTTGCGACCAAAGGGAATCGTTGTTCGGCTCCGACGCAGCCCATCGGGTTCCGCGCTCGACGCTCTCCTCTATATATAACGCCAGACGCCGCTCAGGAATATATTTCCACTCAGGATCTTTAGCGCGGATTCGTGTCCCCCACACCAGCTTCATCCCGCCTCTGACGGTTCGAATCGGATTCACACCAACAGCGGTGAGCTCAATCCCTTCCGGCCCGGAAACTTCGCGTTCGAACGCTGAAATGTTTGTAAACCAGGCATCGGGACCCGCCGGTGGTCTCCAGACTCCATATTGCGTATCAATTCTCGCAATGATTCCAGCGATAGAGCCCGTGACAGTCAACCCTGCAGGTTGTTCGGGAGTCTTGATCCCGGGATAGTACATCGCAACGTTTCTTCGATCAGGTAAGGTCGCAGCCCAGTTTACAATTTTAGGCACGCTCGTCATGCTCTCCGGAACATCCATTAAAAGAAGTGCCCGCCGCTTTTCTGCATACGCGCCACACGCCTTCAACAACTTCAGAGCCTCACTTTTTTCCCGCACGCGCGGCAGACACAAAAAGTTAATTATGTCAACGCGATCCAGCGCATACAATCCCGTCGATGAAGCGGAGTCTCCGATAATTGTCCGTGCTTGCTTTTTCCCCGCTACACGAACGAGCCATGCTTCTTGTCCCCCATTCAGAAAAAATTGTCGCACGTTATAGCCGGCGGAGTTTTTTGCCGACAGTTTCCCGAAGCGCTGCTCCAGCTCATCGACATTCCTGATCTGGCTGGGAGAATTTACCGGACCGGCAGGAAAAAAATCCACAAACGCTGCAACGGAAGTCTTAACTCCCTTGATTGTCCGATCCTCAGGAATCCGGCTGAGCGACGGTTGATGATGAAGAAATAAAAACACGATGGCGATAATATATTTTTTCATTAGATAACCATTTTGGTGGCTGAGTGACTTTTGAATGCTTCGAATATCCCAACACGATCCTCATCGCTGCGCACAATTGCCACCACTTTCAGCGAAACATATTTGCCTTGCGCACTTGTGTTTGAAAGTGTAATTGTGTGCGTGCGGTCCTCCAGAATGTCGTGTACGGCGGAACGAAGATCAACTTCATCTGCACCGATAAGAACATAGGGCCATTCGCATGGATACGTTAATTCAAGACGCGGGGGTGAACCGGCTTCGTCCATCAATCCATCCTTTCATAATTTTCTGCGGCGCCATACAGTTCTTTCAAAGGAATTTGTTTGATGGAATGTCGATTCTGCGGATTGAGGATATAGCGCACCAGAATCTTGTATGCGTCATAATCAAACCGGTGAACTCCTTTGAAGAGTTCCGTCTGACCCATTTCGGTAAACTTATAGCTTGCAATCAGGCACCAGTGATCAATCAGGAATGCATCACCTTCGTTTGTTATTGGGTTCCTTTCTTCGATAACAACTCCCCCGTTAAACGGCCACGCTTTTATTCTCCGCTCTGCAAATGCTTCTTCTACGCGAAGATTATATGAGTCCGCGGGCTCCTCGCCGGCACACGCCCCATTGCACTGATGCAGATGATATGCAAAACAATACGATGTGGTTTGTTGAATGCCCATCAGTTTCTGGCACAACCGGAATTCCTTCGTTGTATTTCCGAGAAATTCTCTTGCCTGTTTGATATGCTTGAAGATCGCCATGATTGGGGCTTCAAGATCAATTTCAATCTCGTGTGTTTTCTCGAGCGCTATGCTTGCGTAGCCTTCAGGCGTCATCACCTTTCTGGCAATAATCAGATCATGCTGTCGCCGCGTTGCAACGTTGTACATCGGTCGCAATTCCTTAATGAGTTGCGATTCAAGCAGCAACGCTCCAAGCTCACCAGTGGTTTGCCGCGTTTCAATCCGTGCAATCTGTTGTGAGATTTCCATTTCCTTTGATGTCCGGTTATCTCCGGAGAAGTGCGAGAGGACGCGGTCGCGGATGCAAATACTTTTTCCGACATACAGGATTTCGGACGACTTCCCAAAGAAGATATAGACGCCGGGAGTTTCCGGAAGATTATCGATGCATTCTTTATCCAGAGAAGGGGGGACACTATTTAATTTCAGAATTCCATTCACTGCAACGGTCAACAGTTCGCCGGATGCATGCTTGTGAAGTCCTGAGAGAAAGTCAAGCACGGCCTGCGCATCGCCCATCGCCCGATGACGTTCCTCGCATACAATATTATGGCGCTCGATCAGGCTGCTCAAGTCGTGATTGCGGTGAACAGGGAAAAGCTTCCGCGAAAGTTTGACTGTGCACAAACATTTTGCGCTGAAATCCCGCCCAAGGCGGCGGAATTCGTTTTTGATAAATCCGTAATCGAAGCGGGCATTGTGCGCCACAAAAATTGCCCCGTTGAGCATTGAATACAATTCGCGGGAAATCGAGCGGAACATAGGCGCATCGGCAACATCAGCGTTCGAGATGCCGGTAATCTGTTCGATAGAGGGAGGAATGAACCGGTCGGGGTTCACCAGCGATTGGAATTTCTTTACAACTTTACCGCGCTCAATACGAATTACCGCAACATCGATGATGCGGCCGTAAATCGCATTGCCGCCCGTTGTTTCAATATCAACAATGGCGAGGGGCTTGTCGGAAAGTATGCGTAGCGCCGATTCCGGATTCAAGGTTGGGATTGAAGAAAGACTGATTCGTGTTGACTTCCTTCAAAAACATACGACAGTGAAGCGGCTTAATCAAGCGCTTACTTCAGTTCATCCGCATAATGACCTAGATGAAAAATTACAGCAGTTCTCTGATGTCGGGGAATCAGCCCATGCTATATCTTCTCAATAGAAATTAAAAAAGAAGGAGGTCCCTATGCGTTCAATCTTGTTATGGGTTATTGGCATACCGATTCCCATCATCATCATAATTGCTTTGGGTTGCTGAAACACCTGCTTTGAATGGGCGAGCCGGATTGCGGCTTGCTTTTTTTGTTTGTCTACTGATCAACGCTTGTCCTGCTGTTTGATTTTCGACACCATCCTGCCTACCTTGCTTCACACAAAAATTACCATTTTAAACGAGGTACCCCATGTCCACCGAACTTGCAGATGAACTCAAAACAGCAGTAAAACCAACCAACGGAATGCATACGCTGATGAACTACATTGGCGGACATTGGGTGGAATCGGAAGGAAAAGAATTTCTGCCCGTCATGAATCCCTCTCTCGGGCAGCAAATTGCGAAAGTGCCCTTGTCGGTCGTGCAAGATGTTGACCATGCGGTTCGGTCCGCCCGTGCGGCATTTGCAACGTGGTCGGTTACGCCGATAAAGGAACGCGTACAGGTATTCTTCCGCTACAAAGCGCTGATGGAAAAGCATATGGAGACGCTCGCCGCGATCGTGCATGAAGAAAACGGAAAGATTTTGAGCGAAGCCAGAGCCGAGGTGGAGAAGTCGATTGAGGTAACCGAGTTCGCGTGTTCCATGCCGCAGCTGATCGCCGGTGAAATTCTTGAAGTCAGCAAAGGCGTTGAATGCCGTATCGATCGTTACCCGATTGGTGTCGTCGCCTCGATTACGCCGTTTAATTTTCCTACGATGGTTCCAAACTGGACAATTCCAAACGCAATTGTTCTCGGCAACACGATGATTCTGAAACCCTCCGAGATGGTTCCGCTCAGTTCCATCCGCATTGCCGAACTGTTGAAAGAAGCCGGCTTGCCCGACGGCGTGTTCAACATTGTGCATGGCGGACAAGCAGCCGTCGAAGCAATTTGCGATAACCCCGGCATCGATGCGGTTACGTTTGTCGGGTCAACGAAGGTTGCAAAGCTCGTGTATAAGCGCGCAACAGCAAATTTGAAACGAGCGGTATGCCTGGGCGGCGCAAAGAATCATCTGATCGTCCTGCCCGATGCGCATGAAGATATGACGGCATCAAATGTCGCGGCAAGCATGAGCGGCTGCGCCGGACAGCGCTGCATGGCGGCGTCCGCGATGGTGGCAGTCGGCAACGTGGACACGATCATCAAAAAGTTGTGCGATGAATCGAGAAAGATTATCCCGGGCAAAAACCTCGGCGCGGTTATTTCAAAGAAAGCAAAAGAGCGCATCGAAGGGTATATCACCGAAGCGGAGAAGCAGGGAGCGAAGGTTCTTGTTGACGGTCGCAACTGCAAAGTCGATGGAAAAGAAGACGGCTACTACGTCGGGCCCACAGTGATTGATTTTGTGCGCCCTGAAATGAAAATTGCCCAGGAAGAAGTGTTCGGGCCGGTGCTTGCAATAATGCGGGCGGAAACCCTTGACGACGCGTTGAAAATCGAGAACAGCAGTCCGTACGGGAACGCTGCGTCGGTCTTTACACAAAGCGGCAGCGCGGCGCGCTACGTGAGCGAGCACGCAAGCGCAGGAATGATCGGTGTGAACATCGGCGTGCCGGTGCCGCGTGAACCATTTTCTTTTGGTGGATGGAACGATTCAAAGTTCGGTGCTGGAGACATTACCGGAAAAAGTTCAATTGAATTTCTGACAAAACCGAAGAAGACGACTATCAAGTGGAATGCAGAATCGAAAGTGAATTGGATGAGTTGAGG
>JBKJJX010000365.1:0-8835 GCA_046597825.1 Bacteroidota bacterium | reverse complement strand
CGGACGTACTTTATGTTTGCACCGACAGAAAATTTTTCATTCAACGCCCGTGCATACCCGAGGCCAAAGGCATACGCTGTCGGTTTGAATGTTCCGAGGTCGGTATAGCCCTGCGCTGTATTGTCGGGTATTGTCTCATAGAGATCGCCATAGTTGACCGTGAGCGCTGAAAGGCCGAAGACTCCCCAATCGCCATCCCCGGGACGAAATGCAATCGCCGCCACATTATAATTGATATCGGCAATCCATACTGTTCTCCCTGCCGTAAGATCGAGGGAGACAGTCATGTTGCCCATGCCCGCAGGATTGTAGAACATGGATGAAGCAAGGCCTTCTGTTGCTGTGACAGCTCCGCCAAGGGCCGACGCCCGCGCATCAGCACCGACACTGAGGAACTTCATTCCCGTTTGCGCCAGCTTCTGCTGTGCGAACGCTTGCGAACAAAGCAGCAGTGAAAGGCAGAACGTAACGTGTAAAATTTTTCTCATGGCAATTCCGTTTTAGTCAGTTATCTGATAACGACAAATTTCTGAATTGACTTTCCTCCTGCACGCGTGTCTTCGAAAACAACAATGTACACGCCGCTGACAATCAACTGACCGCTTGACGTCAGTGAGTTCCAGGATTCGTCGCCGCTTCCATCGGTATGAGTGATCTCTTTTATCAATTCACCTACTTCAGTATAGATTTTAATAGTGCAATAGCCGGGGATATTAAAAAACTTGATAACGTTCTCCTGTCCCGCACCGCTGTACTTGACGCCTGTCTCGTTGACGAACGGATTCGGCACAATACGAACAGCGGAAAGACTTGGCGGAACATTCCCGTCCAACGCAGGTCCGGCTTGTCGTTTCAAAAACGCGGGGTCGTAGGTCTGGCTTAAAATCCGATTGCTCTTGAGTGCTACTCCGGCAGGTGTTCCACCAGTGCCTGTGTTGGCAGCAGGGTCGCCGACGGCGAGTATATGATAGTAGTATGCCACGCCGCGAATTGCGCTCGTGTCGTTATAACTTCTGTCTCCGGCAGCGGCAGTGTAAAGGAGTTTCACCGTATCAGCGTCGTAGCGTTTGGATGTTCTGTAGATCTCAAAACCGCGGGCATTCGCCGCTTCGCCGTCATACAAGTCCCATAAGAGGGAGATCTTGTCTCCGCCGGACGTGACCGAAAAAGTCATCGGTGGTTTCGGCGCCTGAGGAATATTATAGCCGCTCTGATAGTTCGCAATTGAGCGACGAAATGCCTGGAACAAGGAATCCCTTCCTGTAAACACGGAATCATTCTTCGCCTTGGCATTTATTTGTCCCGCCTTGTAACGCCGGCCTACAGACACCTGCTTTTCCCGGCTTAACCCGCCAGCAGCGTCTGCCATAACAATTGTAATCGATTGCCCGGGTGCAAGAGTATAAGGTCCGTAACCGTTCGCCGAAGACATTCCTCCTGAAGTTCCGAGAGAAGGATCGCCGGTCGGCTCAGTAAATTTCCCGTCCGGCTGAACAAGATCCGCATGACGTGGATTGGCGTGACCCTCTCTCATCCAGTTGTACTCATTCGTCATGCCGGCAATGCTAAACTGATCGTTGCGTGAATTCAACGGATCATCCGAACCCTTGAACGTTGTCGTCCTTGGCTGGAGTGGATCGTTTGTGTGATCGGTCGCCGATTTGTCTGCGTGAATCGTTACCACACCCATGAATTGCGCCGATGCGAGCCGGCCCACAGTATCCGCTTTATCAAAATACGGAGTGTTCCAGATTGGTGCGCCAAGATTGTCGTATCGTGTAAACCCCGCGTATTTTCCATGCCAGGAGTATTGTGCCCGGACATTCTCTCCAACGGGATCAGGCTTCACACCATCTCCGCGCGTGTCATTCATTGTGTTGATTCCCCATCGGGAAGAATTCCCCATCACATAACAACCATCTTTGGCAATGGCATTGCGATATTGAAAGAACGCGTAAAACCCGGTGACAGTTTGATTGGGAAGCTCGATTGTGGCATCATCATTTACGTTGCCGGTATTCTTGAACTCATACTCACACACAATGTAGTTGTCATGAAATCCCTGTGAGAACCCCATGATTTTTCGCGTCATCGTTATACCGAGAGAGGTATTAACCACGGTGACAATCATGCGGTCGGATTTGATTGCGGGATCGATGCGATCTATCTCATCAACACGGCTGACAGACTGTGCACCATCAACACTCACCGCCGGGGCGTCATATTTTCCTACCAGCTCGTACTTTATCGGAAAAAATCCTCCGTCCGGTCCGGCTCCCACTCCTTTGACGCGTGGCCCGCAATGCACAACTTTATATGGATAGACTGTCCCGCCAGCATCCGTAAAATTTGTAGCGCCAAGCCACATTCCTTTTGCAGCTTCCATGTCCTGGTTTCGGTAAAGAGCAGGCCATTGCATCCCATCCTGTTGCTCAAGAACACGCCCCTCTTCGATTTCACAACCGACACTGGAATACCAGCTTTGCAACGAGCCGACAGACATCCATTTGTTGATAACCGTCTGTGAAAGTGCCTGATGCGAAAGCAGGATAATCGGAAGTAATGCAACCGGGACTAGTAACGATTTTATTTTACGATACATCGACATGAACTCCTCGCTGTTCAATAGTGGACCAAATCAAAGATCGAAAGTCAAACGAAGACCATAGAAAATGTTTCTCGGATTGAGGAAGTTGAATGTGTCGAGATTCGGCATATCGATATACGCCTTGTCATCCATCACCTGTTGCACCCGGCCTCCATCGACTTCCTGGAACGTTCCGTTGACCATCTGAAAGTATTTTCCCTGTTCCGCTACATAATAGAACGGCCGTGTCTGTTGATTCTGAATTCCCGTTCCGAGGTCGGTGAATTTGCTGACCACAACAATCGGCTGGAATGCGACTCCTTCTTTTCTGTAATCGCCCGGCTTGTCGCTGCCCGGGATATTGGCGTATGTGAGCTTTTGGTTCAACGGATCGCCCGCAACATCGCCCGGCAAATGAAGAGAAAGCATGTAAGAATTATAGTCGGATGTGCTGTAGAAGCCGGATTCTGAAAGCATGCGGATATTAAAGAGGTTCGTCATGTCCGCAAACATTTCCACACTGACGGCACCGACCTTGAGAGTCTTGCTGATTCTCAAATCAATATTGAACGCGTCCTTCCACTGCACATTGTCTATAACACCGCGAACAGACCCGCCGCCTGCCCACGTGAAATACCTGCCGGTGCTCCATGAGCCAAGCAGATTCAACCGCCAGTCTCCCAGTAACGTCATACCCTCGGGGCCCGGACCCAATTCCGGTGGTGTGAAGAGAATAAGATTGGCGCGTGCAAACGGCTGCGGCTTGGGCTTGTCCTGTACAAAGTCATTTGAGAGCTGTTCGTAGTTTCGCTGCTCTCCCGGATTTTTATAGTACTGCTCAAAGCCAAAGAATCCGGTGGAACGAACATCATATGTATAATTGATGAATCCCTGAATCCAATTGCCTCTGTTCTTAGAAACTGTGATTTCCGCACCGCGAATGTCGCGATAACGATTCGGCCTCGACAACGTCAAGTCGCCGCCCGTTCCATTGAAGTAGTCAACGCTCTTGCTCTCATTCGTGATATCCTTATAGTAACCGGCTACGCGGAGCAGAAGCTGGTCGAACAGATTGTGTTCGTAACCCAGTTCATATTGAATTGTACGCGGCAATGGAACATTTGGATCGGCAAAAAAAGTGATTGCGCCGGTGTTCCTGTCACGACGAATCAGATAGAGATTATCGACTGTGGGCAGCGCGCGGTAATGTCCGTAGTTAAAAAACACTTTTGAATTTTCAGAAATAGGAAAAGCAATTCCCAAACGCGGGCTGAAATTGATTTTTCTTTCAACAGGGATTCTGGAAAGAAGTGTGTCAATGCCATACGAACGTGCATCATTCAGGATTTTGGAGTACACGTCGTACTGATACCACTCCCCCCCGCCATAGGAATAATCCATGCGGAGACCGATGTTTGCAACCATTCCCTGGAATTCAAGTTTATCCTGAACATACGCTCCGCCCGATTGCGGAAACTTCCGATACTGGGAAAAAGTCCGACCGCTCGGCAAATAGATATCCACGTTGCCATAATCCAGCTTGGACTCGATATAGCTAAACTCCCCGCCCACCTGAAGGTTATTGTAACGATCGAGCTGGCTCGTGAAATCAAATTTTCCTGAAAGAGTTGAGGTGATGCTCTGATCGCGGGAGTTGCTCATACCAACACCCATGCGGAACGCAGGGGTCGGGCCAATCCCCTCAATACTCGTATAATTCCCGCCAAGCGGAACTGGCTGGAAACCGTACGGGGCTTCATCAACGTAATAGTTGTTTCCGAATTTGTAAATCCGGTCGGTGTTTCGGGCTGCACCGGGTGCTGTATTGTATCGCGTCTGGAATCCGGTGAAAACAAAATTATAAAAGGTCGAAGGACTTAACATGTGCGTGAATCGGAGGCCGGCCATTCTGCGGCGTTCCGTTGAGGGAGCCCAGTAGTCCGGCGCGAAGATGCGCGTGTCGATAAAACTCACGCGGTTAAGATTTGTTGCAATGCTGGCGGGGCTACTATAGAGTCCCTGCAATCCCGAGTTGTTATTGTTTGTACCGTTTGCGATTGAGGAAAGACCTTCGATCGACAACTTCATCCCGTCCGCAATATCTGAAGTAATCTTCAGTTGAAATACTTCATCCTGATATGCATCAGTGGAAAGTGGAATCAAGTAAGCGCTTCTGCTTCGCCGATACGCGCCAAAGAATCTCAGATTTCCAAGATTTTCGCTCAGCCCGGGAATCAATGGGCCGCCGAAACCTGCATCAATGTCGTAGTCGGGAGTGGAGATTTCTGCTTGTCGGCGATGCTGCCAGAGGAATAATCGCTGCGCGGCCTCGGGCGTCAGGTCGTTGGTTGGATCGTTATCCTGGAGTGTTTTCTGCGAGATGGAATTCCATCCTTCAAACTGCGAATACTGATCGCGTGTCCATTTGTCCCATGCACCCGGGTCATAACCTGAACCAGTGCCCGTCCAGGCGACGGCAGGATCAACGTAAGGACGAATAAAATAGGAGTTCGGATCGTAAGCAGAAGGGCCAAAATGTTTTGGGTCGGCGGGACTATATCGTCCACTCACGCTTACATTGTAGTTGCTGCGGCTTCCCTCTTTCGTGACAACATTCACCAGGCCCGAACGGACATTGCTGTACTCAGCACTGAATCCGCCGGTAACAACCTGAACGTTTTCGAGAGAGCTAAGGCTGATGCCGGTAAACGGAGAATTGTCGCGGCCATTCCGCAACGTTTGCCCATCTAACACAAAAAGGATTTGATCTGACCCACCTCCGCCACTAGCGCCTGTGCCGCCGCTTCCCCGTACAATCAGGTCGCCGGATGCATTCGTCTGCACGCCTGCCTGCAACGTCACTGCACCGGTCACGGTGGAAATCGGCAAAGACTGAATTTCCGCAGCTGAGATATTGGCGACACTCTGGGCAACGTCGCGTTGAACAACCGGACGTTGTGCAATTACGGTAACTTCCTCCTGCTCAACCGCTGCCTCGCTCAGCTTGAAATCCAGCGTCGTCGTTTGATCGATGGAAACGCTTACGCCGACAAATTTACTTGGCGTGAATCCAAGCAGCGATGCCTGAACACTGTACACACCGGGAGGTACATTGAGAATTGCAAAGTAGCCGTCAATGTTCGTTGACGCGCCAATATTCAATCCAAGAACTTGCACATTGGCAGAAACAAGCTTCTCGCCTGTCCTCGTATCCACAACAGTGCCTGCAATTTTTCCTGCCGTGCCGCCGAGTGTTATGTTAATGAGCAATATGGAAAGAACAACGGAGAGAGTAACCAAATACCTCATAAGCATTCTCCTATGTAAAAGTGGGCTCTGCGAGCCATAAAGTCGGAAGGAAAATTAAAAAGGGACGAATTTTGAGAGAGAGCCAAAACTGACGATTCCATTTTACCAAATGTCTTTGCAACAAGCAAGTGTCGTGCAGAGAAACTTATCCTCTTGAAAAAGATTACAGTTTTGTTACACCTATGCCGTTCCCTTTCGGCATTGTTATCCTGCCATCAACAATCTTTGCCCCGTCAAACTTATCGTTCTTTATAAGTACAGCCCCATCGAGATCGGCGTAATCGACAAGTGGCGAGAGTTGCGCCGCTGCGGAAATTGCGCAGGACGTTTCCGTCATACAGCCCAGCATTACTTTCATATTAAGAGCCCGGGCGAGCAGCATCATTTTATATGCTTCATGCAAGCCGGTACATTTCATAAGCTTGATGTTGATCCCGTCATACGCGCCCCACGCCTTCTTCACATCTGCCAAACGGACAACCGCTTCGTCTCCGATAATCGGTATCGGACTTCGTTCTTTCAGCCAGGCGTGTTCATCGCGCATTTCCTTCGGCATCGGTTGTTCGATCATATCGACTCTTCGTGCGGCAAGCCATTCGATCATCTTCAACGCTTCCTCTTTATTTTTCCATCCCTGATTTACATCGGGGCGGAGAATTTTATCGGTGACTTGCCGGATTGTTTCAATCATCTCTTTGTCATTCTCCCGACCCAACTTCACTTTCAACACTTTGTACTCTTCGGCTTCCCTCACTTTTTGGCGTATGACTTCCATATCTTTGTCAATGCCGATTGTGAACGTAGTAACGGGAGTATTCGCCGGACTCAATCCCCACACCTGATGCCATGCAAACCCGAGTTTCTTGCCGAGCCAATCGTGCAGTGCGATATCGATTCCTGCCTTTGCCGCGTGATTACCCGGCGCAATGGCATCGATGTCTTTCAGGACTTCTTCGAATAATGTCGGGTCGCTGTATTTTTTCAGATTTACTTTGGACAAGAACGCGTTGGCCGTCTCGTGGCTTTCGCCGAGATACGGCGGCATGGAAGCTTCTCCGTAACCGATCACGCCGTCTTTCTCTACTTCAACCAACATAACCGGCGTTGTCGACCGTGAGTTTACCGCCACCGTAAATGTATGTTTGAGTTCGAGCGTATAAGGATAGAAACGAAGTTGCATATCGTTCATGGATTTTCCTGTCTGTGCAAAAGATCTGAATGAAATGCCCGGCACGAGCGTGGCAGTTGCGCCCGCTGCGATTGCGTGTTTGATAAATTCTCTGCGGTTAATGCTCATTGCTGTTGTAGTATGGAATGGATGCAAGTCTTCTGATGCCCCGTTCTTCCCCAACACCGATTACGCGGGCAGCGCGGACAAGTGCCGCAGTCCGATATTCGCTGTAGTCTTCATCGGCGGGATTAAAGCTGTTGATGCGGACATCGCCACCCTCGTGGATGAACTTCAAATTGTCCAGATAAATACCGACGTGGGTAATCCTCTCACCGCGTTCTGCCGTTGCTTTCCTTCCAAAAAAAACCAGATCGCCTTTTTTCAAATGCTGATAGTTATCGGCAATGCTAACAGGTTCGCCGACCAGAGCCTGTTGGCTTGCATCCCGCGGCATCAGAACGCCGTTCAGAAAGTAGACGGTCTTTGTGAAACCGGAACAGTCCATTGCTTTGGTTGACGTCCCGCCCCAAAGATACGGAACTCCCATGAAACGCTTCGCAGTAGCAATGATATTTTCGGGTGTGTCCTTTGCATTGCGCAACCACTCTCCGAGCGGGCGCGCATCTTCTTTCAAAATATAAGCAGACTTCCCGCCGGGATATTCAACTTTAAAATATTTTCCCTGCTCGCCTTTTAATTCCAAAATATTTCCTGCAACAATATCACTGACAACTTCATCCTTATTGGCTGTTGAGGCATAAGAATGAGAATAGGTGGTTGTTACAATAACCTTCGGCTGGTTCAGCCAGTTTTCATACTCGGATTGCGTGAAGAGTGTAATCTTATCATCTGTCCAGCCCAGGTATTCATCCGGCGTTTGAACATACAGCCAGCCGTTCTCCCGCTTCAAAATCTTCAGCGGAGTGCCGAGCAACGCCTGCGTGGCAAGCTCGTTCTCGTGTCCGGCTTTTGTCCGGATGTTTGCAACGCTTACTGTAACCACGCCGAATAACTTCCCGCCCAATACGGCTTGCGGCAAAACATTCAGGCTGTCGACAATGGAATACTTTTCTTTTTCTTTGATGAAATCAAAGAGACGGTTTTTCAAATCTGCGTTGTGAATTTCTCCCCGCAGGGTTAGTTGGTTGCCAGTCAGAGTTCCTTTCACATCAAACACGACCGTGCGCTTATCGGGAGCGAACTTCTGCTTCGCTTCAGATAACAATTCAGAGATGCGGGGATTTTCCTTTTCAGTCATACAGCCGAAGAGAGTTAAGAGAACAAGCAAGATTGGTATAGATTTGAAGTGCATGGCGCCGCGAGTCGTTGAACGATTTGCATTTCAGAGGACAGATTCAATATCGAAATCGGTAGGAAGAATTGCAAGAAAAAGGAAGGGACGAATCAACGCCAAAAAGATTTATCCGCGATTGTTCGCTATCTCAACAATAACATCTTCCTGCTCGCGAGAAACTCATCTGCGCGCAGGCGGTAGATATACACGCCGCTTGCCACAGTAGTGCCTGCGTTGTTCGTGCCGTCCCAAAGAACGGAGTACGTTCCCGTTACTTGCTCGCCCGAGACCAATGTCTTCACTCTTTGTCCGAGCATGTTGTAGATTTCCAACGCGACATCGCTTCGCTTCTTGAGCGAGTAGCGGATGGTTGTGGAAGGGTTGAAAGGGTTGGGATAATTTTGTACAAGTGCATACTCGAGCGGGACGAGCGAGATTCCGCCGCTGTGTTCCCGGGCGAAATACTCTGTGCCA
>JBKJJX010000162.1:0-5324 GCA_046597825.1 Bacteroidota bacterium | reverse complement strand
CAGGGAGAGCAACGCGACAATTCGTGTTGGTTTCAAGGGACCAAGCTCTGATCCGTTCTACAATTTCCAGCTCCAACCAGATCCTTCTCTTTCCCGGAAAAACATTTATGACCGTGTCGCGAACTGTTTACATATGTTTTGAACGTTAGTAGCACCACACTTTTCAAAAGAGGTACGTATGAATTTTGACATTGAGAAAGACGGCGCCACAGTTACTCTCCGCCTCAAAGAGCGTAAATTGGATTCAAGTGTCTCGCCTGAATTGAAGGGCGAGTTTCTGATCCTGTGCAAACCAAAAGTTGAGAAACTTACTGTTGACATGAAGGACGTTGAGTTCTGCGACAGCAGCGGGCTTAGTGCATTGCTTATTGCGGATAGAAAAATGAAAGAACACGGCGGCAAAGTCGTCCTGCGCAATGTGCACAAGAAGGTCGTCAGCCTTATCAAGATTTCCATGCTCGACCGTGTTTTTGAAATCCACGAAGCGGCACACACCAAGCACTGATCTTTCCTCCGGTCCGGATGGGATTCACAACTCTCGATTACGTCATCGTCATTGCCTATCTCATTTGCATGGCAGTGTTCGGTGTCGTCAGCGGCGGGAAGCAAACTTCCGCGCGTGATTATTTCCTCGGCAACAAATCCATTCCGTGGTGGGCTGTTTGCTTTGCAATCGTCGCCACCGAAACCAGCACCCTCACCTTCATCAGCATCCCCGGTCTCGCATACGCGACAAACCTGAACTTCATTCAGGTAACATTCGGTTATCTACTCGGCAGAATTGTCGTCAGCTTTGTTCTGCTACCCTCGTATGCACGCGGTGAGCTGGCGACTGCGTATCAACTTCTTGCGCAACGGTTCGGCCCTGCAATGCGCAACCTTACGAGCATAACATTCATGCTCACCCGCGTTCTCGCCGACGGCGTGCGATTGTTTGCAACGGCAATCCCTCTGGCAATTCTTCTGAAAGGATGGCAATCATTCACCAACGTTCCGAACGAACAGGTGTACATCATTTCCATCCTCGTCATGGCGGCAATGACGCTCGTCTACACATTCCTCGGCGGCGTGCGGGCGGTAATCTGGACGGACGTTGTGCAGATGTTCATTTATTTAGCCGGCGCGGTCGGAGCAGTGTTTGTCTTGTTGAATGAATTAGGGCCGGGCGGTTTTACAATCCCCCAGGAAAAATTCTCGGTGCTGAATATCGGATTCGGGTTGGGGTGGAAACAATTTATTGCAACTCCGTACACACTGGCCGCAAGCCTCATCGGTGGAGCGTTCCTTTCTATGGCATCGCATGGGACGGATCAGATCATTGTTCAACGATTGCTGACAGTAAAAACGCTGCAGGATAGCCGTCGTGCCCTAATCGGCAGCGGCATCGTGGTGATCATCCAGTTTGGAATTTTTCTCGCGATAGGTTTATTGCTATACGCCTATTACGGCGGCGCATCCTATTCCCAACTCGGTTTATTGAAGGCAGATGAGATATTTCCGAAGTTCATCATCGAGAAAATGCCGAGCGGGTTATCGGGCATTATTATCGCCGGATTGCTTGCAGCTGCCATGTCTACACTTTCCGGTTCGGTGAACTCTCTTGCCTCAACGACAATGAATGACATTTACACACCGTACTTTGGCAAAGGCAACTCGGACCAGAAGGATTTGTTTCTTTCACGACTGTTCTCGTTGATGTGGTGCGGCGTGCTTGTCGGCGTCGCGATATTTTTTATCTCCAACACATCAAAAACATTGGTCGAGCTTGCCTTGAGCATCGCTTCCGTTACATATGGAGGATTGCTCGGAACATTCCTGCTGGGTGTGCTCTTTAAAAGACCGGACCAACGCGATGCGATGATTGGATTTCTGGTTGGCATTGCAACCATGGCAACGGTTTTCTTCACATCAAACATTGCGTGGACGTGGTTTACGATGATCGGATGTTTTACCACAATTATTGTTGGAAATATTTCAATGAGGCTGCGACGATGACTGATGCGCTTTATCTCTCAAATGCCAACTACACACTTCAAACGGAATTGTTCGATGCGTACAAAACGGAAACGGCTGGCGTTGTAATGCTCGGCGACTCTCTGACTGCAGGAGTAAATTGGAATGAGCTGCTTGGCCGGAAGAACATTGTGAACCGTGGAATTTCCGGCGACATAACGGAGGGCTTTCTTCACCGGCTGGAACAAATCTACCGGCTGAAACCACAGCTCTGTTTTGTGGAAGGCGGCATCAATGATTTGTATGGGAATATCCCCGTGAAGATTGTCTTTGAGAACTACAAGAAGATTGTGATGAACCTTGGCTCGCACGACATCATCCCCATTATTCAGTCTACACTGTTCGTTTCACCGAAGTGGCATAGCTCGACAGAGAAGAACAGTGAGGTAGCGGAACTTGATTCGTTGCTGCAAAGTTTTTCGACGGAAAATAATATCACGTTTCTCAATCTCAACACAACGATGTCCACCAACAACCAGCTACACGAAGACCTGACGTATGATGGTGTTCATCTTACTGCAAAAGGGTATGTGTTGTGGGGGGCGGAAGTTGACGAGGCGCTGAAGAAGCACAAATTGTAAGCTTTGGAATTCCGGATGTGTCATGCTGAACTTGTTTCAGCATCCCTCACCAGTTTGCTCCTCTCTACGAAGTAAAGTATATTTCTTCAGTCATACCAAACTAATTATCGAGAGTATTTCTCGCCCACTTCTCTTCTCAAACGATCATGCAACTTCAATTTCAAGGCGCAGCGCGCACGGTAACAGGCTCGATGCATGTTCTGACTGTCGGCGGTAAAACTATTTTGCTGGACTGCGGCATTTATCACGGCAGGCGCGACGAGGCAAATGAGCGTAACAGCCATTTCCCTTTCGATCCGAAAGCAATCAGCGCTGTCGTTCTCTCCCATGCGCATATCGATCATAGCGGCAATCTTCCCGGCCTCGTGAAGCAGGGTTTCCGCGGCCCGATCTACTGCACAAAAGCGACGCAGAGTTTGTGCAACGTAATGCTGAAGGACAGCGCGTACATCCAGGAGAAAGACGCTTCCTACGTCAACAAGAGGAATGCGCGCAAACATCTCCCTCTCATCGAACCGCTGTACACGCTGAACGACGCGGAAGAAACGGCAAAATTATTCGTCGGAGTTGATTACAGCGCAACGTTTCAGGTAATCGACGGAATTGAATGTCGATATGAAGATGCGGGACACATACTCGGCTCGGCAGTTGTTATGCTCACACTGAAAGAGAATGGCAAAGTCATTTCGCTGGCGTTCACCGGCGATCTCGGCAGGCCCCGGCTTCCAATTCTACGCGACCCGGTATTCATCGGCGATGCAGATTACCTGATCAGCGAAAGCACCTACGGCGGACGAACACACGCACCAGTGTCGGCAATGGCTGACCAATTGCTAGAACCGTTGCAGCGAGGCTACGCCCGCGGAGCCAAGATCATTATTCCCGCGTTCAGTGTTGGCCGCACGCAGGAAATTGTGTACGTCCTTCATTCTCTCAGCGTTGCCGGAAAGATCAACTTCCTTCCGGTATTCGTCGATAGCCCCCTGTCCGTAAATGTCACCGAGGTTTTTAGAAAGCATCCGGAATGTTTCGATGCCGAGACACTGGCGATCCTCAACTCACCAACCAACAACGATCCGTTCGGATTCGAGCGGCTTATCTATATCAAAGATGTCAACGAGTCAAAAGAGTTGAATGAGAAGAAGGGCCCGTTCATTGTTATCGCTTCGCAGGGAATGTGCGAGGCGGGCAGAGTGCTGCACCATCTCGCCAATTCCATCAGCGACCCGAAGAATATGGTGCTTATTCCCGGCTATCAGGCTGAACACACGCTCGGCCGCCGCCTCGTGAACAACGAACCCGTCGTAAACATTTTCGGCGAGCCGCACGAACGAAAAGCTGAAGTCGTTGTGCTGAATTCTTTCTCCGGCCATGCGGATAAACCGGAGCTGCTTGAGTACATTCATATGTTTAACAAGACCCGCCTGAAACATTCGTTCCTCGTTCATGGAGACGTTGACCAATCGGAGAAGCTCGCAGCCGCGCTGAAGGAATCAGGAACGGCAAACGTCAGCATTCCCGCCCGTGGCGATACGCTGGAATTGGTTTGATGAGTGCGATCTTCAAAAACTTCGTCTCACATTGTCCGGCTGACGGTTGCTATTGTTCATCAAGCCTGCTTAGAATCACCGGCTGCATTCTTACGATTATTGTTTGTTCGACTTCCGTCTCGAGCCAGGAGCTTCAGCGTCCATTGGATTCTCAGGAGACGTTTGTCGATTCACTCTTTCGCCGCAACTCTGCCAGCATTCTGTTCGAACGAAATCTCAACACATTCAATTGGATTGGCAGGATGGCGATCGATACTGCCGCGTTTGGCAATCAAATAAAACTGAATGAATTCTACTCATCCAACATAATTCTTGTCGAAAAGACGTCGACGTCGCCGGAACAGCGACTTCAAAGCAGCCAGCAGCAGCTTGCGCTGTTATTGAACCGTCCGTTGAATGATGTCGTGAGCGTTCAGGGTAGATGGTCGTCACTTATTTACTCCGATAACAAAGCGGTCGGCTTAAGCACCGCATCCATCAATACGATTCTGGGCGGAATTGAATACACGCCGGATCCATTCTTCACATTCACTCCGTTGATCGGCCACCGTTGGGAAAACCAGGCCGATGCCCGTGACCGCGGCGTAAGCTACAACATTGGCGCACGAACGAACAACATTGATTTGGACGGATATCAGATCGCCGGCACTGCACAGTACCAGCAGGATCGTGTGGACCCGAGACTCCTTGAGCAGCACTTCGCCCGCCTTGGCGCACAGAAAACATTTCTCGGCAGCTCACGCGATACCGTGGAGATCCGGTTCAATAAAAATCGTCGTGAGTTTTACACATCCGCATCTGGTGCGTTGGAAAGCAGGATCGAAAATATATTTTCGTTTACAAATCTGCTGGATTACGAGTTCGAACCGGAGTTCGTCACGTCACTCTTCGTGAATGTTTACAGCAAATCCCTGGACAAAGATTACCGGCCTGTTTCATCACTCGCCCGCGCTCCAGCCCAATACAACACGGGCATCGATGAATTCCGGCTCGATGCATTTATTCAGGGCGTCTATCGTAATGACAATAGCGGCTTCTCACTTTCGTCGCGGCTTTCTCACAGCGAGCGCAACGAACGACACTTTGCCAAGAACGCCACTCAGGGCTTCGTGCCGGATACCTCCACTGCGTTCATTCCTTTGCCCCAGGCGCAGGAACAGGAGCAAACCAAAGACAATCT
>JBKJJX010000096.1:0-8791 GCA_046597825.1 Bacteroidota bacterium | reverse complement strand
TATGCAAGCCATCTCTTGGGAATCTCTTACAAAAGTGTATTCTGATTTTGTGAACAAAAAACTCAGCGTCACTGCGCTCAGCGATTTTACTCTGAGTGTTGAACAGGGACAAGTGTTTGCCTTGCTCGGCCCGAACGGGGCGGGAAAGACTACATTCATTAAGATTTTGTTGGGACTTGTTCACGCATCCTCCGGCTATGCCTCGATACTCGGTACGCGCCTTCCCGACGTTCAGATTCGCGGACGCATCGGTTACCTTCCGGAAAACCACCGTTATCCCAACTATCTCACGGGCGAACAAGTCATGGGATTGTTCGGCGGTCTCAGCGGAATGAAGACGCCGCAAATAAAATCCCGTTCCAAGGATTTGCTGCAGCTTGTCGGAATGGATCAATGGGCAAAAATGAAAGTAAAAAAATATTCCAAGGGCATGGTGCAGCGCCTGGGCCTGGCACAAGCTCTCATGAACAATCCCGACATTCTTTTCTTAGATGAGCCGACAGACGGTGTCGATCCCGTCGGCAGAAAGGAAATCCGCGACATTCTCAAACGACTCAAGTCAGAAGGCAAGACTATTTTTCTCAACTCTCACCTCCTTTCGGAAGTTGAACTGGTTTCAGATCAGGTGGCGATTGTAAACAAGGGTAAACTGTTGAAAGTCGGGACAGTCGATGAACTGACGGCAACCGATGCAAATTACGAAATTGGAATAGCGGATAAACCCACGGAAGCATTTTATCATGACGCTGCTGCAACAGTGTTGAAGTTCAACTTCGATGTGAATGTTATTTCGGCAGAAGTAAAAGATCTCTTCGAGTTGAACAAGCTTATCGATTTGCTGCGCAAGCACAATATTTCAATTCTGCATGTTACACGAAAACGCAGTTCGCTGGAAGATTCGTTTATCAATCTCATCAAACGAGAGGTGGCGTCATGAAACTCGTAACGCTGATCCTCGCCACGTTCCGTGAATTATTTTCCAAGGCAACGCTGTACGTCCTTGTCGGCATTTCGACATTGATTCTCCTTGTCATGGCATTGGGGATAACGTCGGAGACATCGGATGACGGTGTTGTACTGAAGCTTTTCGGCAACCCGACTTCTCCGGCGCCGGTTCAAGTTGAGCAATTCAAGCCGGTTGTTCTGGCATTGCAAACCGGACTTGCCAAAGGGTTGTTTCTCGGGCTGATGTTATTCGGTGTGTTCGCAACGGCGGGGACAATTCCGGACAGCCTGGAGAAAGGAACGGTGGATCTCTATCTTTCCAAACCGCTCGCACGTTGGGAACTTTTGCTTGGCAAATATCTCGGCGCAGTTGTCGTCATCTTCGCCAACATTCTATTCTTCGTAGGCGGATTATGGCTGATATTCGGACTGAAGATCGGTATATGGAACTGGCAGTTCTTCCTCTCGTCTTTCACAATGTCGTTTATGTTTGCATGTATATTTTCGCTTGTGCTTTTTCTTGGCGTCGTCTTTCGCAATACGGCGATTCCGATCATCGGATGTTTTATTTACCTCGTCTTGATTGATAATCTGTTGGAAA
Source organism: Bacteroidota bacterium (assembly GCA_046597825.1). Lineage (GTDB taxonomy): Bacteria > Bacteroidota > Ignavibacteria > UBA10030 > UBA6906 > CAADGV01. The sequence continues at coordinate 7,245 of JBKJJX010000096.1, read as the reverse complement.
ACCGGGCGATTGTATTTGCCTTCACCGAAAACAAAATTCTTCATAATACTCTTGATGGGCTCTACTACATTTTCCCGCAAATCTCAGCAATGCAAAAAGCCCTCTCGAACCAGATCATGAATGAGACAATGGATTGGAAGCCGTTCGTACAGGGATTGCTCTCATCAATATTTTTCTTTGGATGCGGAGTTGCCGTAATGCAGAGGAAGGATTTTTGATCTATCACGAACACCGTCGTTACGCTTTCTTTTATATTCTTTTTACCACTCGTATTCGATTCGCCACAGCCACCTATAATTGGCATGAGTGTTCACAAAGAAGCAGAGTTTGAGAGTGTCCTTGCCAGGGTAACTTCTCCTGAATATGACCAAATGCTTCAACAGCATCAGAGAGTCATTCAAAACGGGTACTCAAATGTGCTGAAAGATCTTTTGCATCAAGACAGCTTGAGCGGGATTATCTCGTTATTGAGGTTGCAACTTTTCAGAACATTTTCACTTTCGCATACTGTTCTGGTCAAGGTGATTCCAATTCCGAAACAAGAAATAGGTACTCCCATCTTCTTGAATTATAAAAACGGTTACATGGTCATCGAATGGGGTCAAGACAAGATCTTTCGGTACGTTCCAAATAATTTTCCGATGGACCCATGGAGTAAGGCTTTGAAATGAGCTCGAAATGTTTTTGCATTCTCAACGTCGCCTTTATCGCATCGTTCAGCGTGCCAGCAATGAAGTCTCAGTCTCTCGCTACACAAAACCTGGACAGCCTTGCCACGTTATATAATACCGCAACCTCCAAATTAACATCACCGGCGCTTGAAGAGCGGAAACGCATTCGGAAAGAAATGCAACGAAGTGGATATGCGAATGTCTTAATGGACATAGTCGGACAAAACAGTTTCAGCGCCCTCATATCATTCATCAAAGTAAAGCTCCTCATCGAATATTCAATTTCCCATCGACCATTAACCATTAGCGTTCCTATCGCAGGAGACAAAGGCGGCTATTGGGTCTTCGCACTTTCTGATGATTGGATATTTCCGGTGAATCCATGGGAAAAGAAATAGCCGTGCGACCGACAGCCGATATCGTTCGATCGTTACTTCACGTTGACTCCGAGAAAACATACGCACTCTATCCACGAGCAAAACTATTTGCTGTTATTGTTGCTACATGTAATCTTGTTGTAGCTGCCTTTTCAGACAGCTTTCTTCAAAATGATAGCAGCGGCTATTACCTCTCATTGTTTCTGTTTCTGCATTCGGGCGTATATGCATTTCTGTCGTTCTCGTATTTTCTGAATGATGCTCAGGAAATACTCTTTAAGGCTAAAATCTTTCCCACAAATTCTATCGGGAGAATATTGTTCGTGGTTGTCAGCGTTATACGTCATCCGCTTTCTATTGCGTTGCTCGCAAGCAATTCATTCTTCCTCATAATACTCTACCGGAGTACAATGATTGTGGCAGTTGTCGCCGTAGTTCTTTATCTCTCCCTTATGCTGAGCATTCTCACATTCAGCTCATTTGTCTTTCTCTTTCTGGAGCGAAAAAGAGCGGCGGCGAGCATTGCACTTTTTGGTGTTATTTTTTTTGCCGCATGTGCTATCGCATTCCTCCCTATTTTCAATGGCGGATCAAGTCTGGAATTTATTCCACTGGTAGCTACATGTGTAAGCGGAATTCAATCGGCGAAAGTGTTTGATTACGCGGGAGTCGCGCTCAGCCTCGGCATTTTGATGGCATTCTCTTTCGCTGCAGTTTTTGGGGGGAAACGATTCGTATGAACCTGATCATGCACCGTGAGTGGATGCTCTTTAGAATGGAGCTTCACTACTGCTTCTCAGCCAACCGTATACCGGTTTTTATTCTTCTTGCTCTGATCGGCGTCGCTCTCGTTGTGCAGGAAAGTGAAGTACCGCCATTTATTATCGTGTTCCTCGTTAGCTTTGCAATGCTGGAGTCCCAGGTCAACAACATTTTGTTCAGGACTCCGAATGAACTCCCCGCTTTAAGCATGTTTCCTGTTTCATGGCGTAATATCGTTCTCGTGAAAAACGTTGCGACGGTAATTCTCATGATAATTCTTTCATTCATCTTCTCAATGGTTATTCTCTATTTCTCTCCTCATCCAACAAATCGATCTGATCTGCTGAATGCCCTATTATTTTCGGGGACAATCATATTCCCGTTGTTACATATTGGCAACACTGAATCGTTGCGTCCGCGTCAGAATGTTAAGGGCTGGCAGATCGCCAATGCGGTTCAAGCCGCGGGAATGTTTTTTTTCGTTATTGTTCTGTCCATTCCGTATATCCTTTTTTCGTTTGCCTTCAATATTCAGTGGCTAAATATCATTTACATTGCGGGCACTGGAATCTATTGGTATAGGCACTCCGTTCCAACTACAGCATTTCAGATAGAAGTAAGGAAAACATCTTTATGCTCGACAATGTGAACATTCTTGAAGTCAACGATCTCTCAAAGATATACGAGAACGGACACAGAGCACTTGATGGGCTTTCTTTAACTGTTCGCAAGGGATCAATTTTCGGTTTCCTTGGATTAAACGGCGCCGGGAAAACAACGACTATCCGAATTCTCGCGGGGTTGAACAGCAAGGATGCCGGAACCGTCAAGTTATTCGGAAACGAAATTACCGAACATGATTATGACTACAAACAGCAGGTAGGGTTCGTATTGGATGAGCCGCTGTATTTTGATTGGATGTCTGCCGGCGAATACCTGAGATTCGTCGGAACGATGTATTCCCTCTCAGCAGACGATGTTGGGCGTCGGGTGAATGAATTGCTGGAGTTTTTCGATTTGCAGAGCAAAGGAGATGACCCTATTGAATCATTTTCTACCGGAATGAAAAAGAAAGTCTCTCTCGCCGCGGCGATCATTCACAACCCACAGCTCGTCGTCCTGGATGAGCCCCTCGAAGGGATTGATGCTCTTGCCGTGAGCTCAATTAAGGAAAGCTTGAAGATGATGGCGGAACGCGGGACGACGATCGTCATAACTTCGCATGTCCTTGATACGGTTGAAAAGCTGTGCGATGATATTTGCATCATCCATCTGGGTAAATCAATCTTTCAATGCAAAACATCTGACATTCGGATGAAAGTAAAAGGTAAACTCGGAACGTCAACATACACTTCCCTTGAAGAATTGTTTGTTGACCTGGTTTCGGATAAGGTGAAAAAGAAACATCTTTCGTGGTTGTGAGATGGCCAATCCATTTCTACTATTCATCCAACCCACGCCAACTTTACGACGACTTCGAGCAAGTCCGGACTGGTTGATAGCATTTCTATCCCTTTCGGCTCTCAGCATAGCCATATATATTCTCATTCATCCCTACCTCGTTCAGGCGATACTCTCCCATCTTCCTCCCTCTGCAACACCGGAAGAAAAGTTGGTTGTTGCACAGACACTGAATAGTGAATTGGCGCTACGCTGCTTGTTCCTCCCCATTCGATTGCTCATAGGTTGGACTTCGTTTGCCATTATCTTGTTTCTTGTTTGCAAATCTTTTGTTCCGCCTGAACCGGTTTTTATCAATAAGGTATTTTCATTGGAAGTTCATGCGGAGGTCTTTAATGTTTGCGCACAAGCAGCGACATTACTGTACTTGTTCATTGACGGAAAATCCGGGAATGAGCCAAGCCTTGTCCCGTTTAGTGCGGCAATGTTCATTGCAAGCGACAACATTGTGATGTTTTCCCTCCTGAACTCGCTCAACATCTTTACGTTAATCTATTTTGCAATACTCACGATCGGGATATCACTCCAGTCAGAATTCTCTCGGTCCAAATCGTTTGTGATTGTCTTGATAGCGTGGTTGGCGCTCCTATTGTTCAATGTTGGCACAATCAAATTATTACAGGATACACTGCACTTAATTCCTTAACTTAGAAGCAGCGGGTCGGAATTGATTCTCTTCGTTTCCTTCTCGTTGGCACGCATCAAATCTGTTCTTCAGTTTTTTTAACTGCATTGATTCTCTTCCTGGAAAAGAATTCTAATCCGACAAATTCAAACAAACGAAAGCTATGGCTGAAAAATTACGGTTCGAAGATCTTCAATCTACATTCGTCAAGAAGTCAAAAGGCAAAGATGATTTCCATCTCATCGGGGTAATCGGGCTCGGAGTGATGGGACAAGGAATTGCTGAGACGATTTCCGGTGCGGGTATCGAGGTTATCGTTGCGGAGAAGAATGAGAAAAGCCTTAAAGCCGGACTCGACAGCTTGAGCAAAGCTATGGATTGGGAGATAAAACGTTGGGGAAAAACTGCAAGCGATAAGCGGGCAGTTCTCTCCCGAATCAAAAGCACAACAAACATTGCCGACCTCAAGAACTGCGATATTATTATCGAAGCGATCGATGAGAACTTCGAAGCGAAACGACAATTGATAGAAGCTTTTTATTCCATCGGCAAGGAGGATGCTGTCTTCATCTCCAATACTGCAACCCTCGGTCTCTCGAAGCTCGCTGCATCAAGCAAGCGCCCGGACCGGATTATCGGGCTGCACTTCTTGAATCCTGTGCCGCTCATTCCGCTCGTCGAAATCGTCCGCGGAATGAAAACGAGCGACGAGACATACAGTCTTGTGAGAGCATTTGCGTTGCGCATCGGGAAAACACCTGTTGAAGTATTTGAATATCCGGGCTTCATCACGACACGTACAATTCTTCCAATGCTCAATGAGGCGATGCACGTGTTGATGGAAGGAATTGCTAAAGCCGAAGACATCGACACCGCTATGCGGCTCGGCTACGGCATGCAGGCAGGTCCGCTGGAAATGGCTGATGCCATGGGACTGGATGAAGTGTTGATGTGGATGGAAACGCTTTTCCACGAACTCGGTGAGCCCCGCTATCGTCCGTGTCCGTTGTTGCGGCGAATGGTGCGCGAACGAAAGCTGGGAAAGAAAGTCGGCGAGGGATTTTTCAGATACGATGCTGACGGAAGAAGAGTAGTGGATTCCAAAAAGTAACGGGTTAGTTTCATTGTGCGTTGATCTATCATGAATATTACTGAAGATCCCAATCCTTTTAATCCTTCAACAACAATTGAATTTTCCGTTCCGGCAACAAGTTTTATCTCGATCGAGGTATTCAACATTTTAGGGAAACGGGTCACATCGCTGATTTCTGAGTGGCTGAGTCCCGGCACGTACGCCACGAAATGGAATGCTGAAGGATTGGCAAGCGGAACATATTTCTGTCGCATGCAGAGTAAAGCCGGCGTAACAGTAAAGAGAATGATGCTGCTTCGCTAAGGCTGAATTGTCATCACACAACAAAACTCAACCATACATGAATATCCTTGTCCTTAACTGCGGCAGTTCGTCCGTCAAATATCAACTCATCGAAGCGACCACAAAAAAGACGCTGGCAAAAGGCGGCATCGAACGCATAGGCATGAGCGGGGCGACGCTAAAAAATATTCGGCACGATGGAGATGAGATTACCATCGCCGGAGAAATTGTCGATCACATTATCGCCATCGAATACATTCTTGCGGTCTTGTTGAGCCGCAATCACGGCGTCATCAGCGACAAAAGCGACATTCACGCCATAGGGCACCGCGTTGTTCACGGAGGCGAAACTTTCAGAGAGTCTGTACTGATTACAGATGAAGTGATCAAAAGTATTCGCGACAATTTTGAGATTGCTCCATTGCACAATCCGCACAACTTGCGTGGTATTAATGCATGCAATGTAAATTTGCCGGGAACTCCGCAAGTAGCTGTGTTCGACACAGCATTTCATCAGCAGATGCCGCGCAAAGCATTTCTCTACGGACTTCCGTATTCGCTCTACTCAAAATACAGAATCCGGCGGTACGGATTTCACGGTGCTTCCCACAGCTTTGTGGCGGGACGGGCAGCAGCTTTGCTTGGCAAAAACATAAAGGACCTGAACCTGATTACGTGTCATCTCGGCAATGGCTGCAGTATGGCGGCAATTCAAGGCGGTGTCTCTATAGATACGAGCATGGGATTTACACCCCTGGAAGGGTTGCTGATGGGAACCCGTTCCGGCGATTTAGATCCGTCGGTCGTTTTATTTATTATGGGCAAAGAAGGCATTACTCTTGCGGAAGCAAATACACTGCTGAACAAGCATAGCGGACTCCAGGGAGTCTCAGGGGTAAGCAGCGATATGCGCGAGGTAATTGAAGAGATGAAAGCCGGCGACAAGAAATCAACTTATGCGTTTGATATTTTTTGCTACCGGATTACAAAGTACATCGGCGCGTACACAGCGGCTTTGGGTGGATTAGATGCTGTGGTCTTTACGGGCGGTATCGGAGAAAACAGCGTTGAAGTCCGCAAGGCCTGTTGTGCAAATATGAACTACTTCGGCATCACGCTGGACGACGTGGCAAATGAATCGGCTGCCAAAGAAAAAAGGATCACAACTGCAGAATCCAGAACGGCGGTCTTTGTCATTCCTACGAATGAAGAGCTCGTCATTGCGCTCGACACACAAGCGATTGTCGATTCACAACATCCGCAGTAACGTCATGGTGCATCGGGAGGTTCTGATTTAAATGCGATGTTACCGTTCGTTTGATTGATAAGCGCTGCCTTCAACTCTTCTTTCTTAGACATCCGGACCTCCAGCGTAGCGTGAACATCTTCGTCATACACCGTGTCAACGATCCTCACACCTTCTTTTGATATGATGTGCATGACGCTGCTGATATGCGAGTGAGGAAACGTCGCCTCCACGATTGCTGTTTTGTACCGGACCACCTTCTCTGCTTTTGCCAATACATGCTCCGCCGCTCCGCCATACGCCCTCACTAGTCCGCCGACGCCGAGTTTCGTCCCGCCAAAATAACGTGTAACGATCACCATCGTATCCGTTAAATCGAATTTATCTATTGCTGCAAGAATGGGCTTACCCGCGCTCCCATTCGGCTCGCCATCGTCGTTGAACCGGAATATATCCTCCCCCATTCCGATCCGGTACGCAAAACAGTTGTGTGTTGCATTCCAGAACTCTTTCCTGACTCTTTCAAGAAAGATATCTGCTTCACCCTTAGCGGTAACGGGAAAGATTGTTGCTATGAAGCGGGACCCTTGAATTTTAGTCTCGCCCCGCATTTCTCCCTGAACTGTTTTGTATTCGTCCTCCATATCTTCAAGATAATCCTTTGTTCGGGAGACACAAATGTCTGCAAAAGTATTTCTTGCAGATGAGTGGTTCGGTTACTATCTTCA
>JBKJJX010000199.1:0-8737 GCA_046597825.1 Bacteroidota bacterium | reverse complement strand
GAGGGAGTAGTGACACTGTGGAATTTGCCCGACGTGATGATTCAAACAAAGATCAATAGTTATCCTTTCGGATACGAGATACCGGCAAGCGGCACGCCCATGATTACGGATTGCATTGCCATTGTCAGAGGATCGAAACATCGAAAGGACGCAGAACTCTTCTATGAGTTTGTAACGTCGAAGAAAGCGCTCGTTCAGCAGGCTGCCGAGTTTTTCCGCATCCCGACGCGATCAGACATCCCCCAAGAAAATCTCCCTGAATGGATTCGCTCACTGAACATTACTCCAATGACGATCAATTGGGAATCTCTCGAGGCGAACGAAAAAGTGTGGATGAAAAGATGGGATGATGAAGTAAAAGGATCAAATCCCTGAGCGAAGAGGCTGCGTCATTTGTCATTATTGAACTATGAGATCCTTCACTCCGTTCAGGATTGAGAAGCCATGTCCAACGTAACTCTCCGTAACCTCTCCAAAACTTTTCGGGATACGCCGGCTGTCCGGGATATAAATCTTGAAATCCCTTCAGGCGAATTCTTTTCCATTTTGGGTCCGAGCGGTTGTGGCAAAACCACATTGCTGCGGATGATTGCCGGATTCGAGCAGCCGACATCAGGCGGGATCTTCGTGGGCGGAGTTGAGATGACGAAGATTCCGCCGGAGAGACGGGGAATCGGAATGGTCTTTCAGAATTATGCTCTCTTTCCGCACATGACAGTGTACGAGAATGTCGCATTCGGGCTTGAGACAAAGAACGTTGCAAAGGCAGAGATCATGCGGAGGGTTGAGAAAATTCTTGACGCGGTCCACCTGCTTCATAAAATTCAAACACGGGTTCCGCAGCTCAGCGGCGGCGAGCAGCAGCGGGTTGCCGTTGCGAGAGCGCTGGTAGTGGAGCCGTCCGTTTTGCTCATGGATGAGCCGCTCAGTAATCTGGATGTTGCCCTGCGTGTAAAAACCCGCGAGGAGATCCGCTCCCTGCAGCGCAAGTTTGGCATCACGACAGTGTACGTCACGCACGATCAATCGGAAGCAATGAGCCTTTCGGACAGAATCGCAGTCATGCGCGGCGGCAAAGTTGAACAAACCGGATCGCCGGCAGAGATGTACGAAATGCCTGTCTCATCCTTCGTTGCGGAATTTCTGGGAGGCGCTAATGTATTGGAGGGTAAGCTCGATGTTTCCGCTTTGCGATTTGAAAGCGGATCGATGATGGTAAAGGTTCCCCCCGGGTTGGTAATGAACCAACAAAGTGGAAATGTAACTCTCGCCATTAAGCCGGAAGCGATTACTCTCCTGCCATCTGCAACCGGAGGATTCGAGGCGAACATCGTTCACTCTGAATATCTCGGTTTCACCACCAACTTTGTAGTAGAAACAAATGGAATTACACTCCGCGTTACTTCAATGAGTTCAGAGCTGACGAAGCAACTTCATCCGGGAGATAAAGCTGACATACGAATCGATTGGTCAAAGTGCATTATTCTAAGATGAAGCGCCGCCTCTTCTACATTTTGCCAATTGGGCTCCTCTGCTTTGTCTATGCCGGATATGTTCTCTACCCGCTTGTTGCGATAGTGCGGGAGAGTTTGATGGTGAATGGCGACTTCTCGTTTGCCAATTATCTCGGGTTGGTCAGCCTGCGCAACTCCGCGGACATCGAGGCAGTTTGGAATTCAATTCTCGTCTCACTGCTGTCGGTTGGCGGAAGTTGTGTTCTTGGTGTGTTCTTTGCGTTCGTCTTCACGCAATTGGATTTTCCGCTGCGGAGAGTGTTCTCACGAATCGCAATTCTGCCGATTGCCCTGCCGCCGCTTGTTGGGGTCATCTCATTCCTGTTTGTGTTTGGTGAAACCGGCATTCTTCCGCGTGTTGCGGCTGAGTGGTTCGGACTGCCCATCGGCGCATTAGCATTAGACGGATTCGCCGCCATCGTCGCCGTGCACACGTATTCATTCTACGTCTACTTTTACCTTTTCGTCTCAACGACACTTCGCAATCTGGATGGTTCGGTTCTGGAGGCGGGACAGATTCCCGGCTCGTCGTCGTGGAGGACAATCCGGCAAATTATTTTTCCGGAGTTGAAGCCCGCATTACTCGGCGCCTCGATACTGACGTTTATGGCAAGTATGGCATCCTTCTCAGCGCCGTTGTTATTCGGGGGCGACAAACGCTTCATGACGCTGCAGATTTACAATGCCAAACTGAACGGCGAAATCAGCGTAGCGTCCGCCTTGTCGATCGTTCTGACGCTGGTTTCGATTATCTTTTTCATCGCCTTCAGAATCATCACTCCTTCATCGGGCACGCGTGCTGCGAAAGGAACGGGAAGAGTTGGTGTACTTCAGGTCGGAAGTGTCTGGAGAAGGATATTCATCGGTTGCGCAATTGCTTGGCTTGCCGTTGAACTTCTGCCGGTCATCGTCATTGTCGTGCTTTCATTTGCGAAGGAAGGCTCGTGGACGTGGCAGATTATTCCATCGGTGTATACGCTTGAGAACTACCTGAAGCTGATGAGTGAACCACAGGTGTTCGATCCGATACTCAACAGCCTGTTGATGAGCTGCCTGACGGTTGTCGCGGCTGTTGGTGTGGGAGTGGGCTCTTCATATTTGATTACAAAAGGAAAACTGGGGCGCTCACGATTTGCAATCGATATTCTAGCGACGTTGCCATACGCAATTCCGGGGACAGTGATTGCGATAAGTCTGATACTTGCGTTCAACACGCCGACCTGGTTTTCTGCACAAACCATACTTGTCGGGACGTTCTGGATATTACCGATCGCATATTTCGTCAGAATGTTTCCGCTTGTTGTGCGTTCAGCTTCGGCTTCGCTTGAGCGACTCGACGACTCGTTGCTGGAGGCGGGTCAGACATTTGGAGCGGGGGGATGGAGAAGGTTCCGCAAGATTATTTTGCCGATCATTTTACCGGGAATAATTTCAGGCGCATTGCTCGTGATGATAACGGCGTTGGGGGAATTTGTTTCATCAATTCTTCTGTATTCCTATTCGAACAGGCCCATCTCGGTGGAGATTCTTGCGCAGATGCGAGCGTATAATTTTGGCGGTGCAGCGGCGTATTCTGTGCTGTTACTGGTTCTTATCCTTATAGTCGTGTTCCTTTCAGAAATTATTGGAGGCGGTCGGGAAAAGGAATCTTCCTTGCTTGACAACGGCCCTTAAGTTGCCAATGCAACACGAAATATTTTCATGATCTGTTGATGTCCGACTATGACCATGGTATATTACCCGCAGCTTCTGTATTCATTCCATAGTTCTTGTTGTGCATCGCTGGCGATTCGAGGTGCGACGAACCACCCGCTACACATTCTTTACGTCAAGCACTATTTGTCGACAGAGACGTTTCCTCTTCAAGTATTGGCTTTGTTCAAACTCTCCGTTGTACAAGAACCTTCTTTAAAGAAGGAAAGCTGCGCCACATTCGATCTTCGTTCGTGATGATACAGAGACTTCAACGGGAGCTAATAATGAAGAAGATGATCGTGCTGTTGTTTTGGTTGACAACCCATCCAACGTTCGCTCAGCCTCGTGAGTTACGCCCCATCTTTGAAGTCGCTGGCACAGACTCTGGAGCAATGCTCGGCTCAACGGTAAAAGGCGTGGGTGACATCAACCATGACGGTTTCGCCGATGTTGCCGTTAGCGCACAAGGTTTGAGGAAAACTTTTCTGTACTATGGCGGGGTCTCAATGAGTGCTACGCCGGCGCTCACATTTGATGGCGGTGGTTCAATTATATCGGGAGATTTCAACGGCGATGGGTGGATTGACCTCGCTATAGCCAAGTGGTTCCGAGACACAGTTTTCGTGTACTCGGCGGTGCCGCAATGGATACAATTGCCGACAAAGTTCTGGCAGGAGAGCACAGCAATGATAGCTTTGGGTTGGGCAGGCTTGCAAGTGGAGACCTAAACGGTGATGGATACGATGATCTGATAGTTGCGGCACCACAATATCCTTTCGGCACGCCGGATAGGCTTCGCGGAAAGTTGTACGTTTATGCCGGTGGGCCTGCATTGGATTCGGTGGCCCGTATAACTTTCCTGGGCGATACAACTCGAGCGGGTCTTGGTACCGATTTGGTGGTAGCCGACGTAAACGGGGACGGAAAGAGTGACATACTCGCCTTGGGGTACAATCAAACATCACCAATTGGACAGGAGCAATTCTATTATTTCTCTATCTATTTCGGTACTGAGAGCTTTCAGATGTCGCGAAACTATTATGTCGACAGCCGCACCATCCCCGGCGGTTTCAAACACGAAATCACTTCTTTTGATGCAGACGCTGATTCAGTTGCAGACATTCTTGTGAATAGGATTTATGTTTTCAAGGGAGGACAGTCAATTAGCTCGCAACCTACTTACTACGTTGCCCCGCCAAATAATGATACAACCCTTTTTGGTCCATACCCACGGGTGAGCGGCGGAGGAGATTACAACGGTGATAATGTGAAAGATGTGTTATTACGAGGAACAGTGGGAATGTCCCCACCGGGGGTGTTTGTCATGTTAGGGCTCCCCAGTTCTCCGGGACACTATGCAGCGTACCGAGTTTTCTCCCAGTGCTGTGGACAATATGCGTTGGTTGGACGCCCAGATAACGCCGGAGACGTAAATGGAGACGGGGTGGATGATATCATTATGGGCGCGCCTAATGAACCTTCGTTATACGTACGAGGATTCTTTGGTATCTACTCGGGAGACAGTACGCTTATTGTGTCAGTCGGTGAGGCGAAGAACAACATTCCTAACAGTTCCAGCTTGCAACAGAACTATCCAAACCCATTTAACCCGGCCACGACAATTGAATATACGTTGCCAAATGAACAGGTCGTCAATATTTTGATTTACGACAATATAGGACGTGAAGTCGCTACGCTTGTGAATCAACGACAGTCAGCTGGAAGACATATTATTCAGTGGGATGGCAGTGACGTTGCGGGCAACAGACTTTCATCCGGTGTTTATTACTATCAGCTTCGCACGACGGATTTCATTCAAACAAAGAAGCTGATTTATCTCAAATAATCACTCATAATATTTATGAGGAGGTAGCGGGGGCATGGAGAAGGTTTCGCAAGATTGTTCCGCCGATCATTTTACCGGGAATAATTTCAGGAGCTTTGCTCGTGATGATAACAGCATTGGGGGAATTTGTTTCATCAATTCTTCTCTATTCCTATTCCAACCGGCCGATCTCTGTTGAAATTCTTGCTCAGATGCGATCGTATAACTTTGGCGGCGCAGCAGCGTATTCGGTGTTGTTGCTGCTGCTCATCCTCGTGCTGATTTTTGTTTCGGAGCGGATTGGAGGCCGGGAATCGAGTGGGGATTCTGCAATTTAGGTTGAACACCAAGCCGTTTTTGGCTACCTTAGTATGAATTTCATTGCACTCGTAGCTCAATTGGATAGAGCGTTAGCCTCCGAAGCTAAAGGTTTCGGGTTCCCCGCCTGCCTTATTAGCCTTATGAGGCGGGCAGGAAGTCCCGACGAGTGAACAACACTCTTTTGATTAATGACCAAACAAATCGGTAAAAAAACCAAATATGTTTTTTGTTTATGCTCTCGTGAGTGAAAAAGACGGGAGTCTTTATATTGGCCACTCGGCTGACCCTGAGTTTAGGCTCAAGGCACATAATGCTGGCAAGACCAGATCGATCAAATCAAAGCGACCATATCGACTTGCCTACACTGAGCCATTTCAAACGCGAGAAGAAGCAATACGGAGAGAACGAAAGCTTAAAAGTGGATTTGGACGCCTTTATTTGAAAGAGAAAATCAAAGAAAACTTGCACTCGTAGCTCAATTGGATAGAGCGTTAGCCTCCGAAGCTAAAGGTTTCGGGTTCAAGTCCCGACGAGTGCACATCGATATTACAATGAAACAACATCAATACACACACCGGAGGTACAGCAGCATTTATGCTTAAAGCACAAAAGAAAATCTCCAAGAGGGAATTGAAACAAGATGCTCTCATCACAACGATGGGCAATCTTTCAGCCTTTTACGACGTCAATAAAAAGAATATCGGCATTGCCGTTGCCGGGCTTGTCGTTTTGGTGTTTGGTATCTGGTGGTACACACAGAACCAGAAAACCAATAATGAACTGGCTTCGACCGCACTGGGTTCTGTCTACAGTTACGTCGACAATAATCAGTACCAGATTGCGATCGACGGTGTACCCGAACGGAAAATTACCGGGCTCAAGACTATCGTTGATAAGTACAGCGGCACTGATGCCGGAAATCTTGCACGTTTCTATCTGGCAAATTCGTATTACCATCTCGGCAAATACGACGAAGCACTCCAACAGTTTGAGGACTTCAAAGGCAAGGATCAGTTTCTTGTTGTCTCCCGGCTGACAGGTATTGCGCAATGCTACGAAGCGAAAGGGAATTACGAGAAGGCAGCCGACAATTACGAGAAAGCCTCCGTCGATAATCCGAAGGAAGTGGAAGCGGCGTCGAACCTGAATAATGCTGCAAACGATTACATGCGGGCAGGCAAGAAAGACCGTGCTCTTGAACTATTCAAGAAGCTGAAGAAGGATTATCCGACCTCGCAGTATGCCCGCGACGCGGACAGATACATTGCACGACTGGCTTCCTGATACACGATTTGATCGGCGATACCAACGGGTGCAGACGATTTCCCGGCTGTCACAGATGTTATCGCCGTTTCTATTTCGCAATCACCCCCGCTGCCATCTGCGGTTGAGACGCAACTTTTCTTCATTTTTACCGAAGAACTACTGTGAGGTGTGCTAATTCCAATACTCTTCTCACCGTACTTTCTCAACTATTAAACCTCCATCGATGAAGTTCCGCAGGATCCTTTATTTGGTTGGCTCCGCGCTCTCGTTTGGTATCGTGTTTGTCATCGATATTATCCGGAAGAACGTTGAACTGGACATCGGGGGAATGAATCTCTTCCGCGACGTCCTTATTGTCACGGCGTTCGCCCTCATCTACCTTTACTTCGAAACAAAAAGAGTTCACGACGATCTCCCGCCTGCGAAGCGTCTGGGCCTTGTGATGATCTACTCCGTGGCGATGCTGTTCATCTCGATCGTGGTCTGGAATCTGACGGATGACCACTTCGACGCGAAAGGCGATTCACTCATACCGCTTACGTTCGGGCAGCTCTTCATTGCAAAATTCATCAGCGTGTTGTTCGGGGTATTTGCAATACTGGTGTTCCGGCTCGTGCGAACGCTGATTCTTTACAAACGTAAACGGGGGACGGAAAGAAATTTTCTGATCCTGGTCGGATTAATGCTGGCGACGGCGCTCTCGACGTTCCCCCTCAAGCCGCTTGACCAAAGCATCCTGACACATATTCTGCTCGGGTTTGCAATTTTATTCGCAGTGTTGAATTCATTCCGCCTCCCCTGGATTGTTTATCTGACGAAACGTGAAAAGCTGTTCACGCTCATCTATGGTTTTGTTCTCTTTGGTACTTTTCTTGCGCTGAATTTTATCCTCTTTATGGATCAAAGCGTTATCCGGAAATCGCTGCTGTATTATTCATACCCGCTCAACCGCTTTGTTATTCTCACATGTATACTCGGGAATATTTATTTCGGCATGGCGTTCGTCAGCACGCTCTTCCATCTGCCGACAGCGGAGGCGTTCGACAGGAAGTCTACTGAGGTTACATCGCTGCATAATTTGAGCCGGCTTGTCACTCAGGTGTTTGACTTCAATGAACTGGTTGATACGGTTCTCACGCTTACACTGCAGGTATGTGAAGCAAAAAGCAGCTGGCTTGAGATTATTCATGTTACGGATGAGCACGAACAGATGCCCGCCACGGGCAAAGAAATAATACGGCACAGCAGAAGTGCGGGAGGTTACACCATCCAATTGGCAGGAAGAAAAAATATCGGCGGGGAAGAAATCGATACGCTGCTTTCCGCCGGTGAGAAGACCTTGCGCGATGAAGTGATCAGGGAGCGAAAGGCTATTGTTGTGGATGATGTCTCACATGATGTGCGCTACAAGTCCATTCGCAAATCCCAACTGCCGGTTGGCTCGCTCGTTGTCGTACCTCTCGTGTCGCATGCCGGAATGATCGGCATACTCTACGCAACAAAGGACCTTCCGTTCGGATTTTTCAAAGATGATATTGATGTTATTTCTGCGTTCGCAGATCAGGCAACGATTGCAATCGAAAACTCCCGGCTGATAAAAAAATCAATTGAACGTGAACGCTTGTTGCGTGAGATGACGCTCGCTCAGGAAATTCAGCGCAAACTATTGCCGCAATCCTTGCCGGTATATTCCACAATGGAACTCGACGCCGTCTCGACGCCCGCGTTTGAGGTGGGTGGGGATTATTATGACGTCATAGAACTTGAGGGCGACAAACTTGGCATTGTCGTAGGAGATGTTTCGGGCAAGGGCGTGTCAGCCGCGTTCTACATGGCTGAAGTGAAAGGAATTTTTCAGTCGTTAAGCCGGCTCTATCCCTCGCCCCGGGAATTCATGATCAAGGCTAACGAAGCGCTTTCGGGTTCTATTGACAAACACTCATTTGTTAGCTTACTTTATGCCGTCGTGGATGTGAAAACAGGTAAACTCACGCTGGCTCGCGCTGGTCATTGTCCGCTGCTGCATGTTTCGGGCGAGCGGGCTTCCTACCTTCGTCCGGGGGGAATGGGCCTCGGACTTTCCACCGGTTCGGCATTTGATGTGAGCATGGAGGAG
>JBKJJX010000195.1:0-3811 GCA_046597825.1 Bacteroidota bacterium | reverse complement strand
GATAAAATTATTGCCGTTTTGGAAAACGATTTGATCTGGGGCCATGCCCGCGACATAAAGGATCTTCCTCCTGTTCTGGTTGAACGATTGGAACATTATTTCGTCACGTATAAGCTCGTACCAGGGCAACCTGCCAAGGCGCACATCGACCGCGTATACGGACGGGGACATGCCATGAAGGTTGTTCGCGCTGCAATGGCGGATTACAAAGAGAAGTTTGAGCAATAAAGACATCCGCAAGAAAACTGAACGGCAATTTCCCGCTCCATCCTTCGCGTCCTACCATTAATTCAGACTTATTCTTCTTCAAATCCTCGAAACGATAATCTTTGTCCTGGTGTTATAAAGGTAGATAACCACAGATCAAACGGAGACGGAACATGGACAACTATCTAACGCTATCGGAAGCGGTCAACGGCATGCAGCAACAGGGATACACGTACAATTTCAATATTCAGGAAAATGTGTTGCGGTGTAACGAAAAAGGAATTGAGCTGAAACCCGATGATTTTGAAATTGATAAAGTCTTCCGGTTCGAAGGTGCAACCGATCCGGGGGACGAAAGTATCTTATATGCAATCTCATCGCCGACGTTTGACGTTAAAGGATTGCTTGTAAACGCCTACGGTGCGTACAGTGATCCGGTCTCCGAGAAAATAATGTCGAAGCTTACAATCCACAGATAGAGGAGGGTGATATGTCTGATCTAAGCCTGTTAAGACTGGAGTGGTCGCCGAGATTGCTCAGCATTTTGCGCATGATTGCGGCAGTTCTTTTAATGCAGCACGGAGCTCAAAAACTTTTCGCTTTTCCGGCAGGCACCGGTCCACAACCCGAGATTCTTTCACTTGCGGGGATTGGTGGCATTCTTGAATTCTTTGGGGGACTGCTCTTATTGCTGGGCCTGTTTACGCGCCCGGTTGCATTCGTCCTTTCCGGGGAAATGGCGGTGGCGTATTTTTTATTCCACGCCTCCCAGAATGTTTGGCCTGTTCTGAACCACGGTGAGTTGTCAGTTCTGTTCTCGTTTCTCTTTCTATATATTGCGGCTGCAGGGGGCGGCGCATGGAGTCTGGATCGCCTGCGAGCGTCGCACCGGACTTCCGTCAGGCATACTTTCAAAGAACCTGTATTGGCAGGCCACCACTCGTGAGCAACCGGATTCCGGCAGCGAAGGTTCTTTGCTGCCGGAATAGTTCTAAACAAATCCATTGCAGCATATCGGACTTTTCGCTATATTTGTCCATCAAAATTTGAGACAAAAGGATTTGAAATGGCAAAAATGTGTGATATCTGCGGGAAGAAACCGGTTAGCGGCAATAACATCAGCCACGCCCACAATAAGACCCGGCGCCGATGGCTTCCGAATATTCAGGCTGTCCGTGCGGTCGTGAACGGCCGAACCACCCGAATGAAAGTATGCGCTGCATGTATAAAAAGTAATAAGCTTGTGAAAGCAGCGTAACAACGGTTAAGTTTCGTCAGTAAAAGCCATCAGCGCGCTGATGGCTTTTTTGTTCCTGACTGTGGTTGGAACATCAAGCGTAGCCCCTGGCTCTGCCTCATTCACTCCATGCGCAAGATTTCCGATGCGTAAGATTTCATTACAACTGAATGCCCCGAATCAACTGACGCTTCTCCGCGTGGTACTCACGCCGGTCTTCGCCGCGTTCATTCTTTCGGATTCTCCCATCTACAAGCAAATATCACTCGTCGTTTTCATCATTGCAGCGTTGACGGACTGGTACGATGGCTGGGTTGCGCGCAAGTACGGGTACATTTCGCGGTGGGGAAAATTTCTTGATCCGCTGGCGGACAAGGTTCTCACATCTTCGGCATTTCTTGTCTACGCGTATCTTGGACTCATCGACGCGTGGATGGCATGGGTTGTCATCTTCCGTGATTTTCTGATTACAGGTTTGCGGAGCTATGCGGAGTACAAAGATCAACCAATCGTTACGTCAAAATCCGCCCAGGCGAAAACGTTTGGACAGTTTGTGTTCATCTACTACGTCCTTGTCCTGTATGTAGCAAAGAGCGTCCCGCCCCTGTATGCGGAGTTTCATGAGGAGATTGATCTGTTGATGCATCCGCAGGTATTGTTCGGCATGATGTTGCTGGTAACGCTCTCCACTGTCGGAACAGGAGTGGCATATCTTTTCGACAACAGAACTTTTTTGAAAGAATTGTATGAGCAGTTCACCGGACGCGGACACTGATTCGCCATCGGGCAAACTTCCCTTCGTAACACGCCTCATTGCTACGGGTTTGTTTTCCGGATACATCCCCTGGGCTTCGGGAACATTCGGATCACTCGTTGGCGCTGCCTTCTTTTTCATTCCTGCATTCTCAAATCCGTTTGTCCTATCGTTTGCAATTGTCATCGGACTGATAGCCGGCGTTATTACCTCGTCAGCAGTGGCCGATGTTGAAGGACACCGGCTTACAAAATCTGCACAGCGGGCGAAAGAAACATTCCAACCGGACGGCCACGCGTCGCCTGATCCCTCGATCGTTGTTATTGATGAGATTGTTGGAATGTGGATTTCGATGCTCGCAATCTCCCCTTCCCTTCTTTCCATCGGAATTGCATTTGTTGTATTCAGAGTGCTGGATATCATTAAACCCTATCCGGCTCGTCAAGTGGAACGATATGGTTCAGGCTGGGGAATAATGTTAGATGATGTTGTAGCGGGAGTCTACGCGAACATCATAACAAGAGTAGTGTTGTACTTTCTTCCCAATATTTTTTAAGAATGAAATCAGAAATCATAACCATCGGCGATGAACTGCTCATCGGGCAGATCATCAACACAAATCAGGCATACATCGCCGGAAAGCTGAACAGCGTTGGCGTCAGCGTCGAACGCATGACAACAGTTGGCGACGATATGCAGGAAGTACTTGCGGCGTTCGCCGAAGCATGGACGCGGCACGATATTGTCGTCGTGACAGGCGGCCTCGGACCAACGCACGATGACATCACAAAGAAAGCCGTATGCACGTTCTTCGAAACGGATTTGATTCAAAACGCCGAAATCCGAAAGCATATAGAGCTTCTGCTACAGAAATGGAACCGTCCGTGGTCTGCTTCATATGAAGAGCAGACAATGTTCCCGCGGAAAGCGACCCTCGTTCCGAATCCCGTTGGCACGGCCGGTGGAATGTTGTTCGAACAAAATAAAAAATATTTCTTCGTCCTCCCCGGTGTGCCGGATGAAATGAAGGCGATGACAGATCAATCAATTATCCCCTTCCTCTCAAAGAAAGTTACCGGCTCGGTCATTCGCCACCGCACGATCCGCACATCGGGAATTCCGGAGAGCCTGCTCGCAAGTCAATTGGGTGACCTCGATGAAATCCTGCAGGGAGCGAAGCTCGCCTTCCTTCCTTCGGCAACGGGTGTCCGCATGCGAATTTCCTTTCAGGCTAAAGACGAGGCGGCCGCAACTACACATGTTTCCGAAGTAGAAAATCGAATTCGTGCGAAAGTTCAAAAGTACATTTATGGAATAGATGAAGAGGAACTCGAGGAAACGGTTGGCAAACTTCTGACAGAAAAGAAACTTTCGATCTCTGTCGCAGAATCATGCACCGGTGGATTGATCGCCGATAAAATTACAGACGTCAGCGGCAGTTCGAATTATTTTGAGCGGGGTGTCATCACATACAGCAACAAATCAAAAACTGAATTGCTGGGAGTGCCGGAAGAGTTGATCAATCTTCACGGAGCTGTAAGCAAAGAGGTCGCCGAGGCGATGGCAGCCGGGATTCGCCGTATCGCCAAAACCGATATCGGCATTTCGACGAC
>JBKJJX010000333.1:0-17054 GCA_046597825.1 Bacteroidota bacterium | reverse complement strand
TTGTCAAGAGATAATTAGAATAAACAGGACCGAACCGGAATCAGTGGAGGGGGAAAACAGCGCGTCTATTTCAGGAGCATGTCAAGTCGCCCCTTACCGAATTGGCCCGTGAACCCTCTCAAGCCATCCTGAATGCCGAACAGAACAGCTCTAACTCCTGCCCAGTAATGATGTTTGAGTGCAAGCCGAACAATTTGTCTTACGTAATAGAAGGTGAGGTACGGAACAGCAGCAAGCAGTTCGATTGCAGAATTATGTTTCTTCAACATGATGAGTCTGTTGCGCATGTTGAAATACAGATAGAAGGGCGAATCAACTTTGATCGTCGTTGATACTTTGTGATAGATGAAGGCTTCGGGAATATACGCGAGCTTGTGACCGGCATTCTTAATGCGAACATTGAGATCGACATCCTCCATGTACGCGAAGAATCGTTCATCCAGAAGGCCAACTTCCCTCAGCACGGAGGCACGAAACATCGCGAAACACCCTGAAACAAAATCGTTGTCCGCATGTACCGACGTGATTTCGTGATCATACTTCAGAATACCAACGTGTTCAACACGCCCCGTTCGCTTGTTGAATTTTCCACCGGCAAACCAGATTTTCTTTGGGTCAGAATGGTAATAAATTTTTCCACCGGCGACGCCGACGTTCTTGTCCGCGTCCATCGCTGCAACGAGAGGTCGCAGAAAGTTCTTGTCAACGGTCGTATCATTGTTCAGCATCATGACATACTCGGCGCCGCGTTCCATCGCGTAGCGCATGCCGATATTGTTGCCAATGGGTGTTCCGGTATTCTCTTCGTTACGGAGGAAAACAACATCTGGAGAGTTCTGCCTGTACAATTCTTCAGGATTCGGCTGCGAGCCATTATCAACCAAAACGATGTCACAGGTCTCTCCTGTTCCTTTGATGGAGCGAATGCAATCAAGTGTATCCTCATTGCGGTTGCAGTTGAGGAGAACGATATTCACTCTCACTTGGTTCATTGTGGAATCCGAATATCGGGAAGAAAAGTTGATTCGGCTAACATCACTGTTTTCCTATCCCATACATCGCTTCGAAAAAATACGATTGAACTCTCGCCTTGCGGTGATACAGCTCTTTCCAATGTGAAGGGACGGGATACTCCTCCGCTGTGATGGTTATGTTGTCCGCAGGGTTGCGACTCACGAGCCATTGTTTGGAATAGAAAACTCCTCGCGTGAGCCTGTCGATCAGCTTGAAGTACGCAAGGATTTGTTCCCGTGTCATTTCTTGTAAGGACGAGATGTTCACAAAGAGGTCCACGGTTTTCGGCGGGAGCATTTCCGCTTGATGGGGCAGAAGAAATGCGATGTCGGAATTCAGAAACTCGCGCTCTATTTCTCCGAAGTGTTTGAAGCATCGGAAGGAAAATATTTTTTTGTCCGGAAAGACGGAAGAAAGATAATGTTGGGAGACTCCGAGGGCAGGCGGAATATCAATAACAATGTACTTGCAGCAGGGTACGTGTTTCAGAAACACGTAGGCATTCCTGCCATAGCCAGCCCCAAGTTCACAGATGGAGGGCTTTTCGCCGGCGTCATGTCGCCAGCACTCACGCATAGAGTAATACTCCAAAACAGAATTTGCTAAGTCCTGCGAGATCAACCGCCCGTCCAAATGGATCTTGAATGGATGCCCGACCAACGGTTCAGACACTCGCTGGAGAATCCGCTCGGAATCGAATCTCTCGGCAAACCTCCATAACATACGGGTGAAGAGTCCGTAGGAAAGTTGCTGTCTTCTCGTCAACGAACATGACGCGTCATAGTCCCACACTTTATTCACCACGGAGGGCCAATCGACAAGTTTGGTGTGCCTCAAAAGATTGCGGAACTGCGGATCGCTCTTTCCGATCACCCACGTAAAGTAATTGAGCGCCAGAGTCTGTTTGAAATTCAGTATGCCATCCGAATCAAGCTGCCTGATATTTTTCTTATTGAACTCTTGCCAAAATCTTGATGGCAAATATATCTGGGGCCCTTGTCTAAGGCAGTCAGACATTAATTTTAGTAATTCATTCATCAAATCATTCCTTGTGTGCGATAGCGAAGAGTTGCGATTGTGTCACTGAATGCAAGGTCATTGTTTTATCGCATATACTTCAAAAGTTCCACCTCGCTTGAGTAAGGATTCACAGTACGCGAGCGCTCGTGCAGCAGGCACTCCGAACACCTTACGAGCGAACTTATGCAGGAAGGTTTCGCCCGGTCTGCTCAAGTGCATCACGCTGCCCAGAAAGCCCGACCAATTGTGTTCGGCGGAAAAGTAATTGATGTCAACAACTGTAAACCCTTTTCCTTCGACGAGCACGTTGATGTTCGCCGGGGTGTAATGAAAGAGATGCCGCGGCACATCAAGATGAAACCAGTGAGAACCGAAAATCCACGCTTGTATGCTTGCAAAATTTGGCACGGCGACGACGAGAAGTCCGCCCCTCTTGAGACTGGAATGAAGTTGGCTGATCGCATCGTGCGGATTGGGCAAATGTTCAAGCACATGACCGAGAGTGACAACATCGTAGTACTCAGGTGGAAGCGACGTCTCGTGCAGGTTTCCATGGCGGATGTCCAAACCCCAGGTTGCGTTCCCGAAGGCGGCAGCATCTGCCGAAATCTCCAACCCTTCGGCGTCAAATCCATTCCCCTTTGCGGTTTTGAGAAACATCCCCGTGCCTGCGCCGACGTCGAGAAGCTTGCCCTTACAAACAAAGCGGCGGATATTCCCGATACGCGTTTTATTATGAGGGCGCGTTGCTGCTTCCAGCTTCATATTCCCATCGAGACTATAGTATTCGTTTGGGTAATAGCGCGGGAGTTCGTGTGCTGAAAGCCTTGGGAGAGTGAAGCCGACGCCGCACGCATCGCAGCGCATCACCGTGTATTCAACGTTGTCCACGTTTCGGTTTTTGTCCTTGGCGAGAAACACGAAGCGAGAGTTGGAACTCCCGCACAGTTCGCATGGGCCGGGTGGCATTGGGGAAGCGTTCATCTACGCCCTTCTCAGCCGATGTCTTACAAACTGTGTCGCGTCGTCCACACGAGCGAGCACTCCTCTCAGCGTGAGCGGGACAAATTGTCGTATCTTACGAACCGACAGCCACGTAAGAACGACAGAAGACAAAAGATAGCCAATCGTTGCGCCGAGGGCCCCCCATAGTGGAACACAAATTACGTAGAACACTGCAGATGAGATCAATAATTGAACACCCAAAATGAAACCTTCCCTTGCTTTGCCGAGACCGAAGAGAACATTGCCAGCCACGGCATTTGCCGCCGTGATGAAAGAAAGAAGACTGAACAACTGCAGCAAAGGCGCTGCGGCGACAAACCGTCCGCCGGAAATCGCACTCATCAGAGGCTCAGCAAAAAAAACAAAAACCACAAAAATCGGCATCAAGGCAAGCGTTCCAAAACACATCGCTTTTTCCGTGAGAACTTTCAGCGAGCGAAAATCACCTACAGACGATAGGCGCGATGATGCAGGGAAAATGAACATTTGCATAAGTTGCTGCATCGTATCGAATATGCGGACGAAAATCTTTACCGCATTGTAGATTCCGACCTGCGCGGGACCTGAAAACATGGCGAGGAAAAAATAATCCGCGTTGGAATAGAAGAGATAACTAACGATACTTGCTAGAACGTATCTACCGTAGTTCCAAAATTCTCTCACATGCTCCCGACTTACCTTCCAAGCCACATCGAAAATGTTCCAACAAAAGAAAACACCAACGATGGAGGAGGCGCTCAAAGAAATGAGATTAATGTAAACCAAGTCATACGCTGAATCAAAAAAATGCAATTTGCTCCATACGTACACCAACGTAATTGCCCCAATGAAGTGAACCGCATCCATCCAGAACACCTGGCTGACACGAAAACGCGTCTGCAACAAAACCAGAGCAAAGTTGCGGATGAATGACCCCAACAGCATTGCCGGCACCAGAGGTAAAAGACGCGTCAACTCCGGCGCATTGAGTATCGCCGCAAACTGGATCCGGAAGAGAATGAGAATAATCGAACAGGGGAGAACGAATGCTGCATTAAGAATCAACGCTGTGCCGATGAGTTCCCTCCGATCACTGCGCTCTTCAGAAGCGAACTTCAAGAGCGGCTGAAGGGCAAACCCATTGGCGAGGCCCGAGATGATGAGGAAAATGGTTTGCACCAGCGCGAAGTTGCCCAGCTCGATTTCCGGCAACACACGAACAACCAGCGCAACGTAGCCAAGCCCGTACACGACCGGCAAGCCCTTGTCCGCAACACCCCAAATTCCCTTGCCCAAATGGTCTGAAAGCTTCACGCTATTCCATGTTTACCACGTGAATTTATTCTTGTAGTATTCGACGATAACATCCAGTTCAGTGTCGAATACCCTGGAATTCTTCCAGCCCAACTGTCTCAAATCTGAATCATCCAGCGAATAACGCACATCCTCGCCCATTCGCACAAAATTGAATTGCACAAACTCTTCCAGCTTCACTTGCTTGTCAAAATAGCGGGAAAGAACCTTCGTGATCACTTCCTTATTCGGTGCTTCGTAGTTGCCGGAGATGTTATAAATTCTGTTTCGCTCTCCGTGTTCGACGATATGAAGGATCGCAGATGCGGTATCATCTGCATGAAGCCAGTTACGAACGTAGGAGCCGTCGCCGTGAAGAGGAATTTTTTTTCCGAGGGTCAGGTACTTCACCGCTTTCGGGATTAACTTTTCTGGATATTGCGAGATGCCGTAGTTGTTTGTCGGGCGAACGATGTTGAACGGAACGCCGTGTGTTCGGTGCCATCCCAAAATCAACATGTCGGCCGCAGCTTTGCTCGCAGAATATGGATTACTCGGACGGAGCGGGTCTGTTTCTTTATGGTTGCCGGCAATGAGGTCGCCGTACACTTCATCCGTACTTAATTGAAACAGTACCGGCATTTCGTAATTGCGTTTAGCGCGGACAAGCTCCAGCAGGTTTTCCACACCCATGATATTTGTGTAGAGAAACCGCTTGCTATCCATAATGCTGTTATCAACATGGGTTTCTGCGGCAAAATTGAAAATGTAATCGACCTCATACAGATGGTCCATGGTCGCGATATCGGCTTCAAGAAACCTGAACGACTTATTCTGTCTGAACTCATCAAGGTGTTCAGGATGTGCCGCATATGTTTTCTTGTCAATGCCCCATACTTTCCAGCCCTTTGCAAGACATTGGCGTGTAAAGTGGGACGCCATGAAGCCCAAACAACCTGTGATGGCAACAACTTTCATAGTATTCTCATGATTATGAAACGATCTTCGCCTCGGGGACAGGAAGGATGTACGCTCCCGAATAATTCACCGCTTTGCATCGACGCATGATTTCCGATTGAAAATTCCAGGCAAGCAATAACAGGTAATCCACTTTCGCCGTCTTCAATTCCTCGATTCCCGCAATACGAAGTCGCGAACCCGGCGTATAGTATCCCCATTTCTTTGGATTGTCATCAATCGAAGCCGGAACGAGCTCGTTCGTAATGCCAAAAAAATTAAGCAGCGTATTTCCCTTTGCGCTCGCGCCGTACGCCCAGATGATTTTTCCCCTGGAATTTTCCGTTTGAAGCAATTCAACAAGTTGTTTCTTGTTACGCAGAACGCGCTGTGCAAATGCATCATAGGGTGTTTTTGTGATGATGCCGAAGTCCGCCTCGTTCGCAAGATACTCACCCACCCGCTGACTCACCGCATAGTCATGCACACGCGAGACATACACGCGAATCGTTCCGCCATGCAAGTGTTCAAAGTATTCGACATCAAAAACCTGCAAGTCATACTTCGCCATCAATGTTGTCAGCGGTGTAATGCCGATGTATGAAAGATGCTCATGATACGCGGTATCAAATTCGTTTTTCTTGATGAACTCCAGCGCATATGGACATTCAATCACGAAAATTCCCTTTTTCGCCATACAGACATCAACAGCCTGGACGAAACTGTGAAGATCATCCACATGAGCGAATACGTTTGTCGCCGTGATAACCTTGGGGCGTCCGAATCGTGCAACAATATCATTCGCAATAGATGGTGACCAATAGGCACAGAGGGTACGAATTCCCGCAGCATTCGCTTCGGCTGCCAGATTCTCAGCCGGGTCAACACCGATTACACTCATGCCGATGTCCTGAAACTTGGAGAGCATGCAACCATCATTGCTCGCAATATCCATCACAAGATCGCCCGTCCGGAGATTAGCAACCGTACGCGTTGTTTCTGCCATCTCTACGCAATGGTCACGAAACGTCTGTGTCGTTGAGCTGACGTATAGATAGTTTTTAAACATCAGGTCGGGGTGCACAACTTTTGTCAGTTGTGAAAGGCCGCACGTTGTGCAAACCTGCAATGCAAGTTCTTCGCTGAACTCCGGTTTGTCCAGGTCCTCTCTCTTTAAATAGGAATTCGCCAGCGGGGTCGAACCGAGATCAAGGTACTTGTACAGTGTCGTCGATCCGCAGATTCTACAGGTGGATTGCGATTTCGATTCCGTCATTGATTCTTTCATAAGATTATGGTAGCGCGTAGTGTTCATGGAGCTGTCGCGGGGAATCAAGTATGAAATGCTGATATCCTTCCGCAAAATCGGTTCGGTCATGGAGTTGAATTCTGCTTTTACGATTTCCAGCAAGCTTCGCTTTTCCAAACTACCGAGATTGAGAATGCCTTTCACTTCCGGCTTCAGCGCAAGCTCATAGATTGCTTTCGCGGCATCGCGAATCGGGATGCGCGAGGTAAATTGGTCAGTGCATGCTTTCGAAAAATTGAGTGTCGAGTAGAACGAGGTCCGGAGAATCAGGCTGTCGGCGTACATGCCGACGGAAATTTCGCCTCCCAATTTAGAGGCGGCATATTTGTTCGCCGGAAAAAGCACTGCATTCTCAGAATAGTCTCCCACCTCACTCGGATAAACATAATCGGAAGAAATATACACGAGGCGGACATTGTTTTTCATGCACCATAAAGTAACCTGTGCCGTTCCGATGATATTTGAACTAATGTAATCCTGATCCCTATCCTCGTTGAATTTATTAGTAACCGCCCCCGCGTGTATTATTATCCCAACGTTCTTTCCAAGACAATACGATTCAATTTGCTGGAAGGAACTAACATCCATTTCCTGTTTTGTGGGGGCGAGAACGGACTTATCCAGCTTTACTATTTCTCTTGCGAGCTGGCCATTGCCACCCGTAACAAGAATTTTACTTCGCATGACGGAGCCAATCGAATCCCATCTCTTCAACCGATATGCGTTCTTCGTCGTTGGAATTGTATTTGCTTGTCAGCCAGTATAACACAATTGCGGGCTCGTTCGTGAAATTGTGGTAGCCATGCCAGATCGTGCGGGGAATGAATAACGATCCATCTTTTGCGCTTCTTTCGCTGGAATACACCCACTCAACTCTGCCGCCGTCCTTCGCGGGTTTATCGCAAAAGCCGAACTTAAGCGCACCTTTTACACATACCTGATAATCGTCCTGAAATTGATGTCGGTGCCATGCAGACAACGCTCCGGGATACACGATCGTAAGATTCACGTCTCCCTTTTCAACCGGAAAAATGTCGTTGTACCGGATGCCGCGATCATCCTCATGAAACCGCATTGGTTGTCGCTTAATAAACCTTTCTGCCATGAGCTTCCTTTCTTCAAACTCTGAAGTAGTCTTCGCGTTCAATACAGCACCCGAACCCCATACTTCCCGACAAGTTCGAAATCTGCTTTCACCATCATGCGGACAAGATCTTTGAATTTTGTTTTGGCTTTCCAGCCGAGCTTCTTACGCGCTTTGGTGGCGTCGCCTATGAGCAACTCAACTTCAGTGGGACGGTAGTATTTCGGATCGACTTCGACGAGAACCTTTCCCGTGTCTGCGGAGACCCCCTTTTCTTTCGCCCCTTTTCCTTTCCACACAATCGGCATCTCAAGCTCATTGAATGCGATCTCTACAAACTCGCGCACGGTATGCGTTTCACCCGTCGCAAGCACAAAATCTTCAGGCTTGCTCTGCTGCAACATGCGCCACATGCCTTCGCAGTACTCTTTTGCATATCCCCAATCACGCCTTGCATCAAGATTGCCCAGCGTAATAACCGATTGTAATCCATGCTTGATCTTCGCAGCAGCCATCGTTATTTTTCTTGTAACGAATGCTTCACCACGCCGCGGCGATTCATGATTGAAGAGAATTCCATTACAGGCAAACAGGTTGTATGCCTCGCGGTAGTTGACGACTATCCAGTAGCCGTAAAGCTTTGCAACGCCGTACGGACTCCGTGGATAGAAGGGCGTTCTTTCCGTTTGCGGAACCTCCTGCACTTTACCGAATAATTCACTTGTTGAGGCCTGATAGAATTTTGTTTTCACGCCGGTTTCGCGGATAGCATCAAGGAAGCGAAGCGTTCCAACAGCATCAACTTGCGCCGTATACTCGGGAATATCAAATGAAACCTTTACGTGGCTCTGCGCGGCAAGATTGTAGATTTCAGAAGGTTCTACCTTTTCCAGCAGACGGTTGAGGTTGCTTGTATCAGTCACATCACCATAGTGGAGAAAAAGCCTCTTGTTCATCAACTTGCGATCTGCGATATAAAGATGGTCGATCCTTCCGCGGTTGAACGAACTGCTGCGGCGAATAATGCCGTGTACTTCGTAACCTTTTTCCAACAGCAACTCGGTCAGGTACGATCCATCCTGGCCGGTGATTCCTGTGACTAATGCTTTTTTCAAATTTGCGCCTCCCCTGACTCGATAATGATTCTTGATTTGTCAACAACCTAAAACATACATTTCCCTTGTGCACTCAATTAACGGCGTACAGAAAAAAAATACTTCATCGCCGCCAATCCATTAACCACAACATTGAGCCATGGGTAGACCAACATTTGCGGAAATGTTGCATAGCGACGAAAGAACCGATAGTTGCTCATAAGCTTGTTCTTCATTTTGAATGAAGAAAGGTGTCCGCCGCTGGCGACCGAGAGTTTGTGCCACACGTTGGCGCTCGGCTCGTATACAACGGAATAGCCTGCACGCCGCACTCGCATCGACCAATCCGCGTCTTCGGTGTACATGAAGAACGATTCGTCCAGCAAACCAACTTTCTCAATAACATCACGCCGGATAAGAATGCAACATCCTGTTGCGTAATCAACTTCGCTGCTTGCATCATATTGCCCGCGATCTTCTTCTCTTATCCCGATGTGTTTCATTGTTCCTGTCCACATCGAAATCGATCCACCGGCAAACCAAATTCTGTTCGGATCGTCATGGTAGTAAATCTTCGGCGTTGTAATGCCGATCTTCCTGTCCGTTTGAATTCCCGAAACAAGATGCGAAAGAAATTCGCTATCAACTGTCGTATCGTTATTCAGCAGGCAAACCAGTTCCGCGTTGTGTTCAAGTGCGTAGCGGATTCCTGCATTATTGCCGCCGGCAAAACGAAGATTTCTTTCCTGTTCAAGAACAATGGCGCCCGGATGTCTTTCACGGATTGCGGTCGCTGAACCATCGGACGAGGCGTTATCAACAACTATGATTCTGAAATTCTTGTAAGAAACCTTTGCGAGCGAATCCAGACATTCAATCGTTACGTTCTTGCCGTTCCAGTTTACCAGAATAACAAAGACTAGTGGCTCGGGCATGCGCATCGCATTTTCAATCAAGATAACGTTTCAAGGCAAAAGGAAAAAGGTAAAAGTGCGCGAGCCGAAAGGAAATCATGGCTTCGCGAGCAGATACACTACCCCTGTACAGACAACTTCACCGATGACCGGAATCTCCGCGACTTTACCCGCGGGGATGGGGGTCAAACCGAACCGGATATGATTGGGACTGATAAGATACGCCTGCTTGCCGGCAATGACGAGTCCGTTATGATGGGCGATCGCTTCAAATTTTTTCATTCCCATTTTCAGCCGGCCCAGCTTTTGAATTTCCTCGACAACATGCGCGGCTTCTCCGGGAATACGCGGAAGAATTTTCGTGAGAGCGAACGGGATGAGATGGAAGAACGGAATCTTCGCCCATGCCGTATGCAGCAACTGCTGATGCGCGCCGTACGCTGAGTAGTACGGCGGGAATGTGATCATGATTTTTCCTTTTGGCTTCGCGTATGCCATCAGCTTCTTCATCACTTCATGCTTGTAATCGAGATGTTCGAAGACATCATGCAGTACAACCAGATCGTACTGCTTGTCCGTAAAAGGGAGCTTCTCTTCATACAGATTTCCCGTCGTCATCTCGATGGGTCGCTCGCCCTTGAGAGTTTTTCCGAATTCAATACGCAGGGCGTCGAGATCAAAGCCGCAACATGCAGCTCCCGCATCGTACAACGCGCAGAGTCCGCCGCCTTCGCCTGAACCAACGTCAACAACGGATGCACCATTGACTTCAATTCCCCACTCTTTTAGAAGAGGAATCATATACTTCGCGGCCACGTCGTATTCATACTGCCAGTAGCGCCGCGTATGTTCGCTTATCTCAGCCATAATTTTTTAGAGTGATGTCGTCATCTGGAATTTCATGACACCAGATCCTCAATTGACGACGCCATGTTCTCCCATGAATATTTTTTCTTTTCGATTTTCACATTGCCGACGAACTTCTCTTCCCGGCCATCACGATAAAATTGAATGACGGCATAGGCCAACGCTTTGGAATCGTTCGGAGGAACGACAAAACCTGTCTCGTCATTCTTGATAACCTCGCCCAATCCGCCAACATTCGTCCCGATGAGGGGCTTATCGAAGTTGTATCCGATTTGTGCAATCCCGCTTTGGGTTGCAGAGAGATATGGCAATACAACAACATCCGCAGCGGAAAAATAATCCGCAACCTGATTTTGAGGAACGTAGTGGGAGACAAACTTCACAGCGTCTTCAAGTCCCAATGCGGTTACCTGCTTGCGAAAGAGTTCTTCATCTTCATAGAACTCGCCTACAACCAGCAGCAACGCATCGGGGAGATTGTTCCTGACCATCTTCATTGCTTCGATCAGAACACCCAAGCCTTTGTAGCGACGAACATAACCGAAAAACAGAATTATGTTCGAATCCGGCAACCCTAATCGTTTCCTTGATTCAGATTTTGGATGCGGCTCGCCGAACATTTCGTAAATGGGGTGTGGCGAAACTTTGTACCGTGCCGCCGGAACAAGTTTGAGAAGATCACGCTCGACCTGATCAGACTGCACAATAAAATAATCCGCAAACGAAAAAGCATACCTGGTCAGCAGAGTATCACCGGGTATCGGTTCGTGCGGAATAATATTGTGGCAAAGAAAAAGAACCTTCGTTCTCCCTGCCTTCCGCGCAATCGCGGCAATTGTTCCGAATGCCGGTGCGAAGAACGGCATTGAGTAAGCAAATAGTATGAGGTCGGGCTGCCGTGCTCGAATCCAGAATCCTGTTTTAACCCACGTGAGGGGGTTGATTGAATCGATCAGCCGGGTTGTCGGCACGCTCAGCAGTTCTCCGCCCTCTTCCTGCTGCGTCGTTCCGGGAAAAAGAAATTTCGGATACTGTCGCGTGAACGTAACAATTTCAACCCTATGCCGCTTACTCAGCTCGCGATAGAGCAGAGCGGTGTGATGCGCAATGCCACCACGAAACGGATATGCTGCAGCGACGATAACAATCTTCAAAGTCGATCACTCGTCTTCTGTTCAAAACCCACCATCTCGCGCACAACATAGAGGGGACGTTGTTTCACTTCATCGTAAATGCGGCCGATGTATTCGCCAATCACTCCCAGGGTCATGAGAATCATTCCACCGAGAAATGTAATAGAGACGATCGTGGATGACCACCCGAGAATTGCTTTGTTGGTGAATAATTTTTCGTAGATAACAAAAAAGCCGCCGATAAACGAAATAAGTGCCGAGATAAAACCAACGTACACGGCCACCCGCAACGGCACATTCGAAAATGAAAATATCCCGTCCATTGCAAGATGTACAAGCCGACGCAACGACATTTGCGGTTCGCCGGCAAACCGGGCGCTGCGGTCATACGTAATGCCGACCTGCTTGAACCCCACCCATGCACGCAAGCCGCTGATGTAACGGTGTCGCTCGGGCATCTTGCGCATCACGTCGACCACGCGACGATCAAGCAGTGAAAAATTGCCCGCGTCCATCGGAATGTTCACGGTTGACAGTGCATGCAGCACGCGATAGAAAGATTTGAACGCAAGTCGTTTCAACGGATTTTCCTTGCGGCTTCTTTTCACGGTGTAGACAACATGCGCTCCCTGCTTCCACTCCCCGATCATTTGCGGCAGCAGCTCCGGGGGATCCTGAAGATCGCCATCCATGAGAATCACTGCATCGCCCAGCGCCATATCAAGCGCAGCAGAGATTGCAATCTGATGCCCGAAGTTGCGGGAGAAGCGGATGATTTTCAAACGCGGATCATTACGATGCGCGGCCTCGAGTTGAACGAACGACGTGTCTTTGCTTCCATCATCCACAAAAATTACTTCTGACTGTTCTCCAAGCGACTTCAGAACAACGGCAAGACGTTGCAGCAATTCAGGAATCGTTTCCTGCTCGTTGTAAATTGGAATGATGATAGAGTACATAACTATGAAATCATTTCGGTGGTAGATGGTGGTTTCCGGAAGCGTGGATAAACAATTCCAGCAATGCAAACGAGTAAAGTGGCAAGTGTTGCCCATCCACCTTTTACAAATGGGGCTGACTCGAATCGAAACACTATTGTGTGGTTTCCCGCAGGGACAAACACACCTCGCAGACAATAATCGGTGCGGTAGACTTCAACTTGGCTTCCGTCAATGTACGCATTCCAGCCCGGATAAAATATTTCGCTGAGCATCAGAAATCCGTTTCCCTCGCTCGTCGTCGAAAGTGAGATGGAATTATTTTTGTATTCGGTAATGGTCGCTTTCCCGGGTGCTGCTTGTGAGTAAAGCGGGAAGGGCGGCTCTTTTTCGATTATGGCAACAGTCCGATAATCAAAAGTCGGGCTGCGAAGTGAGTCGGTGATCTCTTGTTCCTTCCGTGCAACATGAAGAGCCGGCATCATGATCGCCCGCGGCAAGTACGTCGGGTTAAGTGCAAGCTGCAAGCCCTGGCGCTGCGAATCCGTTACCGTCATGTATTTGATATTGAGGAGATCGAATTGTTTCCGCTCGACTGCAACCGGCATTTCACGGCGTTGAAGCACAAGGGGTGTATATCCTTCTTTCATGAAAATCCGGTCGACCATTCCCTGATTCCTGTCCACAACCAAACCGTCGGCGTTGCGCATGTTCAGGCGGAAGATTTCGTTTTGTTGCTTCACGAAATCCACAACCGGCGCGGAGCGTTTGAAATATTCTTCCGGACTGTTGGGCGAATTATTCTGATTCGCCCCGAATACATAGAGATCAACAAAAAGAAACACAACTGCAGCCATTCCGATCCATTGTAGCTGCGCACCGCGTGTGAGCATCATGTAGATAATGAACAAGCTGACTGCAAAAAGAAGAAAAGAAATATTTGCACTCGATGATACCAATGCGCTTGAGGGTGGACGGGCCGGAAGATCCAGTGCATTGTTCAACGATCCTGAAATGATAAGAATCCAGCACAGGGTGCCGACGGCTGCAGCTCCGAATATCATCTTCGTTAAAGCCATATCCTCTTTCCGCTCATACAAAATATGCTGCAGCGAGAATGCGGAAAGCAATGCAACGCCGAATGTGAGAAAGATTCCCATCCTCGCGGGATTGCGGAATGCAGAAAAGCCCGGAACGAACTCAAAAAATAATTTTTGCAGAAAGAAATTTTCGCCCAGTGAAAAAAGGATCGAGAACACGCCAAAGCCGAGAAAGAATATCACGTACTTGTTCTGTTTCCACAAGCGAAGAGCAAGCAGGCTTAGAACGAGAGGGAGAAGTCCCGAATACATGCACGTCTCCCAGAAATACCAATATGTTCCGGGTCCCCAATAGTTGAAACCCTCCGCTCCGGCCGTTCCAAAAAGTTTCGGAAAAATCAACGTGAGCAATTGCCGCCACGCCATCGAGCCTTCCGTTGATTTCTGAAAAGTGATTTCAGCGCGAACGGAAAGCTGCGACAATTCCAACGTGGGAAGGAGTTGAATCAGAATAAGTCCGAAAGAAAGAATAATAACGCCGGCGGCTTTTGCAGACATCATCAACGCAGGTTTGCTTGTGAGTCCGCGGACGCCGAAGGTCGTCAGCAATTCAAAAACAAAAAAGACGAAGAGGAAAAAATAGAAGAAGAGCGACAGCTGCGGAAATCCTGCGAAGAAACTGTGCCCGAGAAGCAACGCAGCCACAAATACCCACTTCCATTCCGGACTCGTAAGCGATTTTCTGAAGAACAACAGAATCAGCGGATACCAGGCAACAAGTGTAATCATCACCTGATGAATCGCGTGGGTGACCATAAACCCGGAAAGCGCATACGTGAGGCCGGCGAAAAGCGCCGGAATTTGTCTCACCTTGAAAGACTTTGCAAGATAGAACATGCCCGCGCCCGCAAGTACGTAATGCAGAATGTTGACGACTTCAAGCCAATAAGAATTCAGATGCCCGTCACGGACGAACAACGTCATTGCAGTCAGCGGCAGGTAAAAGATTTGCGTTTGAATATCGGCGAGGAACGGCATGCCGTTGAATGTATACGGGTTCCACAATGGCATCTCTCCGCTTGCCATCGTGGTCGCAGCAAACACTCTGAACGGGTACCACTGATAAAGAAAATCTTCCCAGAGAAATGCGTTGCCAAGTAAGATTGGATGGAACAAAATCGCAGTCGCTATGCCAATGAAGGCAATGCAATGCCAATCAGCGGGCTCCCATTGCGTACGAGTTGCAGCCGTTTGTTTTGTCGGTTTGGATTTTGCCATACGTCGGGATGAAACAGAACAGGAAGCGGGAAGAAGATGTCTCATCTTCCCTGCTGTGGAGATTATTTGATATAGTCGCGGATCGCGTATTCCTCGGTCGTTCGTTTGGATTTGCTGATCATTTCACCGAGGAGGCCAATGGAAATAAACTGAACGCCAACAATTATGAGAAGCACTCCGCCCAAGAAAAGCGGACGGTTACTCAAAGCAGTTTTGTCCTGCGCCCACTCAATAGCAAGCCAGCCGTCAATCGCAAAGCCGACTAAGGATGCAATGATTCCCCACAGTCCGAACAAATGCAGCGGGCGGCGGAAATACCGCGTTGTAAACAACACCGTCATCAGATCGAGGAAACCTTTCCAGAATCTGCCGAAGCCGAATTTGGTTTTGCCGAACTTTCGAGGGCGATGCTGAACAACCATCTCGCCAATCGTGAAGCCTTCGTTCTTCGCCAGCACCGGCACATAGCGGTGAAGCTCTCCGTACACGCTGACACTTTTCACGACTTCGTTGCGATATGCTTTCAGTCCGCAGTTAAAGTCATGAATCTTGATTCCCGACAGAACACGCGTTACAAAATTGAAGAACTTTGACGGGATGGTTTTGGTAATCGGGTCTCTGCGGACCTTTTTCCAGCCTGAAACAAGGTCGTAACCTTCTTCAAGCTTTCTGATCAACGCAGGAATTTCAGCCGGATCATCCTGCAGATCGGCATCCATTGTAATGACGTATTTGCCCTGGGCTTTTTCGAACCCTACGGCAAGCGCGGCGGATTTTCCGAAGTTGCGGCGGAAACGAATAATCCTTACATGACTGTGGTCCGCCCGTTTCAAATCCCGCAGCACCTGAAACGATTTGTCGGTACTGCCATCATCTATAAAGAGAAGTTCATATCGCACATTCATCCGTCCGAGAGCCGAGCGGAGTTGTTGGTGGAGTTCCTTCAGCGATTCTTCCTCATCGCGGAGGGGAATTACAACGCTCACATCAAGGCGGTTTCCCTGCTGCTGTGAAACTTGCTGTCGCTGCTGTTGTTCGCGACGCGGTTGTTGCTGCCTGTTATGGACGGGCGGCGGCGGCTTCTGTTGCTCGGGCGGAACAGGTGCTGTTGCGTTGCTCTCCGAGGTGCCTTCTGCATCGCTTTGAGCCGATGTACGTTCTGCTTCCTGACGCCGGTTGCGATAGTAATATCGTCCGCGGTTCGGGCGATTCGAGTGTTCGGGTTGTTGCTGACTTGGTGAGTCGTTAGATTCGTCTGCCATGAAGTTACTTTCTATAAACACTAATCCCGACCTATCGTCGGGACTGAAATTCGTGAGTATAGTAAAGAAAAAGGCAGGGAAAAGCAACGAAGTCCCGTATGGCGTCATACAAAGCCCGTGCAAAATCCATGTAATTCAACCTTCGTTGCCTCTCGGAACGCTTTTCCCTATATTTTCCGTTGAAAATGTTAAACATACTTGTTGTTACCAAATACTGAAGGAAATCGCATGGCATTATCCCAAAAAGCAAGAACGTGGCTCATCATTCTCAGTATTCCTGTCGTCTTGCTCGTTGCCGGCGCAATTGCTTTGAAGTTATACTTCACCGATGAGCGCCTGAAATTCCTTCTTATCCCCAAACTCGAATCTGCGACCGGACGAAAGGTCACCGTCGGCGATGTAAGTTTGTCTGTCTTTCCATCAATCGGTGTGGATCTCCGTGGGCTTACTATTGCCAACAAGCCCGGATTTTCTGACAAGCCAATGGTTTCGCTCGACCGAATGCTTGTGGATGTTAAACTGCGCCCTCTCTTCAGCAAACGGTTGGAGATTTCTTCTCTCCTGCTCGAGAAGCCTCAGGTATATCTTGAGACCGATGCAAATGGAATGACCAATTATTCCGACAAGAAGTCGATCCCCGATACAATGGGAATTTCCTCGGCCGAAGCCGAAGGTTCTTCGAGCCTTGCTGCAATTCTGTTTTCTGATTTGAGAATAACAAACGGCTACATTGAGCTAACCGACCAGCGTGAGAATTCAAAGCAGACATATAATGGATTTCACGTTCAGGCAACGGGTGATTTCAATCCTTCAACGAACATGGCACGCGTCGAAAGCAAGGTTGCGATCGATAATTACAGTTATGGA
>JBKJJX010000300.1:0-5595 GCA_046597825.1 Bacteroidota bacterium | reverse complement strand
CCGAACGTACGCATCAAGATTTTGATGCCCGAATGCAACGAAATACAACGGGATTGTTGTGGCGATGTTTGCACCGGCAGGAAACAGCTGCTCAACCGTACTGGAAACCCGTTGGGCAAAATTACGGCGTTTGATGTTTACAAGCAGATCTTTCATCGCTGCAACATTTGCCCGGGCATCCTTCATTCTGAAAACGTCATCCGTATTCACTTGTCCGAACTTTATGTCGTCGAGGTTCTGTTCAAGCTGGCTTTCCGTTAGCCGTCGTCGCGCAAGATCTGCCGTGGTCGCGAGCGCGATCCGGCTGCCACGGAGCGGCACAATATCGCGGCCGTTTCCGGAAAGTCCTTCCAACAAATCAATAGTCCGGTCTGCGGATTCGTAACTAATGTTCGGCCGGACATTGAAATGCGGATTGGTTTGCGAGTGTGAAACTGAAGAAAGAAGAAGAACCGAAAGGATGAAAGCACAGAACTGTAGTGAAATATTCGGCTGTGTCATAATTACTCCCTCACTCCGATACTCCCGCACTGATTAATTCTAACAACATCAAAACCTCTTAGAAACACTGAGGCCGACAAGCTTCGCCGAATTTAAAGCACCCGAACAACCACCATCGTCATGTCATCATGCTGCGCGGCATCGCCGGCGAAACGTTGCACTTCGGCTGTAATACTGTTCAACACTTCTTCGGGGGTACGTTTTGAATCCACTTTCTTCATAAGAAGTTCGATGGGTTCATTCCCGAATTGTTCTCGACTTGAATTCATTGCCTCGGTAAATCCGTCGGTAAAAAGCAGAAGCACATCGCCGCTGTTAAGCTTCACTGTCCGCTCGCCATAGACGCTGTCCTGTGTCATTCCCAACGGAAAATTGACGCCATTTGAATCAAGCCATTGCAACGATTCTCCGGATTTGAGCAGAGGTTTTACTTGTCCCGCGTTTGCAAATGTAAGAGTCCGCTCTTGTATATCGATCATTGCCAGGAGGAACGCAACGAAATGTCCGCGCTTGCTGTGTGAGTAGACAGCCTTGTTGAGGCGTGTAAGAATTTCCGCGGGGGAAGACATTCGCTGGACCTCATTGGCAAACGCTCCGCTTGTAAAGACTGCACTCATCGCCGCCTGCATCCCCTTCCCCGAGACATCAAACACACTGATGCAAAACTTCGACGTGTCGCCACCGGGAAAAGCGTAATCGAAATGATCTCCGCCAACTTCTTTTGCAGGAATGGAAAGTCCGGCGATATCAAAGCCGGCTACCTTTGGGGATTCCTTCGGCATCAATGAAAGCTGGACGTCGTGTGCGAGTTTTAGTTCGGTACGAAGCGAATCTTTTTCGCCGCGCTCACGTGAGACGACCCAGGCAAGAAGGTTGACCGCAGCGAGCACCAGCGATCCGGAGAGAATCAGATTGAATAAATCCCTGTCATGGCTCAGGAAGAGTGCGCCAATACCAATGGCGATAAGCGTGTACGAGATGACGACGAGCCGCCGCTGGTCGACCGGTATATCGGCGTAAATCTCATCACTCCACAACAAAGAAAACACAAGCGCGTCCCACAGTTTCATTTCTCCGCCGGATTGTTCCATGCGGAGGCGGTAGACATCCTTCTTGCTCAGCACGAAGCGTTTTATCCTGTCCCACATTATGTAGATAACGCCTGCCAGGATAAGATCGCGCCCGAAGCGTCCCCAGGTATTGCTCTGGATTCCCTCGCCGACTGCTGAGATGAATTCAAAAATAATCAGGAGCTTTATCACGGTGGTTATGAACTTCCGTATCTTCACCGGATTTATGCCCCGCGGTTCGTTGATGCGCTTCGGAACATTCTTGAGAGAACCATTCTTGAATGTGTCACGCACCGTCGATGCCGCATCCTTTAACGTCGATGACATTTCCCGGGCTTCATTCCGTGCGCTGGAAAAGATATTATTCATTTCAGTTCACTTCGCATCATTTTCCATTTGATAACCGCTGCAAGAATGTACAGGCAGACGTGGATATTTGGGAAATTGGGGATCGGTTTTAGAAAGCCGGCAGAGAAAGTACGTGCTGCCCTTTGCTGATTGGATACGTTCAGCGTGAAGACAAGTTGCGCAGAGGCCGATGCGATCTGATTGTTCTTTGTTCAAATATGGAAATTGTTATTCATCCTCAATGTCCGGATAGGTCGCTCCTACCGGAGCTTGATGTACGTTATCAGATATATTCTACTACAAAGAAATCGTCCCTACGGGACCTGAGGGACTGAATATTTCAAGTTCGATTTTTTGCTTCTAAGATGCAGAATCCTGAGGCTCCGTTAGGAGCCATCTAATTGTAACAACCGTCGAACAAACCAGTTTTAGCTCCGTCAGGAGCGACCCATGTATTGTCATCACAGTATTGCGTTCCGTTCGTCGTCAATCCACGTAAAAAGGAAACGTTCATCATATTGAATTTCAAACGTCTCCAGCAATTCGAGATATTCTTCTTTGAATGTCCGTTTACGATGATGGTCTTCCTGGTTTCGGATATATTTAACAACACGATCAATATCGGATCGGGAGTAAGAAAACGCTCCATATCCTTCCTGCCAACTGAATCTGACCGCTAGCCATTTCTTTTCTTTGATAAATCCTGACGAAGCCGCTTTCACATCCCGTATCAGATCTGACAATGCCTGAGAGGGATTCAAACCAATAAACATATGAACATGATCGGGCATGCCATTGATCGCGAGAAGCTTATGTCCACGTTTGTTGTTTTGTACAATACCTGTAATGTATTTGAAGAGCTCATCTTTGTTCTTTTCCGGTATGAGCGATTGGCGACCTTGAACCGTGAATACGACATGGATGTAAAGCTGTGTGTATGTATTTGGCATTGGTAATCTTGGGCCTGCTCATTGGTAGATCGCTCCTAGTGGAGCTCTCTATGTATGCTTTCAACAAATCTTCTACAAAAAGATCGTCCCTACGGGACTGATAATGGTGACGTTGCTCCTCGGTTTCCTTTGGACCTGCCCGTTTGTCTAAATCTTCTAACCCGCCAGACATGAAACTCTTCAGAAGCGGCTATGCTCGCTTACCTTTATTCGATCAAAACAATTGTTACGAAGGAGCGATTGACCTCCACAAACAGAACATCCCACGGGACTGATTACCGAGAAGCAGCATCCATCAAGCTTGGCTCCGTCCTAGGAGCGCATTTATTTGTATCAATCGTCAAGCAAACTTCGTCATCCTTGAATATCTGAAGCCTCGCTATAGTTCATGAGGGACGGAAACCTTGAGGCTCCGTTAGGAGCCATCTATTTGTAGCAATTGTCAAACAAACCAAGTTTTAGCTCCGTCAGGAGCGACCCCCATATACAGTTGTTACAGATCGCGCCTATGTTAAGGTATCGAGAGATTGTGTCTCACTTCATCATCGGAACGTTCACGTCGAACTTTTTCGCATTATCAATTGCACGTTCATACCCCGCGTCGGCGTGGCGCATAATGCCCATCCCGGGATCGTATGTAAGGACGCGCTGCAAACGCGCTTCGGCTTCCTTCGTCCCGTCCGCCACTACGACCATCCCGGCGTGAATCGATAAGCCAATTCCAACGCCACCGCCGTGATGTACACTTACCCAGCTTGCACCGCCCGTTGCATTAAGCAACGCATTGAGAATCGGCCAGTCGGCGATCGCATCGCTGCCATCCTTCATCTTTTCCGTTTCACGATTTGGAGACGCGACCGAGCCGCAATCAAGATGATCGCGACCGATAACTATCGGAGCTTTTACTTCGCCGCTCCCGACAAGGTCATTGAAGATCTTCCCCATCTTCGCCCGCTCACCGTACCCGAGCCAGCAAATTCTGGCAGGCAATCCCTGGAAGCGTATCTGCTTTTGTGCTTTTTCTATCCATCGGCACAATGGCTTGTTGTCCGGAAAAGTTTCACTGATAGCGCGGTCGGTGCGATAAATATCCTCCGGCTCGCCGGAAAGTGCAGCCCAGCGGAACGGCCCCTTGCCATCGCAAAACAGCGGACGGATATATTCCGGCACAAATCCCGGAATATCAAATGCGTTCTTCAATCCGTTTGCCAACGCCTCACCGCGGATATTGTTGCCGTAGTCAAACGTGATTGCTCCGCGCTTTTGAAAACCCAACATTGCTTTCACATGTTCGACAATTGTTTCCTGTGCAAGCTGCACATAACGTTTCGGATCAGATGCCCGTAACTCCAGCGCTGCCTCAAACGTCATATGCGCGGGCACGTAGCCGTTCAACGTATCGTGTGCTGATGTCTGGTCGGTGAGAATGTCGATTTCAATTTTGCGTTCGTACAGTTCCCGCAGTATTTCAGCAGCGTTGCCGAGGAGTGCAACAGATTTTGCTTCCTTCAGCGCTTTGGCGGTTTGAAGTGTGAGCAGCGCCTCATCAAGTGAATCCGTCATCTCGTCGACATAACCCGTCTTCAATCGCTTCTCGATGCGTGAGCGATCAACTTCTATTGCCAGACATGCAGCGCCGTTCATTGTCGCAGCAAGTGGCTGGGCACCCCCCATTCCGCCCAAGCCCGCCGTGACCAGCAAACGTCCGGCGAGTGTGCCTCCAAAGTTCCGGTTTGCGCATTCAGCAAATGTCTCGTAGGTCCCTTGCAAAATTCCCTGCGTACCGATATAAATCCAGCTGCCGGCGGTCATCTGCCCGTACATCGTCAGTCCCAATGCTTCAAGTCTGCGGAACTCATCCCACGTAGCCCACTTGGGAACGAGCATTGAATTTGATATGAGTACACGCGGGGCATTTTCATGCGTCTTGAAGATTCCGACAGGCTTGCCGGATTGAACGAGCAAGGTCTCATCATTTTCAAGCGACTTCAAACTCCGGACGATGGCGTCGTAACACTCCCAATTGCGTGCAGCTTTGCCGACTCCCCCATACACAATAAGCTGGTCCGGATTCTCCGCAACCTCAGGATCGAGATTATTCATCAGCATGCGCAGTGCGGCTTCCTGTATCCAGCCTTTGCACTGAAGCGTCATGCCACGCGGAGCTCGGATGTTTTTTGAGGGTGATGATGTCAAAACAGCGCTCATTTGTATGCGATAACGGATATTTCCACGTTCGCCTGCTTCGGCAAATCGGTTACAGCAACAGTCGTACGGGCAGGATAATTTCCTTCAGTAAAATAGCCGCCGTAGATGCGGTTCATCTTGCCATAGTTGTCCATATTTTTCAGATAGACGGTTGCACTCACGACGTTCGACGAATCATAACCCGCAGCATGCAAAATAATATTCATATTGTCGAGTGCCTGACGCGTCTCCGTTTCGATATCGCCGCTGCGTAATTCTCCCGTGCGCTGATCAAGCCCTATCTGACCGGAGAGGAAAAGGAAATTTCCCATACGCACTGCCGGACTGTACGGCCCGATTGTTTCTGTTGGCGAGATGATTTGTCGCGCCGACGCTTTGCCGAGCTCCTCACGGACAATACTTCGAACATCTTCCTGCGGACGATTACACCCGGATACAACCAACATCAACAAAAAAAGAATGCGATAATTCATTTTGATTTCCGAAAAGTTGAGTTATAGTTTATAGCCGATTGTTCT
>JBKJJX010000165.1:0-3760 GCA_046597825.1 Bacteroidota bacterium | reverse complement strand
AAGTATTCGATATTCTCGGCCGTGAAATTGCAACGCTATTGAGTGAAGAGAAGATTCCGGGTGAGTACAGAATTCAATTTGACGGCGGCGGATTATCAAGCGGAATTTATTTCTACCGGCTTGAAGCCGGAACGTACATTCAAACCCGAAAGATGGTTTTCGTGCGGTAACGCCCTCTCTCATTCCCCCACCTTATCGAGATCAA
Source organism: Bacteroidota bacterium (assembly GCA_046597825.1). GTDB lineage: Bacteria > Bacteroidota > Ignavibacteria > UBA10030 > UBA6906 > CAADGV01. The sequence continues at coordinate 3,555 of JBKJJX010000165.1, read as the reverse complement.
TTATGAAATCAACGCTGGAACGGATTGTAATTCTCGCCCTGTGTGCAACGATATTTCGTCCATCATATACGTTTGATGAAATGCGCGAATCACGTTCCGAATCAATGGATGCTCTCAAGTTTTGGACTGCTCAGCGAGCCTATCCCAACGCCGACATTTCTTCTGACGCTATGTACAAAGCATTCACTCTTGCACACGTTCAATTGCGCGAAGCGCCACATTCCGGCGCCGACCAGTGGAGATCGATCGGGCCGACGAATTTTTCCGGACGGATGATCTGCGTTGCATTGAATCCGTTGAATGGTAATACCGTCTATGCCGGTTCGGCAAGCGGGGGCCTTTGGCGGTCGCGAACAGGCGGAATGGGAGGAGATTGGGAGCGGATTGCTACCGGCTTTCCGGTTCTGGGTGTGAATGCGATCGCAATTCAGCCGACAGATTCGAACACCTTCTACATTGGAACAGGAGAAGTGTACCGGTATCTCGGCTCAACGGGCGGCATTGTTATCCGAACGACACGCGGGAGTTACGGGCTGGGAATTCTCAAGACAACAAACGGGGGATCGAGCTGGACGAAGAGTCTGGATTGGATGACAAACCAGCAACGGGGCGTTCAGGCGATACGGATCAATCCGCAGAACGATAATTCCTTATTCGCCGCAACATCGGAAGGAATTTATAAATCGACGAACGCAGGTGTTACATGGAATCGTACTCTCAATATATTGCTCACAGAAGATATAACGATCAACCCAAATGATACAACTTTGGTGTTGGCCACGTGCGGCAATTTTTCTTCTCCCGGGACGGGAGTGTATCGTTCAACTGATGGCGGAAATACATTTGCACTCGTTTCAGGCTTACCATCTTTTTCGGGGAAAGGAATGCTTGAAATCTTCAGCGCGAATCCTCAAGTCGTGTACGCAAGTCTGCCCGACAGTACAAGTGGTAATGGTGCTCTGTGGAGAACAACAAACTTCGGGGCAACATGGACTCTCGTGAGCAACGAAGCCTTATACGGAGTTCAAGGTTGGTATTCTCAATTTGTGGCTGTGCATCCGACTGACTCCACAAAAATTGTGCGTGGCGGAGTCAATATTTACAAATCGACAAACGGCGGAGTTTCCTCAGTTCAGAAATCCGGCGGTTATTACGACATGCACAACTATGCGCATCATCCTTCGAACCCGAATATCCTTTATCTGGTTAGTGACGGCGGTGTGTTTCGCTCGACGAACTTCGGAGATACATATCAGGATGCAAATACCGGATTGCTGACGTCGCAGTTCTACAACGGGTTTTCAAATTCTGCCCAGGATTCTTTGACCGCGCTCGGACAGGTTCAGGACCATTTTGGTTACAGGTATACGGGGTCTCTGTCGTGGCCATCCGGCGGGGTCGATGAGATAGGATGGACTGCGATCAATCAACAAAATGATTTGATTCAGTACGCGGGTGATCGCGGCGGGGGAAGCATCTATAAATCAACCAACCGGGGACTTTCGTTTTCGAATGTATCAGGAAGTTTTTCCGGGACTTCGTGCTGGAATACTCCTTTTGTCGTTTCGCGTTCAAATCCAAATGTCCTTTACTTCGGACGAAGCATTATTTATAAAACCACCAACGCAGGAACCTCGTGGAATGCCGCTAACGGAGGTCTCGCATTGGACGGAAATCCACCGCTTGCGATGGGCATTGCGCCGTCAAATCCGGACACAGTTTTTGTGGGGACTGTTCCCGGCATCGTTCGTCCTCATCTCTATCGAACTACCAATGGCGGAACTTCCTGGTTGGATGTAACGGGAATATTACCGAACCGCTATTATCTGGATATTGCAGTTGATCCGAATGATTCCAAAACGCTGTATGTCGCTGTCGGCGGCTTTGACACTATCCGGGTTGCAAAATCGGTCAACGCGGGAACCAGCTGGACGGATATCACCGGGAGTCTGCCCAATGTACCGACGACGGCGATTGCCATTGATCCGTCAAACTCAAATCACGTGTATGTGGGAAATGATCTCGGCGTGTATGTGTCGTCGAACGGCGGCGGTATGTGGATGAGTTTCAATGAGGGATTTCCCGAGGCGATTGTTGCAGGAGATCTTGCGGTCTCGCCTTCAAACCGGATGCTGCGGGTTGCGACACACAGCAACGGTGTGTTCGAGCGAAAACTTTTAAGCAGCACCACAGATATTCCTGAGCTGCAAAATCTACCCGGGCAATTTACTCTCGGACAGAATTATCCCAATCCCTTCAATCCGACAACCCGCATCAGGTTCCGGGTCGGAACGTCCGGACCTACGTCGCTCAAAGTGTTTGATGTATTGGGCAGGGAAGTTGCAACTCTCTTAAATGAAGAAAAGGACGCCGGTGAGTACGAAATTGGATTCGATGCAGGTGGCTTCGGGAGTGGAATATATTTCTATCAACTAAAGTCCGGATCCCTCGTTCAAACAAAAAAAATGCTACTCCTCAGATAATTAATCAAATGTCCCTTCGTGGATCGTCCGATGCATGGAATCCGTACAGTCGTGGGCGAAGCTCAAAGATTTTGAATATCGTTTCATCGACGATAGAATATTCGATTATGTTCCCGCCTCATATCGAGAGAAGGCGCGGAACAATATGCTGTTGATGACCGATCTCGCGAGACTTGAACTAGCCCGCGAGTTCCTTGATGGCGGATTTGATCGCACCATTTGGGTTGATGCTGACGTTCTCGTTGACAATCCTGAAAAATTCGAGATTGACGTACAGGAAGACTTTGCTTTCTGCCGTGAAGTATGGATACATCGTCCGGTGCTGTTCGGCATTATTTTTCCCGTGATCCGGTGCAACCGCAAAGTGAATAAAGCGGTCAGCGTGTTTACCAAAAGAGAACCCATGTTGGATTCCTACAGGCAATCCTGCCGGATGCTTATTGAGAATATGTTGCGCAAATTTGACCCCGGATTCGTTTCCACAACATATCTTACGTCGCTCCATAAGCGCAGTCCTCTGCCTCTTCTGACAAATGTTGCCCTGCTCAGCCCACTGGTGCTTCAGGACCTTGCCCATAGCGGGACCAGGTTTGCCCGGTTGTTCATGAGGAAATTTGGTTTCCAGGTATATGCTGCGAATCTGTGCGGGACAATGAATAACGGCACGTATATGGGAGTAAAGACCGACAATCATGTTTATGAGTCGGTAGTCGACAAATTGCTTGCTTCCGAAGCCCTGTTGCTTAATCGTTATCTCCCCGTTAAGCTGAATTCATAAAATAGATGTTGCTATTTGCGTGTGCGATGGCTATTATGTAGCCGTCAAAAACAGTACACCGTTGTTGAGCTTTTACTCTCCACGTAAGGAGAGGTTTTGCTAGAGTTGTTGTAAACAAACCCGTAGCTAAACAAAGTCAATCGCAACCGTGGAGAATTCGACCGGGTTGCGATTTGATGTTAAAAGGCACATCGAGCTGGCTGTATCATAAGTGTCCGTTGACGACGGATTTGTTTAACACAACGAAAGGACTTTTTCCAATGGAAAAAGGCACAGTAAAATGGTTTAACGGAG